>JAQULR010000026.1 GCA_028749205.1 Acidobacteriota bacterium | reverse complement strand
CGCGGTTGTTATCATGTCCGGTATAATAATGATAGAGCCAGGGCATACTGCTGCCTTCATAAGGAGTGCCTAAAGTCCGGTAATACCAGTCAGTTACCAGGTCAATACCGTCAGGGTTAGCTGAAGGTACCAGCAAGAGAATTACCTGACTGAGGATTTTTTTAATTTCCTCAGAATTATCACTGACTAACTTGTAGGCCAGTTCCATAGACATCTGGGAAGCAGCAATTTCAGTGGAGTGGATAGAACAGCTTATGTAGACAATGGCTTTGCCTTCTTTAATCAGGGCAGCTTTCTCTTCTGGTTTGAGATGTCTGGGGTCATGAAGACGCTGATGGATTTTTTGGTATTTTTCTAAATTGCCAAAATTTTCCTCAGCCGTAATGATGGCCATGACCAGGGGCCGACCAAGAGTCGTCTGACCCAGTTCTACTAATTGGAGGCGGTCAGAAGCTTCGCTTAAAAGTTGGAAGTATTCAGTTATCTGTTTCCAGTTAGCCAACTTGAAATCCTGGCCAACCTGAAAACCCAAGAACTTCTCGGGAGATACAAGTTCGGCGCTAAAGGAAGTCGACGGTAAAAGTGCTGGGACTAAAAACAAAATTAAAAAGAAAATGACTGCCACCCGGGGGTAATGATTTAGTCTTGGCTGGCGATGAAAAGCTTTTCTCATCGTATTTACTCCTTCTATTTCTTAATTACCTTTAAGACTTAATTGTTTCAACGATAATTTTCAAAAATAATTAAGGCCGTTCTTTTGAGGTTTGACCTTTAAACCAATTTTAAAAAACTCTATCATCTCCCGAACCTGCCATCCATTTGTTGTTACCACTATGGTCTTTTCTTACTGGATTAAAATCCAAGCTAACTAATCAGATAAGAAATATACATCTATTAATCACCATAATTCAAATAAAAAAATCCTCCTTGACTCTTCCCTCATTTTGCTTAGGCCAATTATCATTATGATGATTTTTTCCTTAAGGAGAGATAAGTCTTCAGTGGATATGGCAGCCCAATCTGCCGAGACCGCTTTTTAATGGTTTTCCCTGGCTGGCCTATTTCCTATTTCTTCCAGTCTCTGATATACCATGGGCCAGAAACCGAGGGTCTATTTTGCACTGTCCCCGAGTTTCGGTAAGCTTTAGGCGGTAGTAGTTGATTATTAAGCTCTGCTTACCTGAATAGCTATTTTTTTATTAACAAAAAGAGGCCTTAGCCTCCAATCCTTCCAAGCAGATCATCGGTGACTTGGCTGAACAAATTATAATTAATCTTGATTTTCATATCTTCTCTGGCTTTTTGCAGGTAGCTATACAGGAACATTTCTCTGGCTTCGTTTAACAGATTTTCTGTTTCCTGGTCTTTGACCCTGGCAAAATCTTCTCGGTTGACTTCTTTTCTTTCCAGCACCCTGACTACGGCATAGCCCTCGGCGGTTTCAAATGGTTCACTCGGCTGGTTCAGCGGCAAGCTAAATACCAGATTGTCCAGGACCTCAGTATTATCAATCAGGCTCAAGTACTGCCCCCGTTTATGAGTCTCGACTCTCTTGTACTCCAGATTATTTTCTTCAGCAATTTTCTCCCAGCTAATTGCTTGGTCATGTATTAAGCTGGCTAATTTTTCTTTTATCTTTTCCTTTTTAATATCATTCAGAAAATCATTCAGAACCTGGGTCTGAACTTCTTCAAAAGAGGCTTGATGCTGAGGTTCAATTCTGGTTAGCTGAACCAACCCGACTCCTTCATAGGTGAAAATCGGAGAAGATAATTCTTTTTCATCAAGCTCAAAAAGAGTCTGGCTGAGAAAACCGGATGAATCTATTTCGGGTATGGGTTCGCCTGCTGTTAGCAGCCCGGTTTCCTGACTGGTTAAACCTTCTCGTTTAGCAGCTTGTTCCAGGCTTCTGGTTTTCTTGGCTATCTTAGCCAATTTTTCCATTCTTTCTGAGGCCTGTTCTCGGGCTTTCTGTTCGAGCAGGTTGTTCTGAATCATGGCTTTGACTTCATCTAAGGGTTTGGTGATTTCCGGCATTTTTTCTGTGGCTTTTAAGATGGAGATAGCATAGCCCAGATCTACGGGTTCGGAAACCTGCCCGACTTCTAACTGGTTAATAACTTGAATTTCTTCGGCAGTAAAAGCTTGCCAATCGTAATAACCCCAATCTCCACCGTCAGCAGCCTTCTCATCCTGAGAGTAAATCCTGGCTAACTCAGAAAAATCTTCACCGGAGTCCAGCCTGGCTTTCAGATTTTTGCTCTGCTCTATGACTTGTTGCTTATCAGGTTCAGTATAGGTTAGATAAATTCGGCTAACTTTGATCTTAGCTGGTTCTTTAAACTGGTTTATATGTTGGCGGTAATAATTTTCGATTTCAGAATCAGAAACTATAATCTGTTTCTTGAGCTCTTCAGTTTTTATAAAAACCAACTGTCCTTCTCTTTTTTCAGGTATCTGGTATTTCGATTTATTGCTTTCGAAATAGCTCCTTAATTCTTCTTCGTTAGGATCATAGGAAACCGGGAAACCCTCGGCCGAAGCTACCAAATATTCAATTTTGGCGGTCTCGTTTTGGTTCCGGTAGCTTTCCCAGGCTTCCTCTTCAGTCACAGCTACTCCAGCGGTTAATAACTGAAGCACCTTGGTCAAAAGAATTTCATCTCTCAGGCTATCCTCAAATTGCCCAATAGGAATATGGTTCCAATCCAGAATCCTCTTATATTCCTCAAAACCGATAAACTTTCCATCTCTTTGAAAGACCGGGTAACTGATTATCTTTTCCTGAAGTTCCTGGTCAGTGACCTTTAAGCCCATTTCTTTTGCCAAAGACAACAGCAACCTTTGCTGAATCATTTGTTCCAGGATCTGTTGAGGCAGGTTCAACTGCTTGATCATCTCTAAATTAAGTTCAGGATAGTCTTTTTGCATGGCTTCAATTCTCTGTCTTAAGACCTGAAAATATTCTTCAGCGGTTATAACCTCTTTGCCTATCTGAACTACTTTGTTGTTACCTCCGGACTCACCCACCCGGCTGGCTCCACCCCAGACGGCAAAAATGGTAATTACAAAAGCAGCGATGACAATCCAGAGGACTGGGGATAGGGATTTCACATTTTTTCGCATTGCTTTTAACATGGCTTACTTCTCCTGTTTCTTTTCTTAGCGGGCGAAGAAAGGTCTGAGCCGATTGAAGGTAGCTGCCAGGTCTTCACAGAAAACCTTAGTATGGCCAATAATCGGCATGAAGTTAGAATCGCCGGGCCAGCGGGGGACCACATGAAGGTGAAAATGATCGGCCACTCCAGCCCCAGCCGGCTGCCCCAGATTCATACCCAGATTGAAACCTTGAGGCTGGTAGGCTTTTCTTAATATTTTTAGGGCTGTCTGGGTCAGTTCTGCAGCCTCAAACAACACTTCTTTTGGGGCTTTCTCCAGGCTGGCCAGATGACGGTAGGGAGCGACCATCAGGTGGCCGGTTGTGTAGGGATAACGGTTGAGGATGACAAAATTGTACTTGGCCCTATACAGAATTAGAGACTCCTGATCATCTTTTTTTTTCAAAGCCTGGCAGAAAATACAGTCTTTCATTTTCAGGGACTTGTTCACGTAAGTCAACCTCCAGGGAGCGGTACAGTATCTCATTTGTTCTGGTTAAGCATTTCCTTCAGTAGCTTAGAAGGTTTGAAATAGAGAACCTTTTTTGGGGGAACTTTTACCATCCCACCAGTCCGGGGATTCCGGCCAGTCCGGGGAGCCCGCTCACGGAAGCGAAAACTACCAAAACCTCGGAACTCTATCTCTTCACCTTTGAGAATAGCTTCCTTTATAGCCTCAAAAAAAAGATTGACCCCAGTCTCGGCTTCCTTCTTGGAAATGTTAAGTTCCCTTGCGACTATATTTACCAGGTCGGACTTAATCATTATTCGCCCTCCTTTTTGCTGTTGGAAATGCCGGGTATGTTTTTAAGCTGTTCCCTGAATACATCTCCCAAAGTTAAACGGTCACTTTGGCCAGACATATATTTCTGAAACTCTTTTTTCTGGATTTCCATCTGCGCCTGCCGAAAGCTCAAAGAGATCTTCTTAGCCTGAGGTGTGAGCTTGATTATCTTGGCCAGTTTCTCATCTCCGGGTTTAAAAACCTCAGCTGGATTCTCAATCCGGTTATCATCTAACTCTGAATTGAAAACCACTCCCTCAATTCCCGGCATGATTTCTACAAAGACTCCAAAATCTGCGATCCGGACGACTTTAACCTTGAGGGCATCTCCGATCTTCTGCCGGTTAAAGAAGTCTTCCCAAATGTCGCCTTCAAGCTGCTTGATGCCCAATGAAATTTTCTGCTTCTTTAAGTCGATGTTTAGCAGCACTACTTCAATTTCCTGACCAACTTGCAGTTTTTCAGAAGGATGCTTAATTTTTTCCCAGCTGATATCTGAAATATGAACTAAACCCTCTATATCCTTATCTACCCGGACAAAAGCCCCAAAGTTTGTCAGGCTGGTGATTTTGCCTTTAAGCCGCGAGCCGGGGTTGTATTTCTGACTGAAGACTTCTAAGGGGTGCGGGCTGGCTTGTTTTAGACCGAGCGAAATTCTGCGAGTTTCAGCATTAACTTCCAGAATCTGAACGGTGACTTCCTGACCAACGGTCAGGATCTTTTTTGGATGGATCATTTTCTTAGACCAACTAAGGTCAGAAATATGAATAAGTCCTTCCACTCCTTTCTCTAGTTCGACAAAGGCGCCAAAATCTGTCAGGCTGACCACCTTGCCTGTTATTTTCATCCCGGGTTGATACTTTTCTTCTACACTCAACCAGGGATCAGGAGTTAACTGCTTAAACCCAAGAGAAATTTTTTCATCATTTTCGTTAAAGTCCAGAATTACTACTTCCACTTCCTGACCTGGCTGGAGTATTTCTGAAGGGTGACTTGTTTTGCCCCAGGAAAGGTCAGAAATGTGAAGTAATCCTTCCACACCGCCCAGATCAATAAAAGCTCCAAAGCTGGTTAGGGATTTAACTGTGCCTTTAACTTTAGCCCCTTTAACCAACCGGCTGAAAACCCGGCGTTTTCTTTTTTCCCTCTCATCCTGGAGAACCAGCTTGCGCGAAAGGATTACGGTTTCTTCTTTTCTATTAAACTTCATGACCTTAAATTTCAAGTTCTGGCCAATGAGGGAATCTGGATCTTTAATGGGTCTGAGGTCCGCATGAGCTTCCGGCAGAAAGACCTCTAAGCCCACATCGACTTTGTAGCCATTTTTGACCCTGGCTAAAACTTTTCCTATGACCCAACTGTTAGAGTGATAGGCTTTTTCCAGGAGATCGAGAGCTCGAATTATATCAGCTTTTCTTTTAGAAAGAAGGTAGTAGCCGTCCTGAGGTCTAGATTTCTCCAGAATAGCTTCGATCTCTGTTCCGATTTTGATTTCCTGAAATTCTTCAGGATTTCTGAAGTCTTCTACCGGGATAGCCCCTTCTGTCTTGTGGCCGATGTCCAGCAGCAGATGACTGGAAGTCTTTTTCACTACCCGGCCGCGTATCAGGCTGCCAGCGGTTAGCTCCTGGCCAGAAATATGATACTGGTCGATAAGACGCTCATAGTCTTCTGCAGTAAGCTGCTCCTCATTGTTGGGGTTCTTTTTTACATCAATCATAATCTACTCTCTCCTGAGGCGAATTCTGTTTTATGCTATTTCTGATAGCCCAAACAGTTTGCCGAATAACTTCTGGGGGAGTGGAAGCTCCTCCAGAAAGCCCGATTATTCTTACTCCCTGAAGCATTTCCGGTATTATTTCTTTTGGTGATTGAATGAAATAGGTTCTAGGCAACAATCGGCGGGAAATCTGATAGAGTTTGTTAGTGTTTGAGCTGTTTTTCCCACCGATTATCAGAAGAGCATCTACCTTGCCGGCTAACTCGGCGGTGGCCTCCTGGCGGACTCGAGTGAATCTACAGATGGTATTATAAACCCTTAGTTCAGCCGTTTTTTCTACCAGGGCAGCCACTACTTGATTAAAAAGCTCTCTCTCCTGAGTGGATTGGGCCAGCACCGCCCGTTTCTTTCTAAAGGGCAAAGCCCTGGCCTGCTCTTCGTTTTCCACGACCTTGCCTTTGCCTCGGGCATAGCCCAGCAGACCCTGGATTTCTGGATGATTCTTGTTGCCTACAATGACTATTTCACCAGGCTGGCGGCTAAGTTTCTCTATGGTCTGCTGAATTCCTTTTACTATGGGACAGGTGGCATCAACCAGCTTAACTTTTTTTCTTTTTAAAGCTTGGTACACTACAGGCGAGACTCCATGACTTCTGATGATTACCGTGTCACCTGCCCGTAACGCCTTCAGAGAAGTAACTACCTGAATTCCATCTCTTGCCAGCTGGCCGATTACTTCTGGATTGTGAATAATTTCTCCCCAGCTAAAAATCCGTCTCTTATATCTCTGAGAAGTCTTTCGGGTTAGTTGAAGGGCATGCCTGACCCCATAACAAAACCCGCTGTTTCGAGCAACGACGATTTCCATTGAATGTATGATTGAAAAATAGCTTCTAATACTATAAAAGTTAAGCTTGGTTGTCAACCCTAAATATAGGAAATCTCTTTACTTAGAGCTAAGAAACCATTTGTTTTTCTTCCTCTAAAATTTTAGCAATTTCTTCTTCTTTCGGCAAATCGTCAAGACTATTCAAACCAAAATACTGCAGAAATCTTTCACTGGTGCGGTAAATAAGAGGATTGCCAGGAGCCTTCTTTCGGCCAACGATTTTGATAAGCTTTTTCTGGAGGAGAGTCTTTAAGCAATAGGTTGAATCAACACCTCTGATGGCCGAAATTTCGGCCTGGGTTACTGGCTGATGGTAAGCAATGATACTTAGAGTCTCCAGGGCGGCCGAGGACAGCTTAGTCTTCTTTTCTATCTGTAGTAGACGCCTAACCCATTGGTCATGCTCGGGTTTGGTAGCGAAAAGAAAACCACCGGCTGTCTGAATGATCTGAATTCCCCGGCAGGAGGAAGCATAATCCTCTTGAAGAGCTTGAAACCCAGCCTCCAATTCCTCGTCTGAAACCTCACCAACAACCTCTTTGATTTTATCTCTAGTCAGAGGCTCCTGGGAGATAAAAATAAGGACTTCCAGGATCACTTTTAATTGATCATTCATGGTCAGGTCCGTGAGGTGGAGTCTGAGATTTTCTTAGCCAGACTCTTATAGTCTGGAAGAGCTGCTCTTGGACAGCTAAAACCAGGTGATTTTTAATCAGTTCCAGCAGGCAGAAAAATGACACCAGGGCTTCTTCCATCGATTCTTGGGCAGAAAAATATTCCAGAAAATCCATGGAGCCATTTTTTTCCAAAAAACTGATAATTTCTTTTATCTTCTGTTCAACTGAGACATCCTTGCCTTTGATTACCCTAAAATTTTCTTGCTCTTTTCTTTTCATTAAAAGGAAAAAACTTTCGGCCAGGTCAAACAGGCTAACTACCAGCAACTCGGCCTCTTCAGATTTAGCCACTGGAGGCAAAAAGGTTCTTATCCAGCGCTGCTGCTGGTCTTCTTCCTTTTCTCTGAGTAAGGTCGAGGCCACTTTGATTTTCTGATATTCAAGCAGCCGGTCTATCAGAACTTGACGCGGGTCATCCCGCTCACCAGCCTCCTGTTCTCTTGGCAGGAGCATCTGCGATTTGATATAAATCAGCAGAGAAGCAATTAGCAAGAATTCAGCCTCCCGGTCGAGATTAATCTGCTCTTTTTTATCTAAGTATTCCAGGTAATCTCGGGTGATGATTGCTATGGGGATGTCATGGATATCAATTTTTTTCTTGCGGATTAAAAAGAGCAAAAGATCTAACGGTCCCTCAAAGATTTCCAGCTTCACCTGATAACTATCAGTAGGAAGTTGGAAATCCTGGTTTTGAACCTGGGTTTCTGGCTGTTCCTGATTTTCCTGCTCCATTAGATTTTCTCTTCAGCTTTATCTTTAAGGGGGAGCTTCAATCCCATGACCTGCCGGACTTTTTCCATGGTTTCTTGAGCTGCCTTTCGAGCTTTTCTGCTGCCTTCTTCGAATATTTCCCAGACTAATCCGGGATGTTTCAGATAATAAGCTCTCTTTTCTCTAAGGGGAGCAAATTCTTCAATTAAAGTATCGATAACTACTTTTTTGCAATCCAGACAGCCGATGGTTGCTGAGCGGCAGCCAGCAGCCAGCTCTTCCCGCTTCTTTTCATTGACGAAGGCCCGATGAAGAGTAAAGACCGGACAATCTGTAGGTTCCCCCGGGTCAGAACGGCGTTTTCTTCTGGTATCAGTGATCATTGGAGATATCTTTTTCTTGATGGTATCTGGAGAATCTTTTAGATAAATTGCATTGTTGTAAGACTTGCTCATCTTCCGGCCATCAGTTCCAGCCAGTTTAGGGACCTCAGTTAAAAGGATCTGTGGTTCAGGAAAAACTTCTCCATAGAAACGATTAAACCGGCGGACAATTTCCCGGGCCAACTCGATGTGAAAAGCCTGATCCTCACCTACTGGCACCACTTCAGCTTTATAGATAATAATATCAGCAGTCTGGAGCAGGGGATATCCCAAAAAGCCATAAGTGTTCAATTCTCTATCCTGAAGCTCTTGCTGCTGTTCCTTGAAGGTTGGGACTCTTTCCAGCCAGGCCAGGGGAGTGATCATCGACAGCAGTAGATGGAGTTCAGCATGTTCCTTGACTTCGGACTGAATAAAAAGGACTGATTTTTCAGGGTCCAAACCAGCAGATAGCCAATCCAGAGCCACCTCAAAGGTAAAATCTTTTATGACTTTCGGGTTTTCATACTCCGAGCTTAGGGCATGCCAGGGTACAATCGTGAAGAAACATCGGTGGGTGTCCTGAAGCTTCAGCCAACTTCTGAGAGCCCCCACGTAGTTGCCGAGATGAAGAGGACCGGTTGGACGCATCCCGCTCAGGACGATTTTTTTTCTTAGTTGGTTCATGGCAGTGCTTCTCAAAAGAAGATTATTCCGAGAATCAGATATTGTAAAGGCCTGACTACCAGGTCTAAAAAGCCAAAGGAAATTAGAATAATGACGATCAGAAATCCATAGGGTCTCAGCTTAGCATATTTATCGGCCAGATCGTCAGACAGTAGCCCTTCTAACACCCCACTGCCATCCAGAGGATACATCGGTATGAGGTTAAAAACTGCTAAGTAGGTATTGATTAAAACCAAATAAAAAAGAATTATAACCAATCCTTGAAGTGGTTGCAAACCTGCGGGAAGTCCTCCGCTCGAAGTTAAGAAATTATAGAGAGCCACAGTGGTAACCGGACTTATGGCTTTCAATAAGACAATTAAGAGCAAGGAAACTGCAGCCGCCAGGATATTAGCTACCGGTCCGGCTAAAGAAATCCAGAGGCCATCACGCCGGGGATTCCTTAGGAAATGAGGGTTAACTGGAACAGGTTTGGCCCAGCCAAAAACCGGGGCTCCGAATATTGCCAGCAGCAAGGGCAGAATGACCGTCCCAAAAATATCAATGTGAGCCATAGGATTAAGGGTTACTCTGCCGGCAGCCATAGCGGTGGGGTCACCCATCCGGTAGGCAACCAAACCGTGAGAGGCTTCGTGGATGGTGATGGCAAAAAGCAGGATGATTAAGCTTATTATAGTCGTCAACATTTTATTTTTAGCTCTTTTTATACCACAAGACAGTGGTTAAAGTCTATGCCTGGAGTTGACTTAGAGTCCATTTGTGCCATAATCAACTTGACAATTCAGACAGGAGGAGCTAATGACCAAAGATCTTCATTCGACCATTGGCCACCATTATATTGTTGAAGCTTCTGGTTGCGACCCGAAAACTATCGGCAGTGTAGAAAAAGTGCAGCAGATTCTGGTTAAAGCCGCAGAAATTGCTGGGGCGCAGGTTTGGTCTATTTCTTTCAGTAGATTTCCGCCCAATGGTGTCAGTGGTGTGGTAGTGATTTCTGAGTCTCATATTTCAACTCATACCTGGCCAGAAAAGAAGTATGGGGCTTTGGATATTTATACCTGTGGCAATAACATCGACCCAGAAAAAGCTGTGATTTATGCAATTGAGGCTTTTGGGGCTACGACTTCTCATATTACCGAAATTACCAGGGGTATTGATGAAGGAGATGCTATTTTTTATCACAGCTTTATCACCTGGGAAGAGCATCTAAAAAAAGAAGAGAAGAAAGGAAAAGAAGAACCTAAGCCGGAATCCAGAAGGTAAAGATATTTTCCAGGGAGTATAAACTTTCTTAAAGCAGGTAGCCGGTTAGCTTCCTTCTGTCTCTTTTCTTACAGAAATAAGCATTTTTCTATACTTTAACCCCTTCTATAAAATCATCGCAAGGTAACTGCTATTTTCTATGATGTTATAACGGAGTTTCGTATATAATATATATATAAGGAAAATCGGTTGCCAGAAGAAGGTATCTTGGGGTAAAAAAAGAGTTTTTAAGCGTTTTCCTCTTTTTGCTACTCGAGGTAGTTTTTTACTCAGAGGGTTTTCCATCCCAGCCGGCCATCCCAGACCACCTATTAGCTCTTAAAAGAACACTGGAAAATCAGGATGTCGAGACATACTTAAGCCTATGCTTACCAGGGATTAAAGAAGAAGAAAATTCGGCTTTAAAGTCTTATTTTGACAATTCTGACCTGGAAAAGGTGATCATGTTTTACGCAGGTGAAAGCCAAGATACCAATGATTTGAACCGGGCTTTTTTTCAGGTTTTATTCCAGAGCCAGTATTCGGCCCTTATCGAGGTCTGGCAGATTTCCTATGAGAAGATCGAGAACAGCGTCTTGATACATAAAAGATTGGTCAATAGCAGCCTGAGAAATCTTTACCGACTGAGTTTTCCAGGCGAGAAAAGTATTTATGCCAGGAATATTCAGCTAACACAGAGTGACCTAATAGTGACCTTTACCGAGGGTCAGATATTCTTTGATAACCTGCCTGAAATAGATACGGCTATTATCATTGTTGGGAAAGGGCAGATTCACTTTGAGCCTTCAGATGAAATTGAGAAAAATCAGTTGAGGAAGATATATAAAAAACCCTATTTTGAGGAAAATATAGAGCATGTTTATGTCAGGGGTGGCCAAAATTACTTTAGGAATAATTTACACTATGAACCAGTTGAGCAGTCAGAGGGAAATCGCAATCTAAAGGTCTCTGATAACCAGGTCTATTCCATTTTTGCCAGAAATTATGCCAGGTCTTTTACAGTAAAGAATTCCCTGACTGGTGAATTACTGACCTTCCTTCCTCAATCTGAGGAGACGGTAGTTGAAATAAAAACCAGGAAAAAGGGTGAATTTACTTATGTCTATTCACCTTTTGCTGAAGAGGAAATCTCCTTTTTTGACCGAACTAAAAACAGGCTCCTAAATAGCTATTCGCCCAAAGAAGAAGGGCAAAAACGTCTTTTCATCAGGTTTGGAGAGCAATTTACGATTAATAATTATCAGATAGAGGTGAGCTATCGACCTGAAAACAAAATGATGGCAGCCTCGGCTGAAATTGGCCTGACTTCTCTTACAGAAAATCTTAGTAGTTGTCTATTTCGCTTAAATCCAGAACTTCAGATTTCAAAAATAGCAGACTGGCAAGGCCGGGAATTACTCTACAGCCGCGACCCTCTGCGCAAGTACTTATATGTTTACCTGGCAGAAACAATTCCCCGGGATAAATCTTTCTGGCTTCGGATTTATTATCGAGGAAAGATTGTCCCTCCGCCACCTCATAGTGATTTTAGTCTGCAGGGCTCTATTGAGGACAGACGGATTTTAGTTCAAGTCAGTGAAAGCTTTTTGTTTGCCCAGTCTTCAGAATGGTATCCGGCACCAGCCCGAGAAAAATATGTTACTTTTAAGCTGAGAGTAATAGTTCCTGACGGATATTATTGCTTAGCTGGAGGCCTGCTCCTGGAGCAATACTCGGTTAAAGATGCTGGGACAATAGTTGAGCTGGAGAATTTGGGTAGTTCAGTCTTTACTTATGAGAGTCAGGTTCCGGTTAAATACATTAGCTTTTTTATAGGCAGATTGAACCCGAGAAGAACAATAGAAAAGGGCATTGTTTTTAGGCACTTTACTGCTCAGGACTGGAGATATTCTGAGAGGCAGGTTCTGGACGAAGCTGTCAATATCTTGAATAAGTACCAGGAATTTTTTGGCCCTTATCCCTTTCAAGAGCTGACTGTCGTTCAGAGGCGGTGGCCTTCTTTCGGAGGGCATGCCTCTCCTGGCCTGGTAGTCCTGGACAATGTTCTTGTTTCCAGAGAACCTGAAACGATCAGAATAAATCTTCGTAGTCCGGTAGATCTTTCTTTCTGGCCAGAATATTACCTGGCTCATGAAATTGCCCATCAATGGTGGGGACATGGAATTACCTGGACTTCCTATAGGGATATCTGGCTAACCGAAGGTCTGGCTCAGTTTTCAACCATCATGTATCTTAAAGAGAAATATGGTCAGAAAGATTTTGGGCAAATTCTGATGAAAATGTCTCAATCAGTCAAAAAAAAATCTAATCTGGGACCGATAATTCTTGGTATCCGGTTAAGTCATATAGATTTTTATGGCTATCAGTCTCTAATCTATAACAAGGCTGCTCTGGCTCTGCTAATGCTTAAGGATTGGCTGGGGGAAGATATTTTTTTCAGAGGTCTTCAAGAGTTTTATCATAAGTTCCAGTTTAAAAGTGTCAGAACCTCTGATTTCCAGCTGACTATGGAGCGAGTTTCAGAGCAGAATTTAAGTCAGTTTTTCAAAGATTGGTTCTATTCAGAAAGATTGCCTGAGGTCAGGGTCGAAAAAAAAGTCATTCAGAATGACCCTAATTCGAAAGTGAAGCTGACTGTCCGGCAATTCCAGAAACCGATGGTTATTCCTCTAACTGTGCTCCTGGAGACTAACGCCTTGGAGAGCAGACATTTGTTATTAGTTGATTCGGCTACCCAAGATTTTGAGTTGGAATTTTCAGGCCGTCTTAAAAAAATAGTGATAAATCCAGAAGATCAGGTTCCTGGAAAATTCAAATAACCAGCGGTTGCTCTGGAGTCCTCAGCCCCAGAAAATAAATCTACCAGGGCCTGGCCCCATTTTTCCCCTGATGTCCCAGAGGCTATCATTCGCCTACCAAACTAAGACAATCTATCTATAAGAAAAAAATATTTAGGCCAAAAGTTTCAGGAATTAATTCCCAGCCGTTTCAACATTTCGTTTAGAGTAGTTGGTTTTAGACCTAAAAGCTGAGCAGCTCTTTTCTGGACTCCTCCAGATTTTTCCAGGGCAGAGAGTATTAATTTTTTCTGAAACTCTGTTATATTTTCCTTCAGGTTGAGGTTAGAGTCATAGATTTCGTCCAGTTTAATCCTTCGGCCGTCAACCAGAAAAGAAGGCAAGACTTCACGCGTTATAATTTTAGATTTACAAAGAACAACCGCCCTTTCTATGACGTTTTCCAGTTCACGAACATTACCAGGCCAGTCATAATCCATAAGAATTTTCATGACGTCTTCACTGACATCTTCTACTTGTTTGTTGTTTTCTTTGCTAAATAACTCTATAAAGTGCTTAACCAACAGGGGGATATCTTCTTTTCTTGACCGGAGAGGCGGAAGCTCAATCTTGATGACATTTAACCTGTAATAGAGATCTTCTCGGAAAATTTTCTGTTCTATCAATCTTTCCAGGTCAGTGTTGGTAGCGGCTATTATTCGCACGTCCACTTTGATGTTCTTGGTGCCTCCCAGTCGCATAAATTCTCTATCTTGCATTACTCGAAGCAGCTTAACTTGGGTTTCAGGGCTGATGGAAGAAATTTCATCAAAGAAAATAGAGCCTTTGTCAGCAGCTTCAAACAATCCCTTTTTATCAGTTACTGCTCCAGTGAAGGCACCCTTAACATGCCCGAAAAGATGACTTTCCAGAAGATCTGGTGGCAGTGATCCACTGTTGACTACTATAAATGGATGGTTAGCCCGGTCGGAATTAAGATGAAGGGCCCTAGCCACCAGCTCTTTACCTGTGCCGCTTTCACCCTGAATTAAAATAGTGGATCTAGTCGGGGCCGCAGCTTTGATCAGTTCAAAAACGTTGATCATCGGCTGACTCTTGCCTATTATATTGTTAAAGCTGAATTTTTTCTTGAGTTCATCTTTGAGTCTGATGTTTTCTTCTTCAAGGTGGCGATGTTCCAGCGCTCTATTTATGGTCATCAATAGTTCATCATTTTTGAATGGTTTTTGAATGTAATCGTAGGCCCCCATTTTTATAGCAGATAAGGCTGATTCAACTGAAGCATAGGCGGTTATTATAATGACCAGGGTTTCGGGATCGATTTTTTTTATCTCTTTTAATACCTCCAACCCATCCATTCCCGGCATCAACAAGTCAAGAAGAATAAGGTCAAATTTCTGTTCTTCGAATTTTTTTAAGGCCTCTTCTCCTGAAGAGGAGATTTCCACCTCATATCCCTCAGCCTCCAGGAGCTGCCCGAGGACATCATGAATAATTGGTTCATCGTCAATCAAATGAATCAAAGCATTGTGAGTCATAATGACTTCCCCCCTATAGAGAGTTTCTGGCGATTCTTTTGGGGAAAACCAGTTGGCAGCATGATAGTAAAAGTAGTGCCTCTGCCAACCAGGCTGTCCACCAGAATCTGGCCTTCATGCTCCTTGACTATGGCATAACTGATAGATAAACCCAGCCCGGTTCCTTTTCCCAGCCCCTTGGTGGTAAAGAAAGGGTCAAAGATCCGCGGTAGATATTCCTGCTTGATGCCGGTTCCAGTATCGGTTATTCGGACTATGGCCAGATTGTCCTTCTGATTGGTCTCTATGGTTAGGGTGCCTCCATCCGGCATGGCATCGAGGGCGTTAAGAATGATGTTTATAAAAACTTGCTGAAGCCTTTCTTTCTGGGCCCGGACTACTACTGGATTAAGCTGTAATTCCAAGCTGATATTAAGACTTTTTAAGCGATAATCAATGAGCGAGATAATCTCTTCCAAAGTTTCTTTCAAATTTATCCGATGGAAAGATTCATCGGCTGGGTTGCGGGCAAAATTCAGCAGGTTTTTAATAATGTGGTTGACCCGGTCGGCCTGAGCTTCAATTTTCTGCAAAATTTGGATATAGTGGGTATCAGTTAGCTTTTTTTGGAGCATCTGGACATAGCTGGAAATACCGGTCAGCGGAGTGTTGATTTCGTGAGCTACGCCGGCTGACAGTAAGCCAATGGAGGCCAGCTTTTCTGAAGTCAGAAGCTGCTGCTGTAGAAGGATCTTTTCAGTAATATCTTCAAAAACTATGATAGTTCCATAAGCCTGCATTTGATTGTCAAAGAGAGGGGTCCTGGCTACGTCAAAAATTCGCTTTTCCTTCTGGTCCATAGTCAGGCTTATTTCGCTTAGCAGCTGGTATTCTGTTTGAGTGTCGGGTGGGAAAATGGCCCTGTAATTTTCTTGACCGATGACTTCTGAGAGATGGCGGTTCAGCACCATCTCCTTCTTCAGGCCGAACTGGCTTTCCAGGACCCGGTTCCAACCTATTACCTGCCCAGTCTGATCTATGACTGCTACCCCCACAGTCAGGCTTTCGATAATATTATCGCTATAATCTTTAAGGCGTTGGAGCTCCTGCGACCGAATTATTTCCTGGTTGTAAAGATAAGCGTTTTCTAAGGCCAGGGCCACTGGAGTGGAAATAGTTCGTAACAACTCACGGTCTTCACCGGATAGATAAGATTCATCCAGTTTATTGGTCATGGCCAGAAAACCCATTATTTTATTTTCCAGTCGGAGTGGCAGGATGTGGACCAGCCCCTTTTCCAGAAGGGGAGTAAATAATTTTTCTCCCAAAGGCTTCTCTCCTGGTAGAAAAAAGGAAATAAATTCTGCTCTTTGCAGCTGGTCAACCTCCTCAGGACTTAGGTTTAAGATTCTGGGAGCCAGGCTGGTTTGGTCTGAAGATTGCAGCAGATAAAATTCACGGTCTGTTTTTTCGCTGGCTAAATATAGACAAATATTCTTCAAAGATAAGGCTTTAGATATGGTTTCCACCAAAAAATTGCTTAACTTGGCCAGGCTTCTCTCACGGTTAAGCTCGTTTGAAATCATCAAAAGTGTCCGGCGGTATTCATAACTACGGCGATAGATTACCCGATCTACCAGAGTCTGAATCAGTTCAGATAGCGGGGTAAAAAGAGTCGCCCCCAGGATTATAGCCAGCAGCCCCAGCATCAAAGCGTTAAACCTATTTTCAGAAAAAATCTCGGTTTGTGAGCTAACTAAGAAATAGACCAGGGCTAACAGGGCGAAAGAAATAATCAGGGTTGTCCCTTTCTTGAACAAAACCTCGAAATCCATCAGCCGGTAGCGAGAGATAGAATAAGCTAAAGTAACTGGAATCAATCCTTGAAGTAAAACACTTAACTGCCCTGCAGTCGTGGGCAGGCGATCGCCTAAATATGGGAGAACATAAAAAAAGGCAAAAGGCAAGATCCCTAATCCTAGACCTCCGGCAATCCATTTAAGCTGATTCTTGATATGAGGATTTAGACTTTTTATCAAGTCTCGAATGATAAGAATGAGGGCCAAGATGGTAAATATGGCGAAATGGGCCAATTCCAGTTTTTCCAAAGTTTTTTGAAAAGTTACCACCTGGACCTCGTTCAGTTCAGGTTCGAGAAAAGAGACCAGGGCGATATTAGCCAAAAAAATCAGCAGGGCTGGCAGATAAAAAAGGGCTATCAAGTTTCGGTTATTAATTATTTTTTTCTTCTGAGGAAAGATGAAAAAGAAAGTCAGAAGAAGAGGAGGAAAAGCCAGCAGGGCTATCTTATCCAGCCAGAAAAACAGCTTATCCAAAAAGTCCATTTGGCCGGTAGCTGAAAAGACATAAAAAGAATACAAGGAAAATGAGACAAGATAGAAAAAGCCGTAAGGGCCCGAGAATTGTCTTTTGCTGTTAAAAAAGACCAACAGACTTATAGCCAGGGTGGCTAGACCGAGAAGCATCAGGAAGATATAGGTAGAGCCAACTCCTTTTTTTTCTAAATAAAAAGAAGGAGATAGGATTGTCCCACCGCGCCCGATTTGGTAAAGTGCTTTTTGCTCGAGCCGGTCAATTAACCAGATCATTTTGGCATAATCTATTCGGTTATTTATCGGCGTATTGTTAATAGAAAATAGAATGTCTCCAGCTTTAATACCTGAAAGATAAGCCGGACTATCTTCGTCGACCTTAGCAGCTAACAATCCTGAAGGCCCTTCTACCCAGGAGACTCCGTCATAGGGCTCTTTCCAGGAAAGCTTCCGGGAAATGTTGATAAAACCCAAAACTGTAAGAACAATTACTACTAAGATGGCCAGGTATAAACCCAGGTTTTTTTTCATCTTGCCCCTTTGGCCCGCATGTTTACCAGATATTTAGCAATTTTCGAAAAAAACCATTCGTTCCAGTGAAATAATCGGAAACCGATCCGATTTTTTGGAATCGGTTCATAGCCCTGATTTGCCTCCCTAAGTTATCCATTAAGAGGAGAAAAAAGCTATTTATAACATCAATAATCTATGAACAACTCTGATAAGTAAAATATATCAAATCCAAAAAATTGAATCAAGACCGCAAAAAAAATTAATTCAAGATGTGGCGAATACCGGCCCTTAGAGCCCAGTGGGTCTTAGATTGTTTGAGCAGACGTCGGAGTTCTTCGTCTTCCTTAAGACCGAGGGGACTGGTTGTTCTGGAAAGGAAAGTGCTCATGTAGTCCAGCTTTGGTTTCTGGACCTGCTGAGAAATATCCTGGTCTGGAGGAGTCTGGATATTTCTTTCTTGTGGCGATATGATCTGCTGAGCAAAAGCCAAGCTGAGAAAGGTTAGCCCAAATATAATAGACCTTACTACGCTAAAAGCGACAACCATTCTCCTCTTCATTGTTTTATAATATATTATTAAGAATTATTTGGCTTTCTGTCAATCTTTTTATTGGAAATCGCCCAGGTTAAATTGACAGGAGTGCTCAGGTAATTTAAGATATTCAAAAAAGGCCAGGATTGAGAAATTAAATGCCATTTTATCTATGCCGTTTTGCCACAGCTGATGGCCGTATTCTCAGGGAAACAATTGAGGCCCCTTCAGTTCAAGATTGCTACCAAGCGCTCCAGGCAAAAGGGTTTTGTGTTCTATCTATCCAAAAAAGGATAAGAATCTCTCAAATGCGGCTATCCCGGCGGCGGATTAAACCAGCCGAGGTTATCCTTTTCAACCAGGAACTGGTGGCTCTCCTCAAAGCCGGCTATCCGGTGCTCAAAAGTCTGGAGCTGGTGGAAAAAAGGGTGGCCAATCCTTATTTACTGGAAATAATAAAAAAGGTTGAAGCCGAAATTAGAAACGGCAAGACTCTTTCCGAAGCTTTTAGTTCATATGAAAATCTTTTTTCCAAAGTTTATGTGGCTGCTTTAATGGCCGGAGAGAGGAGCGGAAACTTGCCCGGAGCCCTGGCCAGATATATTGAATATGCCAGAATTGTTAATCAGACCAGAACCAGGGTGCGCTCAGCTCTTTTTTATCCGACTCTCCTGGTGATTTTTTCCATTGTTTTAATCGGTATCCTGGTTGGGCTGGTTCTGCCTCGCTTTTCTGTTTTTTATGCGGACTTTGGGGCCCAGCTCCCGGCCCTTACCCAGTGGTTACTTAAAATAGCTATTTTCATCAGGCATAATCTTATCTGGTTCGGATTAATCATTTTGGTGCTAATTTTTCTCTATCTTGGGTTAAGAAAAAAAAGCTCGTTTATAGTTTTCAAAGACCACCTGAAGCTTAAATTGCCATTTTCTCGCCTGCTGACCCAGGATTCGGCAGTAGCTCTTTTCAGCCGGACACTTGGACTGTTGCTGGAAGCTGGAATAACTTTAGTTTCTTCGGTTACTGTTTCAGGTCTTTCTGTCCCTAATCGCTACATTTCCTTAAGGCTGGAATCTGTGTCTGAAAGTCTTAAGAATGGGGAAAGTCTTTTCGATTCTCTACAAAAGACTGAAGTCTTCCCTCCATTGGCCATGGATATGATCAGGATCGGTGAAAACACCGCCAACCTACCTGGAATGCTGGCTGAGGTGGCTGACTTTTATGACGAGCGTTTGCGTGATAAAATACAGACTATGGTCTCACTGATCGAGCCAGTGATAATAATTTTTATCGGCTTAGTGGCAGCGGCTATGATCCTGGCGATTTATTTACCGATTTTTAATATCATCAGGATAACCAGATAAAACAAAGAGGAGGCTGATTTGCCTAAGGGCGAAACCAACGGACTGCTTCTAGCTGAAGAGCTTGAAGCTCAAAAATTAGCTGAAAAATATCACGTTCCTTACATAGACCTAAGTAGTCAGAGCCTTGATCGGGAGCTCATTCAATCATTTCCGGTTGATTTTCTTTACCGCTATAATTTTGTTCCCTTAAGTGATAGCGGGCGAGTTCTGAAAATTGCCATCTCTGACCCATCAGATCTGTCGGCTATCGACAGCCTTGAGACCTTTGCTGGCAGGAAAGTTGAGGTTTATGCGGCCAGCAATAGGGCTGTTCAAGAAGCCCTCCGGCGGAGTGAAACGGCGGCTCAGGTCTTGAAAGAGGCCACGGAAAGTTTTGTCCGCCAGGTAGTGGAAAAGGAAACGGGTGAGGAAGAAGATGCTATTACTATCGAGAAACTGACAGAGCAAGATGGCTCCATCATCAACCTGATTAACACTATCATCTTTACAGCAGTTCAGAAGAGAGCCAGCGATATTCATATTGAATCCAAGGAGAACTTTGTCAGGGTAAAATACCGCATTGACGGGGTTTTGGGTGAGGCTATGGAGCCCATAGACCAGAGATTTCAATCGCCGATCATTTCTAGAATAAAGATCATGTCTGATCTGGATATCTCTGAGAGGCGAGTGCCCCAGGATGGCCGTTTCCGTCTTAAGATCAAAGATAAAACCATAGATTTTCGGGTTTCCATCATGCCCTGCATTTACGGTGAGGATGCCGTCATTCGTATCCTCGATAAAGAGATGATCACCGAAGCTTTTACCGAACTCCGTTTAGATCTTCTGGGGTTTTCCGATTATGTGCTTTCCAGATTCCGCCGATATATCTATCAACCATACGGTATGGTCCTGGTAACTGGGCCTACCGGAAGCGGCAAAACTACTACCCTTTATGCAGCTCTGACCGAGATCAAATCACCTGAGGATAAAATCGTCACCATCGAAGATCCGGTAGAATATCAGATTGAGGGTATCACCCAGATTCAGGTTAATGAGAAAAAAGGGCTGACCTTTGCCCGCGGTTTGCGTTCTATTCTCAGACACGACCCGGACAAAATCATGGTAGGTGAAATCCGCGATCCGGAGACCGCCCAGATTGCCATCCAGTCTGCTCTGACAGGTCATCTGGTCTTTACCACAGTTCATGCCAACAATGTCTTTGATGTCATCGGGCGTTTTCTACACATGCAGGTAGATCCTTATAGCTTCATTTCATCCTTAAACTGCATCCTGGCCCAGCGGCTGGTGAGAGTCCTTTGCTCAAAGTGCAAAGTCCCGGTGAACTATGATGACCCTACCCTGGAACTTTCTGGCCTCGATCCAGATAAATACCGGGCGGTAACCTTTTATGAGCCTGGAGGTTGCCTTGAGTGTCGTGGGACCGGCTACAAAGGGCGGACAGCTATTGCTGAACTCCTGGAGCTATCTGACACCATCAGAGAAATGATTCTGGCCAGGAAACCACTTTCAGAGGCTAAGAAGGTGGCCCAACAAGAAGGAATGATTCCTATCCGCCAAGGCGGCCTGGAGAAAGTCCTGGCTGGAGTTACCAGCCTCAAGGACCTCAACAAGGTTACCTTTGTCGAGTAAAACTGATGGGATTTAAGGAAAAAATAACAGGGTATTTTCTGGAACAGCCCGGGCCGGCCGCTGTTTTCCAGATTTCTCCTTCTTATTTTGCCGCTCTTAAGATTGAACCAGAAGGAATTTCCTCCGAAAACTATTTCTTTGAGCAATTGCCAGCGGGTCTAATCGAGGCTCAGCTTCTATTGCCTAACCTGAAACAGCCGGAAGCCCTTGAAGAACTCATCGACACCTCGGTAAAGAAAATAAATCCTCAAGGCAATGGAATCACCATAATCCTGCCCGAGATGAGTTCTCGGGTGTTCATTTTTCATCTGGAGAACAATCCAATGACCCCGGCCGAATTGGTTAAGTTTATAGAATGGCGGCTTGAGCATCAGTTTTCCAGGCCGCTTTCGGAGATTCGATATTCTTACCAAACTTTTAACAACGGCCACGAGAAAAAGGTGTTGGTAGTTTGCACCGGCCAGGAAGTAGCTGATGAATATGAAGCTTTATTCAGCAGAAAAAAGTTTCACCCGGGCAAATTGACCATTCCTTCTCTTTCTGTTTTAAACCTGATAATGACTACTGATGGGGCAGCTAATGATTTTCTTCTGGTCGAGGTTGACCTGGATTATCTGAGTTTGATTGCAGTTATTGATGGGAGCCCGTATCTTTATCGCCAGAAACAGCTCTGGCCAGAGAATCAGACCAACCTTGAGTCAGTCTTAAAAGAAGCGGGAAATACTATCCATTTTATAGAAGATAAAGCCCGAAAGAGCCTATCGCTGGCTTATTTAAGGTCAAATCCGGATGACCTGGCTGGCTTAAGAGAAGAGATAGAAAAATCCTTAAAGGTAGAAGTGGTTGAAGTGATGACCGAGAATAAGTTCCTGGCGCCGCTTGTTGGGGGGCAATGATGGCCAATCGGCAACAGAAGAATGGCTGGATCCTGAAAGTCAATTTAGCCAGCCAACCCCGACGAAACCGCCGGCTTTACCGTCTCCTGGTTTTTGGTCTGACTATCCTAATGGTGGCTATTATGACCGGTCTGGTTATTATTAACCTGGAGAGCATTTTTGAATTCCAGAAACTTAATCAGTCCAATAAGGTTTTAAAAGAAAAAAAAGAAAATCTAACCTTAGAAAACCGTCAGTTGAGCCAGGAAGTGAGTAACCTGCGCCGCCGTTACCAGTTACCAGTGGATGAAATTAATTCTATCCTGGAAAGAAAGTCTTTTTCCTGGGTCCTATTTTTTAGCCGTCTGGAGGAAGCCCTGCCGGCCAGAAGCTATCTTACTACCTTAACTCCCTCAAGCTCATCTTCAGGCCGGGAGTTTAGAATGAAATTAACTCTAAGTAGTCGGGGAGAACTTGGGAAACTCTTAGAGAATCTCAAAAGCCAGGGTTTTGAAGGGATAAGGGTCCTGACCGAGAGTTTTCAGGAAAATAATTTTCAGGTGGAGATGCTCTTAAAAGATGCCACAGTGGATTGATTTTCTGAATCATCGGGAAAGACAAAGCCTCCGAAGGCTCAGCCTGGTGGCTGGAGTCTTGATTCTGGTGTTAGTCTTTTCCCTTTTGTTCTGGGGCCACCGTTTGAATACAGTGAAGAAAGAAGCAGGAAGTCTTACTGAAGACCTGGAAAAAATTGTGCGGCAAAATGACCAGAGCCGCCTGGAGTTGAAATGCTGGCAGGAAACTCAAAAGGACCTGGAAGAAATGAAAAAAAATGCTTTTTATTCTGGAAGCAATAGTCTGGAATCTTTTCGCCAGGACTTAGAAAAACTTTTTCAGCAGGCCGGACTAACAATGCCGCCTGTAAGCTATCAGTATGATGAAGAGGCCAAAAAACAATTCAAGAGAAGGTCAGCTTCTTTTGGAACGAGATTTTCCTATCCAGTCTTAAAAAGATTTCTGTATACAGTAGAAACCTGGCCCAGGATTCTACTTCTGGACCAGGTAAATTTTCAGAAGATTGATAACGTTTCTGGAGTTCTCGAATTGAGGATAACTCTATCGGGATTTTATTATGATTATGACTAAGAGCAAGAAAAGCTCCAGCAGATTGGCCGGGAGATGGCTGATGGTAGCCTGGCTCTCAGCTCTTGGTTGGATTTTACTATCAGCTGGAGGGGGCCTAATTTTTGGTCAGCAGAACAAAAAACCTGAGGCGGCCGGGCAAATCGAGTCTGCCTCTTTTATAAAAAAAGAGCTACTTCCGAAACTGGACCTGTCTATGGCTCAAGCCAAGAGGGATCTTTTCCGGCCGTCATCTTCTGAAATCCCAGCTTTTTCTGATTCAAAAATGCAAATATCAGATGAAAATTTCAGAGGTGAAATCCAAAATGCTTCTATTCTGGAGAGCCTTTATATAACCTGCCCCGGCCTGATCGATTCCGGTAACAAGAAAGTAGCCCTAATCGAAGTTGAAGGGCAGGCTTTATCTTTGAGTGAAGGGGAGGAACTTATTCCAGGTATTCGACTGGTCAAGATTACTTCGGAAGAAATCCTCTTTCAGGATGACCAGGGCAACTCCAGAAAAGTAAGGGTAAAGGAGAATTGAGATGAGAATATCCGGTTACAGGAAGATTTACTGGCTCTTTCCTGGCCTGATCCTGATAAATTTTCTGGCCTGTACTACTTTTAGCCCGGCCTACAAACTCGGCAATCAGGCTGAGATGAACAAAAATTATGATGAAGCTAT
>JAQULR010000059.1 GCA_028749205.1 Acidobacteriota bacterium | reverse complement strand
GAGCAGATCCAGGCAGGCATCCACGGCCATCGGATCAAAATGTCGACCGCGGTTAGTGCTAATCTCCTGCATTACCTCCTGGCGGCTAAGGGCAGAGCGATAGGGCCGGTGAGATAGCATGGCTTCTACCACATCAGCCACGGCCAAGATCTTGGCCAGAGGATGAATCTGACGGTCCTTTAACCCCTGCGGGTAGCCGGAACCATCTAACCTTTCATGATGCTGATAGATAACATCGGCCACCGGCCAGGGGAAGTTAATGGACTTGATGATTTCATAGCCGACTTTGGGATGTTCTTTGATCATGTTGAATTCGTTGGGGGTCAACCGGCCGGGCTTGTTTAGGATTTCAGCCGGCACCGAGATTTTCCCCAGGTCATGAACCTGAGCGGCCAGCCTGATTTCATCAATCTGTTCAGACGGCAAAGCTAACCTGGTGGCAATTGACCTGGCCAGGTCCGAAACCCGGCGTTGATGACCGGCGGTATATGGGTCTCTCGACTCAACTGTGAGGGAAATGGCCTGAATCGTGGCCGACATGGTTTTTCGTAAGGTATTCAAGGTTAACCTGAGTTGCTCCTCAGTATTTTTTCTCGCGGTTATGTCTCTCAGAATAACCAGAGTCTGATCTGAATTTTCTTTTACGCTGGCAGTGCTGGCCTCAAGGTATTTAACTTCACCTTTCCTGGTAATAAGGCGGAATTCTATCAAATGAGAATCAGGTGGAAGGTGGGGTTTGGAAAGAGGGGTTTTCTTGGCTGAGAAAAGATGCCGGTCATCAGGATGGACTAACTGGAGGAAATTAAAGGAATTGGAAAAAATCTCTTTTTCAGAAAAACCAATCAGCCTTTCAAAGGCTGGATTGATAAACTCAAAGCCTCTCGAGGAAGTTACATAAATACTTTCCTGGGTATTGTCGATAATAGCCTTGATTATTTCTTTTCTGTTGTTCTTTATATCGTCAGCAGTCATGGGTATATTTTCCCTCCATAATCCTTAGTCGGGTCATATCAGCAATAATTGAAAAGTTTTCCTCTGGCCCCCCGAAAAAAACCTAAAGCTGAATAGTAGCCTGGATTATTTGCCAAGAAAGTAGTAGACTTATCACTTAAACTTATTGTTGATGAGAGGCTAAATCTCGTTAGCCTATTATTTATAAGGAGAATTACCTGAGCTAAATAATTTTGGCTTCCTTATAATAATAAGGCAAAAGGGTCCTGGAAAAGAGAAAAATATTGGAGAAAAATATACTCCCTGGCTATGACTCTAAGGGTGAGACAAAAAATGTTAATATCACCCCCGGAATAATCGGGATTGAGGATTGACCAACAGCGGTGATAAGAAGAAACTTGAGGTATGAATAAGAGAAAGGGCAAAATTTTCTTTTGACAAAATTTGTCTTTGGTGGTAAAAAGGTTTTAAATTATGGCCTCCAAACTGGGTGAAATTCTTCTAAAAGAAAAAATTATTGAGACCGACCAGCTCAAGCAGGCTCTTGAATATCACAAAAAAGATAAGGTACTAATAAGTTCGGCCTTAGTAGCTTTGGGGTTTGTGACTGAAGAAGAAATTGCTCAAGCTCTAAGCCGACAGCTCGGTTATCCTTACATTGATCTGGATCAATTTGAAGTCTTCCCCGAAGTGATAAGCCTTATTCCTGCGGATGTCGCTAAGAAATACATGGTAATGCCCATCCACAAAATCAAGTCTTTCTTGACTCTGGCCATGGTTGATCCGACCGACCTGGAAGTTATAGAAGATTTAAGGTTTAGAACTTCTCTCAGTATCCAGCCAGTTGTTTCCACTGAAACTGGAATAAATAACGCCATCAACAAGTATTACGGCACCAGCGATGCCCTCAAGGTTAAGGAGCTAATGAAAGATATTGAGCTGGCTGATGAAGGCCGGGTGAGTGTTGTAGATGAAAAAGAGATAATCGAGGATTACGATGTTACCGAGCTGGAGCAGGCCAGCAGTGAAGCCCCAATCATTACTCTGGTTAATCAGACTTTTATTGATGCCATAAAAAGGGGAGCCAGTGACGTTCATTTTGAACCCTATGAACAGCAATTCAGGATTCGCTACCGGATAGATGGTGACCTCTACGAAATCGCTGATTTGCCGATGAAATTTAAAAATCCGGTTCTATCCCGGGTCAAAATCCTGGCCAACATGGATATTGCCGAAAAGCGGCTACCTCAGGATGGCCGTATTAAGATGCGGGTCAAGCTGGAAAATGGTAAGAAGAAAGAAGTAGATATGCGGGTCTCTTCCCTTCCCACTATGTTCGGCGAAAAAATTGTTGCCCGTATTTTGGACAAAGAAATGCTTAAACTGGACCTGACCCAGTTAGGCTTTGAACAGGAGTCCTTAGAAATATTTAATGATGCCATCCGTCGGCCCTGGGGAATCATCCTGGTTACCGGACCTACTGGAAGTGGCAAGACCAACACTCTGTATTCAGCGGTGTCCGCTCTGAATACCATGGATGTTAACATCATGACGGCTGAAGACCCGGTGGAATTCTACATTCCTGGAATTAACCAGGTGCAAATCAAAGAAGAAATCGGACTGACCTTTGCTAATTGTTTGAGGTCTTTTCTCCGTCAGGACCCGGATATTATGCTGGTCGGTGAAATTCGTGATTACGATACTATCGATATGGCTATAAAAGCTGCCCTGACCGGCCATTTGGTTTTCTCCACCGTTCATACCAATGATGCTCCCAGCACAGTGAGCCGTTTAATCAACATGAATGTAGAACCATTTCTGATTGCTGATTCGGTAGTGTTGATCGTAGCCCAACGGCTGGTCAGAAGGCTTTGTCAGAAATGCTGCGAGCCCCATGATTTACCAAAAAGAGCTCTGATGGATATAGGCTTTGCTAAGGATGAGATTGATGATCTCCATATCTTCAAAGCCAGGGGTTGTGATGCCTGTAATAATACTGGATACAAAGGTAGGATTGCTCTTTTCGAGGTCATGAAAATAACTGACGACATAAAAGAGATGATCCTCAACCGGGCCACCAGCCGCGAAATAAAGCGCAAGGCCATAGAAAATGGCATGCTGACGCTGCGGCGGAGTGGCTTGATAAAAATCAAGAATGGCACCACTTCAGTTGAGGAAGTTCTGAGAGAAACTGTCAGGGATTGGGATTAGGAGGCATAAATGGCAAAACCAATCTATGAGCTTTTGAAAATTGCTGTGGAAGAAGATGCCAGTGACCTGCACCTCACGGCTTATGTTCCACCACGAATCAGAGTCCACGGGCGGCTGAAAAATATTGACCAGCCGCCGCTTCAGCCCAATGAGACTCAGGCCCTCATTTACAGCATCCTTAATGACAAACAGAAAAAAGTTTTTGAAGAAAAATTGGAGCTGGACCTGTCGTTTGGCATCAAGGAGCTGGGCCGGTTCAGGGTTAATGTTTTCCGGCAGAAAGGTTCGGTGGCGGCGGCTTTCCGGCGTTTCCTGCCTCAGATGTGGAGCTTTGCCCAGCTCGGCATTCCCCAGCGAGTCGCCCAGTTATGTTCTCTGCCACGGGGCTTAATTCTGGTAACCGGACCGACTGGCTGTGGCAAATCGACCTCTATTGCCTGTATGCTGGACCACATCAACCACGAGCGGGATGTTCATATTGTCACCGTTGAAGACCCGATAGAATATTATTTCACCCCCAGAAGGGCCATCATCAACCAGAGAGAACTCTTTACCGATACCCTTTCCTATGCCAATGCTCTGAGATCTGTCCTCCGGGAAGATCCCGATGTTGTTTTTGTCGGTGAGATGAGGGATATGGAAACAGTGGAAGCCACCATGAGAGTGGCCGAAACCGGGCATTTGACGTTTTCTACCCTGCATACTAATTCGGCCTCTGAGTCAATCTCCAGAATAATAGACATATTTCCCAGCCAGTATCAGGCTCAGGTCAGGGTGACACTATCGATGATTCTGGAAGCAGTTATGACTCAGGCTTTGCTGCCGCGAGCCGATGGCAAGGGGAGAGTCCTGGCCATGGAAATCCTTATCCCCAACCCGGCCATCAGAAACCTGATCCGGGAAAACAAAATTCATCAGATCTATTCAGCCATGCAGATGGGGCAGGAAAAGTTCGGCATGCAGACCATGAACCAGAGTTTAGCCAACCTGTATTTAAGAAGGCTGATCACTTTGGATACGGCTATGGCCGTCACTGCCAATCAAGAAGAATTGGTTGACATGATCCAGAGGCACGAAGGGACAATGATCAAAAAAGGAACCGGTTCTTACACCGGGAAATAGATGTGAAAATCAGAATTAAATAAGGAGAAGGGCGATGCCAGTATATATCTGGAGAGGAAAAAACCGTTATGGCGATTTAGTTGGAGGAGAGCGGGTAGCCGCATCGACTGAAGATCTTACCAGAGCCTTGCAGAGAGACCAGATAGCTATCATCAATGTCAAACCTAAGAGAGCTATGCCATCTATACCGTTCTTATCAAGAGAAAAGGTCAAGCTGAAAGAGCTGGCTTTTTTCAGCCGGCAGCTTTCGGTTCTGATAGACGCTGAGCTGCCCCTCATCCAAAGCCTGGGCTTGCTGGCCGAGCAACAGAAAAACAAATATTTCACCCGGGTTATAACCGAGGTTAAAGAAGATGTGGAAGCCGGCTCAGCTTTGCATCAGGCCTTAAGAAAGCACCCCAAGGTTTTTGATGACCTTTACTGTAACTTAGTGGCTTCTGGCGAACAGAGCGGCTCCCTCGATATCATGCTCAGAAGGCTGGCCGACTACCAGGAAGACATGATTAAATTGAGAGCCAAGGTCAAACAGGCCATGATTTATCCTACGGCCATTGTCTGCTTTGCCATCATCGTGGCCATCTTCATGCTCTGGAAGGTCATCCCGGTCTTCGGCGGCATCTATCAGGAATTAGGAGCCCAGCTTCCAGGGCTGACCGCCTTTGTCCTGGCTTTGAGCAATTTTGTTAGCAGCTACATCCTGATAATAGTGGTGGTGCTTTTAGCTCTGATTTTTGGCTACAGATACTGGAAAAAGACGCCGGTCGGTGGAGAGGTAATTGACCGGGTCTCCCTGAAGATTCCAATTATGGGCAATCTGATGAAGAAAATTTCCCTTTCCCGCCTGACCAGGACTTTAAGCACTCTGATTTCCGGTGGCGTTCCCATGCTGGAGAGTATGAAAATAGCTTCTACCACTACCGATAACGTTGTTATTGAAAAACAAATCATGCATGCCAGGCAGTTAGTTTCAGAAGGTAAGAGCCTGAACGAATCTCTCAAGGAAGCTGGAAAGGGAGAGTTTCCCCCCATGATGATTCAGATGGTCAATGTCGGTGAGTCAACCGGAACCCTTGATGAGATGCTGGGCAAGCTGGCTAACTTCTTTGATGATGAAGTCGATGATGCCGTAACCTCACTCCTCTCAGCCCTGGAGCCGATCGTCCTTATTTTTGTCGGGGTGATAGTTGGCGGCCTGGTTATTTCCATGTATCTCCCGCTGTTTAACCTGATTCAGCAATTCTAAGGTAAGGAACATGGGGACCTGAAACGGTTTTCTTAAACCGCTTTGGCCTCCCGAAATAGAATAGAAATGAGCGAACAAGTCGAAAGAAAAGACCTTCTGCATTACATTGTAATCCGTTTGCTTATTGTCAGCTCAATTTTAATTGGTACTCTTATCATTCAATATTCTACAGAAGTTACTTTTCCGATGCCCTTTATCTTTACCATCATCCTTTTCTATGCT
The DNA here is from genome assembly GCA_028749205.1 of Acidobacteriota bacterium. GTDB lineage: Bacteria > Acidobacteriota > Aminicenantia > Aminicenantales > Saccharicenantaceae > Saccharicenans. The sequence continues at coordinate 455 of JAQULR010000059.1, read as the reverse complement.
CTTTCCTTGGTTTATTTTTTGCTCTATCTTTGGGGAAAATTCCTGGTTTTCCAGGCCTATCTTCAGCTTATTTTTGACCTTTTGTTGATTACCTGGCTGGTTTATATTTCCGGCGGGATGATCACCTCCACCTATTTCCTTTATATCTTTGCCATCATTGCCGCCAGCCTGGTTATCTCTGAAAAAGCGGCTTACTTGGCGGCGGCCCTCTCAGCCATCCTGTTCGGCTTCCTGGTAGATGTTACCTATTTTGGAGTGATACCTTACTTTAGTCCGGACCAGGCAGTCAGGCAGGAATTTGGCTCGGTCCTGTTCAACCTGGTGGTAGCCTGGGCAGTATTTTTTGCGGTGGCCTTCTTCATGAATTATCTTTCCAGAAGCTTGAGAAGAACCCGTCAGGAGCTGGCCCAGGCTCAGAAGGAGATTATCTTGAGAGAAAGGTTGGCTGAAGCCGG
>JAQULR010000058.1 GCA_028749205.1 Acidobacteriota bacterium | reverse complement strand
CGACTCCTTTGCCTTAATCATCAGCATTCTACCATTTTTGGCTTTAGTAGATAAGGCCTTTTCATTAACCTGGATGGCTCACAAATAGTTTGGATCAACCTGCCTAATTTTTGGAGCAGGCAGATTAAAGGCCGGTTTTTCAGACCAGGTTTAAGAATATTTATTGTAACTCCATGATAATAAAGTAATTAAAAATTCATCAGAAGCTTTGGCTGTACAGAAAATGTGCAATCTATCACAAGTCTTTATTTTTCAGGACGATGGACAATTACCCAGCCAGTATTTCCACAAGTTTTTCCACAATAAGTGTGGAAAAATTGTTAGCCCCTTAAAGGTTGTTATCCCTAAGGCTGATTATAAAAAATCTAGGTTGGTTATTTCTCTTTCACATACCGGTCGAACCATTCTATCATTTCTGCCAGAACATGAAGAACAGATTCCCTGGCCGTATAGCCGTGACTTTCATAAGGCAACATCACCAGTCGAGCGGTTCCGCCTAAACCTTTGAGAGCAGCGTAAAGCCTTTCCGATTGAATGGGAAAAGTCCCGGAATTATTATCAGCTTCCCCATGAATTAGTAATATTGGCTCGTTGATTTTATCAGCGTGCATAAATGGAGAAACCTTGAAATATAGTTCGGGCGCTTGCCAAAGAGTTCTTCGTTCGTTCTGAAAACCAAATGGAGTTAGCGTCCGGTTGTAAGCTCCGCTCCGGGCAATTCCTGCCGCAAACAGATCGCAATGAGCTAACAGGTTAGCGGTCATGAAGGCCCCATAACTGTGTCCGCCCACGCCAACTCTTTCCCGATCAGCTATACCGAGCTGGTCCAGATAGTCGATGGCGGCTTTGGCATTAGATACAATCTGCGGAATGAAAGTATCGTTCATAGTCAAAGGATCACCAACCACCGGCATTTGGGCGTTGTCCAGAACAGCATAGCCCTGGGTCAGGAAGAAGAGCTGGCTGGGTCCCCGGTAAAAAGTAAAGCGATATGGTGAGCCGCGAACCTGGCCGGCAGTTGCCGGGTCGTTGTATTCAACGGGATAAGCCCAGACCACTACCGGGAGCCTTTGCCCCTCTTGATAATCTGGAGGCAAGTATAGCAGGCCTGACAGTTCCACTCCGTCTTCTCTTTGGTATTTAACTAATTGCTTTTTCACTGCTGTTAACTGAGGGGCTGGATCAGAGAAAGAAGTTAAGGCAGTTCTTTTCTTTGATTTAAGATTGACCAGGTAATAATTGGGTGGAGTTTCTGGTGACTCAAAACTGGTAATTATTTGGTCTCGCCTGTTGCCAACGAAAGCTATAAAGTCTTCATAGACGCCTTTATCACAGTGGAACAATCGGGTTTTCTTCAAAGTTGACAGGTTGAATCTGTCGAGGAAGGGCCGGTCACCATCTGGAGAGGCCCCTGAGCCGCTCAAATAAATATTATTACCATCCTGAAGAGCGACCCGGTCTCCAGAAGCCGTGACTACCATCACCGGTCGGCCGGGGTCGTTATAGCGATCCTGGACGCTTAGGTCAAAGATCTTTTTCAGGGCCGAAGGCCTGCTTAAATCAAACAGATAGGTTGTCTGCCAGCGCTTTTTCCAGTCGTATTCGGTCACCAATCCCTGTCCCGTTCTACCCAGCCAGGAGATTCCCCGGTATCTTTGAGCCAGCTTAAAAGTTTCGACTGGATGGCTATCAAACGGGGCATCAAGAACCATCAAGCGGTCTCTGAACGGCACCTGCTTTTCTGGATCTCCCTCATCGAGAGCTTCAACCCAGATGACCGAGGCCGGTTTTAAGGGCTGCCAGTTGGCTGACCTGGGCCCGGTAGGGACACCGTTATTGGGAACTTCTTCAGCCGGGGGCAGATCAGCTATTATCTTTATCTGCTTTCCTTCGGCATCCCAGATTTCCAGGCTGTGGGCGAAGGAATAATAAGGAACAATGTAGGAAAAAGGCTTCTTGATTTTATTTATCAGAAGATACTGCCCATTCGGCGAGGGGGAGACAAATTGATAGATGCCAGGTGAGCCGATTTTTTGCAGTTGGTTAGAGGCTAAGTCAAACTTGTATATTTGAACCGTACTATGGTATTCAAACAATTGCTCATCATAAGGAGTCTTGAGCAAATCTTGATAGGTCCGAACTGGGGCAAATTTTCCCGAGGTTTCCTGGATGTTGGGTCCTACCGGTACCCGGGGTGCTTTCGGTTCAGGCCCACGATCTTCAGGACAGGCAAAAATTAAAAGACTTTTGCTGTCGGGCCACCAGACAAATCCTGAGGTAAGCACAGCATTAAGCGATGGCCCAAAAACTTTTCGGACCTTTCCAGTTTGGGCTTCAGCCACCCAGAGCTCCAGACCGTTGTCCAGATACTTAAGGAAAGCTAAATATTTTCCATCCGGTGACCAGTCGGGCCGGCTGTAGCGAGCCTCTTCAGGAAGATTTAGTTTTATTTCCCGACCGGTCTTAATATCTTTTAATATGAAACTGGTGAAATAGCGTAGGGTTTGCCGGCTGTTGTTGTGTGGAGTGATTCTGATTCCTGCTAAGCGGTAAAAAGGTTGGCTTACCTGTTCTATTGTAGGCATCGACTGATAATGACTTAGCAGCATGACTTGACTGGTAGGATCCAGAGTTACCAGCGGGAGGGGTGGAGCATCCAGAATCTCGATGATTTCTTTTGGGGGAAGCTTGTAAGGTTCTTGAGCTAAAGCAGGAAAGCTCAGGGCAAAAATAATCAAAAAAAGCCAGCTAAAGATTTTTGAGGCTATAAATTTTTTATAATGCATATCATCCTCCTCGTTTCATTTCTTAGTAAAAATCAATTATAAGATATTTCGTCTTGATGATTCAAAGAGAATTAGATCCTCAAACCAATTTAAGTGAACCCATTGGCTTCTGATCTCAAGCTGGGGGAGAGAGGGTGGTTTGATTTTCGGTGGCAAAAACCAGCCTAATTCGGTTATTCTATCCGGCTTGATTTTATTCTTCCAGTTATAGCGACCGTAATCTGATAAAGACCGCGGCTGTTGCTGATTTTTATGGTCGCCAGGTTAGATACCGTTCCCTGAGGATAAAAAATCGGGGCATTGGTGGCTGAGATTTTTACTCCCTCCAGAAACTCCCGGCTTTTTGTGATCCACTGGGCATTTTGGCTATCGAACTCAGCCATCAAACAGAAATTTTCTTCGAAACTTACCTTAACCGGAACTTGCCGGTGAATTGACCTGAACCTGGCTAAAGACAGGCTGGAATGAATTTTTCTAACAGCCACTTCTAATTGATGTTTTCCAGGATTCAAGTTAAAGGATGAACCGATAAGCACCAGCAGGGCCACAATCGAAAGAGCCATAGTGGTTTCTAGAAGGGAATACCCATTATGATATTTTGTGGTTTTCATTGGACTGACCTCCATTCGAGAATTCTGATCTGACTCAGGTGAAGTAAAGCTCTTTCAGAATAGACCAAAAGCTCAGGCTGAAGCTGCTCCGGCGAAGACTCATCTGGCGAGCTGAAAACGGTCAGATGAGTTTTATCGGAGTCTATGGCCGTGGCTGCGACTGACCCGATTAGTTCGATTTTTTTAGAGCTTGAGGCTATCTCTAAGCCCTGGCCTCCGGCCACTAAATTGGCTTCGATAATTCCTTTTTCTATTGAAGGGTTGGCTAAAGTTATCCCACCATCAACCAGCTCTTCCGACTGGAAGTCCTTTCCGGTGGACCAGATGATTACTTGAGATTGCTGGCTCTTCAGGTAGGGCAGGCCTTCTGCCCATTTGAGGCCTTCGGAAAAAAGGTTGGAGGTCAGGTTGATTTTCCCTGAGCTGACTATGGTTAACCTGACTCCCGCTAAGAAGGCTGGGGCAATTTCATTTTCGGCTGGAAGGAGATATCCAAGTTGACTAGGTTGCCCGGAAGCTAAGGAGTGGATTTCACCATTTATCATTATTACCGGAATAGGCAGCTGCCTAAATTCCTGCTGGACATCTTGGGAAATAAAAAAAGTTATCCCGGCCGACGGGTCAAACCTTAAGAGCCAGCAGCGGTCCTCTTGCTGGAATTGAACCACTTGAAACTCGTTATCAACTCCTAAAAGAAGCTGGTCCAGGTCCCCCTGAACATAGATTCCCCCGGGACCCAGATCATCTTGAATGAGATAAACTCCAACCGGTACCGGATCATTTCCGGGCTCCAGGCCGAGAGCCGGCCGTAGCAGCCAGTTGGGCAGTTTTTCTGGCCTAAAAATCTTTAATCCTCGGGAAATAAGAGGCAAGGCGTTATCTGGAATAAATTTCCCCGAGACTGTCTTAACTTGAGTACCGGCCAGGCTTTCAGGCTGAAAGTTTTTTACCTCAATCTGATTAAGAGTGGATTCCTGAAGTCCTTCTCTGCTGGCTATGGCCGGGACCTGGTTCAGGGGCAGGCGTCCAGCCAGAAAAGTCAATTCGGCTGAAATCTGCTCAGATTTTTTTCCGCTGAACCCCTGCACCTGACCGGTCGATTTTATATTTAACCCGAAGGTTGCTTTCACGTATGACTCAAAAGAAAAAAGTTTATCAAGGGTTCCTGAAGCCTCAGTTTGCCAGGTCATCTTGGAAAAATCGTCCTGGTAGCTCAGGGCTGCTGCCTGCAGAAGTGGTTGGATAACAGACAGGTGGCCAGCTTCCAACTCCTCCTTGATTTCTAAAAAAAGAGTTTCTTCAATTTCAGGCTCAGAAAATATTTCCTCAGCGTGGGAATAAAACCTGGCCCAGGTTTGTTTGAGTCCATTTTCTGAGGCATAGCTGATGAGGCGACTGATTTTTCTTAGGCCCTGGACCTGAAGAAATAGTCTGGAGTTAATCAATAAGCCGACACCCAACGACAGGAAAAGAACCATCACCAGAATACAGACCATCATAACCGAACCCTGGGGCCTCTGGGCTCGGTTAAGCAGCCGGTTAAATTTTTCGCAGATTTTTTGGGTAAATAACCTGCTGATATTCATAGCTTTTTCCTCCTGATTCTGTGCTTAAACTGCACTCGGCTAAATTCTTTTCGGAGTCGTAGGTAGACTCAAAGAAGGTTACTTCTTCCATCAAAGGCTGACCTGAGGTGTCGTTAACCTTTCTTCTGAGGATCTTCTGATTGGTGTCTAAGTAAATTTCGACTTTTCTAAGGAGGTAGATTTCAGTCTGGCTGACCTTGTATGAATCGCTTAAGGGAGGAGAAATAGACAGTCGATTTTCCCAAACCCCAGTGATCAAGATTAACTGTCCCTTAGTTCCGTCTGTTATATAAAGGGCCCGGCCGTTTCTCAAACTGGAGAGCGGAGCTGTTTTCAGCTCAATTTGAAGAGATTCTTGAGCAGCCCAAGCCTCAGAGGTCAGCCTTAAAAAATCGTCTTTGGAAAAAATGATCAGGCTACCTCCAGTGGCTTCCAGGACCTTAAGATCAGAGTCAAAAATTCTTCTTGGCAACCCGGCCCCGGCCGCTTCCAGGTCTTCTCTTATCTTTTCTAAGGTGGCCACCGCTGCCAGAGATGATTCCTGAGTTTCTTTTAATTTGTTAAAGATTTTTCTCGATTGAGAAAAAACCTCTAAAGCTGAAATAAGAATAAACAAGCCAAGGCTCAAACTTATCAAGCATTCCAGCAGGGAAAACCCTGGCTGGCTTCTGAAGCCTGGTGACCGGGTGAAGGATCCAGAGACTGGTTGGTTTCTAACAGCTCGCTTTTCCCTCAAGCGGTTAAAGGCAATCTTTGGCTCTGGTCTAAGGTTTTCAGAGGGGGCCTGTTGGTCACGGTGACGGTTGGTTAAAACTGCTTCGACTCTGTTATTCGTTTTCATCCCGATCATCATGTTTACTTAAAAACCAAGTGTTTCTGATCTAAAAAGAGTGGCCATAATTATGGGCTGGCTTCTGCCTGGCTCCGAATATAAGCTCAGATGAATTTTTTTAAGGCCATCTGGGCCTTCGGCGACCTCCCAGCTAAGCAAAAAGAGCCGTTCTGAATTTCGATCCCTAACAGTTTCTTCGTGAACTCCTGATGACAGCCAATCATGTTCCGGCTCTAAGCTTTTCAAAATTTCCATTTTCCTGGTGATAATATCGGAAGCAGTTTGATGAAGGTCACCTTTCTGCTTCAAAAGCAAAGAGTAACAGAGCATCTCGGCCATTCCGGTCAGCAGAAAAAAGGTAATTGCCATCGAGATCAGGACTTCAATCAG
>JAQULR010000057.1 GCA_028749205.1 Acidobacteriota bacterium | reverse complement strand
GGTCGTCGGCGATGATGGGAAATGGAATCTCTACCTTGAGCTCATTCTCAATCCACTCTACCCACTTGATGTGACAAAATACCTGATCAACCGACAGGCCAAGAAGTTCAGCATTAAGTTTTTTGAACTTGTCATAGTTCTTGGCAAAGGAAACAAATTCAGTGGTGCAAACCGGAGTGAAATCACCGGGATGGCTGAACAGCACCAGCCATTTGCCAGCATAATCTTTCGGCAGTATCTTTTTACCATGAGTGGTTTGAATTTCCATTTCTGGAAGTTTGTCGCCAATTAAAGGCATACCTTTTTGTTCGATGTTTTCCATTTATTCTCTCCTATAAGTTTAAAGATTAATTTCGATTTTCCCAGAGCAGGTGAATATTGCAGTATTCTCGAGCCCAGACCTTAGCCGCAGTTATTGGGAAAAAGGCCTCAGGCTTATCTCCGGGTTTGAGCTCCTGGCGGTAAACCTGGCCATCAGTAATGAGCTCGATCCATTCGATGTAGTGGGTTTCTTCCATAGGATGAGCTGTCATCTGACCGATTTTTACTAAGTAACCCTTTTCAGTTTTTTCAATGTAGGGCACATGTTTTTCCTGAGAAGTGTCGGCAGTTTTAGCTTCCATCAAGGACATTGGCTGGCCGCAGCAAACCAATTCGCCGACTCCTTCGTGGAGAACCTCAACGATGTTGCCACACTTCAGGCACTTATAAATAGAATATTTTTTAGCCATTTCATACCTCCTGGTATTTTTTTATTTTCAGACACTGAGGGCATAAGCCCCTCAGATCCAGATGCTTTTCAAAGATTTCAAAACCTGTCAGACCGCTGAGTTTCAGGTTTTCGACTTGAATATCAAAGACCTGACCGCAGGCTAAGCATTTTAGGTGACCATGCCAGGCCATAGTGGTATCATAACGGGCTTCATTCTTTTCCACATTAACCTGCTGGATGATTTTCTTTTCCAGAAAAAGTCTCAGGGTGTTGTAAACTGTAGCTGGGGATAGCGAGGGGATGTCCTTTTTAAGCTGGTTAAAGATCTCATCAGCCGTGGGGTGGGTGCGCTGGTTTACCAGATATTCAAAAATCTTCAGGCGGTAAAAGGAAGGCCGGATACTATTCCGAACAAGATAGTCTCGAACCTCTTCCAGGCTCCAGGTCCTGGCCTGTCTGATATTTGAGGGTAATTTCATTTTTATCATTATAATTATAAAACTTCTAAAATTTTATTCGTTATAATATTATAACAATTATAATATAATGTCAAGGCCTACTTCTAAATTATTTTCTAAAATGAGGATCAAGGTTTAAAGAGGTTTCTCAGGCTTTAAGATAAGAATAGGGCTTAATAAGCCTAATAAACTAGCCACAGTATTATGGCTAAATTTGATTCTATCTCCGTGGGAAGCCGGTCACCTGGAAAAATAGTCAATCATCTGCTGGATAGCTCGCTGACAAACCTGGCAGAATTCCATCTTCGGGCTGGAAATCATAATACAGTAGATTTGGGGGCGATAAAGACCTTTTGAGGAGTAGCCGGCACCTTCAAAAGCTCCGACCTTGTCTTCAAGATCTTTATATTTGGCCCTCACAGCCTGGATTTTCGCCTGAATAGCCTTATTTTTTTCCTGGAACTTAGCCTGAAGCTTTTTTATTTCAGGCTCTTTTAGGCTTTTCTTCTTGGCCTCTTCTATGGCCTTTCGCATTTCCTGGAGGTTTGCCCTCATCTCGGCCTGCAATTTTTCCACCTCTTCTTTGCCATATTCGGTCGGTATTTTTATCCCGGGGGAAAGCAATTCTTTCCATTTGATATTTTCTGGATCCAGTAGAGCTGTAATATTGGGTTCAACAGGCTCCACACCTGCTGGGTAAAATTCGTTGTAAGAAACATCAGAGGTGTAATATTCATCTGCCAGTCCAGCAAAGGAATGACCAAATTCATGGAGAAAAACGCTTTTGCTGGCCTGATGATCTACTGTGGTTATGCAGTAGTCGTTGTAGATTCCGCCACCCCCATACCGCTTACTGTTTACCAGGATGACCAGAGAATCGTAAGGAACTTGAGCTGCGATTTCCCGGATCAGGAATCCCTCTTCAGTCAGCAGATAGCGGTCAAGGTCAAGGGCGTTGAAGGAGGCTTTTAGAGCGGTATTTTTATAGCCCTTTTGCCGGGGCTCATCCACACCACTTTCGGCTGAAACCCTAAAAATTCCATATATGTTAAATTTTTCTTGATTGCTTCGATATGGCTCAATTTCAAACAGATAACTGGCGAATTTTTTTACATCGTTTACAAACTTGTCTTTATCTTCAGCAGTATAACCTTCAGCCAGAAAGGCCAGGTCAACTTTTTCGGCCGGCGGACCGTTTTTGACCACTTCAAAAATATAGTCTCCCGATTGAGGGCTTTCCTTCAGGTGATGATAATCTTCAGGATCGATGGTTGCTGTGGCTAAGGGGCGGAGGAGGTTTTGTTTATCCCGAGCTTCAAAAACAACTCTAACTGGTCTTCTGGGCCAGGGGAGATGAACCGCTCTCTGGAAAACTTTCTTTATGCCATTTATGGCTGGGGTGGTGGTTTTGTATTCCCCGAAGATGCAATCAAAGCCTGTAGCATAGATTAGTTTGTTGCTGGCCACTTCATAAACTTTTATAAAATAGCGGCCGTAATTAAAGGGGTTGGTCAGATTGGTCTGGCTTCCGGGCCAGAAGTCTTCTTGATAGATGCTGTCGATGATGATTTCTTCTTCTTTAGCCTCTCCAACCAGGTAGAAATTAATCCGCATGGCTTTATCAAGAAAGTAATCTTCAAATTTCAGCCTTTCCTGTGATTGAAGAACAAGGCTGAAATTAAGAATTAAAATAAGTCCTAACAGAACAGCTAACCTGCTGGTTAGCAGATCAAATTTTTTATGATATCTCATAATAGTACCTCCTATTATTTCGTGGTTTTTATTACTAACAACCAGCCTTGGCCGGGCTCAACTGGAATGGCCTCACTAAGCTTAAAAATTCTAGCGGGCTGGAAATTTTTTACGGCCGGAGCTTCTATGATGGTTTTCTTTGGTTCAAGACCGAGTTTTTTCCAATCGACAATCAACTGGCAGTTTACGGTCTTTTCTGACCAGCTGGCTAAAGCTATCAGGGAGCTATCTTTTTTCTGGTAAACTGTGGTCAGAATTTCCGGGTTATTGGTTTTTACCGGGCAATTTGAAGACCAATAGCCGAACATTTCTGCATCTTTAATCCCGAATTCGTCCCAGACTTTCCACAGTGGACGGGGGTTGCCTGACCAGGGCAATCTGGCCGTCATTCCATAAATCAGGCCTCTCCAGGGATTGCCGCCTTTTTCCAGCATCTCTCCCATCAAGCCGAACGGAATTCCCGAAATTTCTATTAGCCAGTAATCAGGCTGGCTGTTGTAATCAAAATATTCTCCAAACCACAAGCGGTTTAGGTAGGGAAAATGCTCCATATAAAGGTTGGCACTGGAAGCAAAGCCGTCCCGTTCGTTGTACTGATTGGCAGAGTGTAAATCTATAAGGGAATCCTGGCGGTATTTCTCCAGCACCTTTCTTACTCTCTTCATGGTAACTCGGTCAAAAGCCACATCGTCCAGGTAAAGACCATCGATACCCACCTGACGGCAGAGCCAGGCCAGCCCTTCCACATAATAGTTATGCCAGCGGGACAGGCCACTATTAATTACTGAAGCGTCCTTGAGGTCTGGTACAAACCAACCCGCTATATAGCCGCTCCTAAGATGTTCCTGAAGCCAGGAGTAGCCGCCCCCCGGTCCATCGGTGAAGATTTCATTTTGTAAACTTTTCAGAGCGAAAAGTTCAGCGGCCCGGTTGCTGAGCTCACGAATGGTGTAGTAGATTTTAACTTTCAGACCGCTGGTGTGGGCCTCATCTATGTAGGTCTTCATTTTTTCGGGCCGCAAAAAGGGATAATTTATGTAAGGATTAATCTCATTGGCGTGATGAACATTAATAATATTAGCTCCGGTGGCCGCTATCTCCTCGACTGGCTTATAAGCATGATAATAGCGCTCAGCAAAATGTTTACCTGGGTTTAGGGGTTTAAATGGTGTTAGCAACAGGTTGAAATCGAAATGCAGAACATCACCTTTATTAATCTTCCTGGGACCACTGGCCGCAGTTAAGACCACATATTTATTCTTTCTGTTTTTCTTCAGCTCTTCTCTGACTGAGACCCAGCCTTTTCCTTCATTCCACCAGGAAGGTGGGAGGTTAAGCGGCTTCAGCCGATAGAAATTGGTGTTTAGCGGTCTGGAATAGTTTTCGGCCCTGAGCTGAACCTGAAGCCCGGCCTGGACTGTTCCTATCCATAAGGCATCCTGATTCTTCTCTCTATCCCAGGACCAGGAAAAGCTCTTAGGCCTTAGCCCGCCTTTAAAACCTAATCCCATCATGTAGAGAGCGGTTTCCTGGCGCAGAGGCACTGTCAACCTGATGTCATCAACTGCCACTTCCTGGCTGGCTTTTATTTTGATTCTGAATTCAACATAGCCATCAAACTCCATCCGGCCGTTGACTTCCAAAGAAAGATTTAAAGAAGGTATTTCGTTAACTGCCTGCCAGCAAACTGTTCCTGGGGTTTGTTTGGTGAAGGAAAATGATTTGTTTTTTATTTCCTGGTAGAGGCCAGAATAGTTTCTTACTGCCAGTTCAAAAGGGGCTTCCAGAAGCGCCTCAGGTCTGGAGTCGAGACCGGTCACCTCTTGATTGAAATAACTTTGAATTTCTTCAGGGAGTCCATATTTAGAAAGTTTAAGACTCCGCCCAAGACAGGAAATCGTTCTCTCCTTGATCCTAAGGGGAGTAAATGGAGCTACTACCTCATCGTCAACCGCCAGCAGGGAATTAAGCCAGCGCAGACGGCTGAGGCGCCAGAGTTCTGAGTCACCAGCCCCTTGGATAACCCTCTCTGTTACCTGGATTTTAAGTCTGATTCTCTTTGGGGGGAGATCAGCCGCAGCTATTTCAACATAGCCTTCATAATCTCCAGCAGAAACATCTTCTCGAATTTGCCAGCCGCACCATAGAGACTGGACTTGGCCTTTTTCTATGCTCAATCTTTTCTTAAAGGGATGCCCATCCCAGCCAGTTCCCTCAGTATTGAAACAAGTAGCCAAAGTGGAGGGGATGATTTCATCCGAGCCGGTTTTTTTAAGGTCAGAAAATTCTATCCTAACCTCTTTCAGTTTTTGTTGGAAAGCGAAAACTGCTAATTGAAATACATAGTATTCGCCTCGGTCTGCCTGACCCTTGAAATGCTCACCAGGCCCAGTTAATACCCAGCAGGCGGGAAGGAAATTTTCCATTCTGACTGGATGCTGCCGGTCTTCAGGAAAGACCAGGAAAGGCTGGTTCGGTTGGTTTTCAATTATTCTCTTTACTTCAGAGGCCGTCGCGATGACTTCCATCGGGTAAAAGCTGCTAAACTCATCGACGACTTCAAAAGATAGAACTTCTCCCTGAGGGAAAGTAGAAGGATTAAATCTGGGAAGCAAATCATGACGAAGGCCATTTCTTAGTAGCCATCCAGTATCGGCTTGATAATCGGCTGGAAGGTAGGTTACTTTCGGATAGTTTGTGCCCTCAAGCTTATAAGGAAAATAATAAAAATAATAATCAGCTGGTGCCTCCAGAGCCTGAAAAACAAATTCTCCAAATTCGTTATTAACGGTGACCGGAAAGACATTGGCGATATCTGAGTTGCCCGAAGATTCTACCACTAGAACTCTCTTTCTTTCAGGTTCCGAGTCAGGTCTTCGCCATGGTAAGTGGACAAAGACCGCATCAGATTTCTGTTTAACTCTGACTACTGCCCGGTGATTACCATATCCGGTCTCCGGGTCCCAGGAAGCTATTTTGTAAGGGATATTCTCAATGGCCGGTTGACTGGCTCTCTGGCCGTCATCCAGACTGGATGGCCAGAGCATTGGTGGTACCAAGAAAATCAGCCAAAGACCAATGGTTCCGGTAAGAAATAGAACTGGCCACCAGGAGAGGCCAGACCTTTTGGGGACTGCTTGGTGCCCATAACTTAGAGAGTTGTTTTCTTTCTTCATCGCTGGTCCTTTTCTAATATATCTTGGCCACGGACCAGAAAGCCCTGTGCCTTAGTCAGGGATGAATGGCAACTCCTGATAGGTTTTCGGTGCAGGGTTTCGCCTTATACAATAAGAGGAAGCTAGCTTTAGCCCGTGGAGGCTTCATCTTCAACCAGGCCTTTAGAATGCAATAAAATTGAAAGCCATAAGAAACATATTATTTCAGAACTTAGAACCAAATGAAATGCTTTTTTAATGAAAGTCTGGCAAGCCGATTTTCTATCAACCCTTATTGGTACTGGCAATAAATGAAGCCTAAGTCAGCTGATCTACTCTATTCATAAAACTGAATATGTC
>JAQULR010000005.1 GCA_028749205.1 Acidobacteriota bacterium | reverse complement strand
TTACAGTTGGAAAAAGTTCTTCTACCTTTACCTCAGAGATAGTGGTCAGGCTCTTCGTTTTTTTGTCATACTTTATTAGTTTCAAGATATCTCCGCCATCTTCTGCATACTCGATCATGTTTCCATAAATTGCTTCCTCGTCCTCAGCCTCTGGCCTGAACATTCCCGGCAGCGAACGAAGATCAAAGTCCCCTAAATGCTCTCCGGCTAAAGAATACTGGCAGCCTCTTTTATTTCCAATGTCAAAGACAGATACTGTTTGGCCATACAGAAAAATGTCTGTAGGAGATTGAAATTCACCAGGTCCCTGGCCAAATTTTCCGAATTCATAAAGACAAGAGCCTTCGGCACCAAAAACCTTAACCTTTTTATCCTTGGCGTCCAGAACATAGACGTTTCCTTTATCATCAATCTGTAGACTCCGAAGGCTGGCCAGAGGGCAGTTTTTGCTGGCTTCCGGGTTGGGTATAACGCCCTTTTCAGTCAGACGAATCGCCTGCTGCTGGTTACTTTCACAACTTAATAAGACCCAAGAAAATATTAAAAATCCCAGAATCAATCTGCCGGGCTTTTCTGGCTTTCTTGAATTTCTCAGCCTGCTGATATTCATATATACCCTCTTATAGAAGCCCCCTAAAAAATGGGCTTATATAAAGCTAACTCTTTATTCTAAAATAAAGCAACCTGGATAAATTCACTGGCTTTTGCTCACCTTCCGATACTGCCCGCTCCGACTTATCTTCAGAGCCTCACAGGCTGATTTCAGGCTCATCCCTTTCTCCCTCATCAGCTTCGTCTTCTTCCCGGAGATTAACTCTTGAGTTTTTTTAAGGCCTCAATGGCTATCGTCTGCCGTCCTATGATCTTCTCCAGCTTCTCTATCTGAGCCTGCAATACCTTCATCTCATCCTCACTATCCCCATTGCTTAACCCCTTCTGACCAGCCTCCAAAAACCTGTCCCGCCACCGATAATACAACGCCTGGCTTATCTGATGCTCCCGGCAAATCTCAGCTACCGACTTCTGCCCCTTCAACCCTTCCAGCACAATCCCCATCTTCTCCTCTGAACCCCATTTCCGTTGCTTCATCCTGATACCTCCTTATTTAGTATAATCTCTATCTCTTTGAGGTGTCCACCTCCTCAGGGGGTCAGTATATTTTTTCCATCTCTCTAGGTTAAACTTCACTTTTTTCAGAAAATCTCATTGCTAAAAATAACATCATAAAACTATAAATAACTACGTTTAAAAGCCAGTGTGGCCAATAATCACTCATTTTAAATCCAAAACAAAACTTGACTATTTCATTCTGCCATCTTGCAATTGAAGGAATAATGTATTTAAGCGCCTTCGTTAGTCCTTCCCCGAAAAAATTACTTAAGACATAGTCTACGTTTAGAATGGTAAAAAACAGATAGGTTATATAGGTTAAGATTCCTGCGGTTTTTCTCTTGGAAAAGACATTGAAAATTGAAAGGAGTGAAAAAAGGAATAGGAAATTCGGTATTAACATGAGCGAAGAGATTAATAATTTAAAGTTGAGTGCATTTGTCGTAAAGTTTAAAAGCAAGAATAGAATTAGAAATGTAACTGCAAGAAGCAGAAAAAACGAAACTGTGTATCCAACAAATTTGCTCAACAAATAACTTTTCTTCGACATATAGGGGAGAATCATTTCAGCCGAACCATCTACTAATTCTTCAAAAAAGTTATTGGAGCATATACTCGCGGCTACAAGAAACCAGATATAGAGAAAAATGTGAAAAAATATAAGACCTAATATTTCAGATAGATCCTGGCTTTCACCTGCATTGCTTTCGAACTCTAAAACCAGTGCTTCCTGAGTGAAACCCAAAAACAAAAGTATCACACCGAAAATCATCGTATAGTATATAGCTTTATTCTTTATTAATTCCTTCAATGTCGATTTTGACAAAATCCAAGACTTATTCATTCTTGACTTTCTTTAACTACCTCATAAAAATGTTCCTCTAAAGCTTTTCCCTTCATTTCATCTATTCTTCCTTTATCCACTATTAATCCTTTGTTAATGATTATATAAGTATCGCCTATCTTTTGCATTTCATCCAGAAGGTGTGAAGTTATTAGTATCGTTCTACCCTGCTCCTTTTTTTCCATTATCCAGTTCCTAAATTCAACCTTTCCCATAGGATCAAATCCAGAGGTCGGCTCATCCAATATTAATATTTCCGGGTCTGATAGAACTGCTTGTATCCACTTTATCTTTTGATACATACCTTTGGATAGTTCTCTAAGTCTCCTTCTTCTCATTTCTTTCGCCTTGTATTTTTCCAAAACGTTATTCACTCTATCTTCTACTGATTGGACTTCTCTGAGCTGAGCTAAAAACTCTAAATAATCTTCGACTCTCCAGTCTTTTTTTCCTATTTCTCCTTCTGGAACGTATCCTATATTATGAGAAAGAAGGCTTATTTTCCCTGAATCTGCTCTTCTAAGACCGAGAATTATCTTAATTGCCGTTGTCTTGCCTGCCCCATTCGGCCCTAAAAAAAGAGCTATTTCCCCTTTTTCTATTCTAAAAGAAATCCCTTTCAAGGCCTCTATTTTACCATTGTAGGTTTTTTTTAAATCTTGAATTTCAATCAATTCTCTGCTCTCCCAAATTTGAAAACTTTAAAATCTTCCTTTTCTATCCCGTAAAATTCCTTTTCGGCCTTATCATAAGCAAATTTTATAAGCTCTACATCAAATCTGTAAATGTCTTCAATTTCTTTTTTACTTATTTCGTAAATAGCCGATCTTTTGTTCTTCTCATTAACTAAAACATAAACTTTTCCATTGTAGGCTTTTATATCATAAATAAGGGCATTCTTTAGGAGGGCCATCCCGGACTTCTTCTCTATTTCTATTCCAGAAGGAGGTCTGCATGGGAGTACTATTTCTTCTATCTCCCCTTTTTCAGTATCCACCCTTAAAAGAACATTATTTAACACATATCCAAAATAAAGTTTTTCTTCCTCATCTGACCAACACATTAGCCCAAAATTTCGATATAATTGCTTATAATCGAGGGGGTTTGTTATCTCTTTGGCCTTTAAAAACTTCTTCTCAGGAGTGCTTTTTCCCCAATTATAGACACTTATAAGATATTCGATCATTCCTATATGATTAATATATATTTTATTTCCGATATCCAGCTGGTAGGCATTTGGAATATTAATCTTAAAGCCATCTAAATATTTCCCATCTAAATTGAACTTTTCCACTTTTGATCCGGCTTGATCTAAGCAGTATAAAAAATCATCCTTAATTTTAAAGTCTATAAGTTGAATAAATTCTCCGGGTCCCTGCCCTGTTTTCCCAATTTTATTTATATATTTTCCATCTGATAAAACCTTAATTACTCCTTCATCTAAAACAAAAAGTTTTCCCTCATAAATCTCCAAAGAAACAGGCATTAGAATATCTTTTTGATCAAGTTCCCATTTCTTTTCCAATATAATCTCAGAATTTGACAATGCTGGTAGTATAATTAATAAAGAAATAATTAATAAAAAGGGTCTTTTCATGTTTTCCCTCCAGTTTGCATTCCAACGCATATTAATATTTCTACTTTCCCTATTACATCATAAATGGCGGCATAATCAAATGTTGTTTCAATAGTATACTGACCCCTTAGGAGGTGGACACCCCTGAGAGATAGGGGTTATGCTGAGGAAGAAGGAGTCAGGATGAAGCAACGGAAGCGGGCTGGCCTTTCAGGACAAAATGAACAAAGACGACACACCTGAGCTATTTTCAGTCATCGCTACTCATTATGACTTCTTAAATCACCTGTTGAGTTTTAACTTTGACCGCACCTGGAGACAGAGACTGGTCAGTCTGTCTTGCTTCCAGCCCGATAGCAGAATCCTTGATGTCTGCACCGGCACCGGAGATATAGCCATAGAATTTGCTTGCCGTGGTGCTCATGACGTCACCGGGCTTGACCTCTCGGCCGGGATGCTAGCCCGGGCACAGCAAAAAATAGAAAAGCTGAATCTGGCCACGAGAATCAAACTCGAAAAGGGGAGCGCCCTCAACCTTCCTTACGCTGACATGACTTTTGACCTGGTGACCATTGGTTTTGGTCTGAGAAATCTTCCTGACTATGCCCGAGGAATAAGCGAAATGGCACGCGTCCTTAAGCCATTGGGGCGGCTGTTTATCCTTGAGTTTTCGCTTCCGCCAAATAAACTGACTTATGGCTTTTATTCTTTATACTTAAAAATTTACCTGCCGCTGGCCGGAAGGTTATTTTCAGGCTCAGCCCGGGCCTACAGCTATTTAGCTTCATCAATTTTTAATTTTTTGAATCAGAAAGAAGTTATCGGACTGATGAGGGAAAGCGGATTGAGGAATGTATTTTGTCTTAATCTGACGGCCGGCGTCGTTACCCTTTACTCCGGCCAGAAGTAGGACTAAAAATGATAAGAAGGGAAACATTCTTAAAGAAGAAAGGCTGCTTCTTAAGTCAAGAAAGAAAGGAGTCAACAACTCATGAAAAACATCCTGGTTACTTTTGACTTCTGGAAGGAAGGGCAGGACATTCTGGAAAAAGAACTTGGCCCCTGGCCAGAATTTCTTATCTTCTGAAAATTATTTTGAAATTGGATGATTTTATTTCCCCGATAACTCACTTTCTGTGTATTCCAGAAATTCTCTGGCTCTTCTAAGCAATTCTTTTGCTTCTCTTTCACTGATTACCCCAGGTTCATCGTATAGAGTACGGTGACGTTTCTTTCTAACCTGATCAAAATAGGAAATGGATTTCTTAAATGGCTCTTCTATAACAATTTGCATGAATCTGAAGGTAGTCTTATGTGCTTCAGAGCTGGCCGGCCGATATCCCAGGTGAAACATATAAGCCCGGCATGCCTGGAAGACAGCATTGTAGGCAATAGAAAAGCACCAATCCATATTCTCGGCGACAAGTCGTTCGGCCAGGCTCAGATCGCGCCTGGCGATCTCCATTGCTCTTTCTATCTCACCATGAGTCGCTTCGAATGGATAGATACTCCCCTCTTTAATAAGTTCTTCAACAGACATCCAGGTTACCTTTTAAGACTAACTTTTCTTCACCTATGATTCGCTGGAGGAAGCCGTCTCCTCTGGCCTTTCTTTCCATGAATTCTTTTTTCGTCATCAGAGTATAATTTATTTCTCGACCAATTTCTTTTTCGATATTAGATAGTTGTTCATGGAGTTTGCTCTCCTCAATTTCTCCCACGATAAAAAGGTCAATATCACTCTTTTCCTTTTCTTCATTCCTGGCTACCGACCCATAAATGAAAGCCAGTTCTATTAATTCCGAATCCTTGAACCTGTCTTTCAAGTAGTCGCCAAGGGCGACCGTCCCGTATATGATTTTTTTAAGCTCCGTATAAAAAGGGAACTCCTTAATAACGCTATAGTATTTCAGTGTTCCCTCTTTATGTGATTTTATCAATCCCGCCTTTTCCAGATAACCTAACTCTCGTCTTACTGCATTTAAAGGCTCACCAGTAATCTTGGATATCTCCCTGGTATAAAAATGTCTCTCGGGATTAGTAAGGAATAGCTTGAGCAAATTACGCTTTGTTTTTGAGGTTATAAAATATTCAAGCATAGCTTCTATTGGACACAATTTATGTTCAATCGTATACAAATTGTGTTCAGCTGTCAAGTGAATAAACATTCTTGTTATTTACAGTTGAAAAGTGAACTCTTTACGCTTGAAAAGTGAACTGTTGAAGGCTGAAAAGTGAACTGCTGCGATTGTCAATTTGTTGAAATTTAGAGAAGATAGGGCTGTCATGGTTAAGTAATTAACTGTTGCTGGTAAAAGCATTTCGAGCAGCGCATTTCAATAATGTGAAATGTAACCTCAGAGTGGGCCAGAAGATTTCCAATAGGTAAGGTATTATACTGACCTGCTTATACTTTGCCCCACTCATCAGGAACATTATTAGATAAACTATACCCAAATCGCTGCTCTTTAATGGTGGCTGCCCCTTCTTCCAGCTCAATAACCTTATCAAATTCCTCAATATCTTGCCTCTGGTGGGAGATTACCAAACAGGTCTTCTGCCTGAAATCATGATTAACGAGCTCTTCGATTCTTTTCTCTGACTCTTTATCAAGATGAGTCGTGGCCTCATCAAAAATCAATATATCTGCTTCTTTAAGAAGTGCCCGGGCTATGGCTATCTTCTGCTTCTCACCACCAGAGAGCCTTTTCCCTGTCTCACCAACCACGGTCAGGTAACCTGCCTCAAGCTTCTAGGCAAATTCCTCCACTCCGGAAAGTTTAGCTACCTCCTCCACCTCTTCTGCCGAAGCCTCGGGCCGGCTGTAAAGAATGTTGTTCCAGATGGTGTCGTTAAAGAGAAACGTATTCTGTGAGACAATACTTATTCTCTCTCTTAAAGAGGAAAGCGATATATCCTGGGCTCTATATCCATCTATTAGAATCTCCCCCTCTGATACTCTGTAAAGCCCCAGAATGAGCTTAACCAGGGTGCTTTTCCCTGAACCATTAGGCCCGGAGATGAGAACCTTCTCTCCCGGATTAATCTTAAAGCTCACTTCCCTTAAGGCTGGCTTTGAATCATAGGAAAAAGAGACTCCTCTAAACTCTATCTCACCTTGAAGCTTACTAAGTTTAATCCCTGAGTCCTTAGCTTCTCTTTCCAGGTCCATCAGCTCCGATACCCTCTGCAGGGCAATGAAGGCAGGCTGAAACGATAAGCCCACTGAGGCTAGCATCTGAGTCGGGCCGTAAAGCTTGGCTAAATAACCTGAAAAAGCAATGTAGCTTCCCAGAGTAAAACTTCCCCTGATTATATCCCAGCCGCTATACCAGAGAACCAGAAACCCTCCAGCTGCTCCGATGAGTGAAAGAAGCTCGGAAGAAAGGGAAAAAGTCACAGTCCGTTTAATATTGGCTCGTTTATAATCCTCAAGAAAATTATGAATTCTGGCTGTCTCCCTCTCCTCAGCCGAAAACACCTTAACCACATCCACCCCAGACAGTGCCTCCTGAACCTGGCGGTTTGCGACTGCCCCTTTCTCCATCACCTCCCGGCTGACTCTTCTTATCCCTTTTGAATACAAACGAGTTGCCAGAAAGAGAAGAGGCAAGATGCAGAGAGAGATCAAGGTTAATTTCCAGTTCAAATGAAACAAGATAACCAGCGAGAAGATGAACTCAAAGATACCAATGAGCACTCGAACCATGATATCAGAGAAGAAAAAATTGAGTCCTTCCACCTCACCAATCCTGGAGAGGACATAGCCTGTCTGATTCCGGTCAAAGAAAGAAGCAGGTTAAGGAGGTGCTGGAAGAGGTTCTTCTTGAGGCTGGTTAAAGCTTCCTGGCCAAAAATACCAAAAAGATAGCTGGTGAGGAAGGAAAACACCAGCTTTAATACCTGAATGCCTACCAGAAGGAGGACAATGAGATTTAGCAGCCTGAGGTTCTTGTTGGCCAGTACCTCATCGATGATGTATTTCATCAGGTAGGGTGTGGGCAGAGCAAGAAGAGAAACAATTATTAGACAAAACGACCCTATTATGACCTGCTTCTTATGGGAAAGAATGTAAGGCCAAAGCAATTTCAGCCTGTTAATTGCAGAGCTCATGAATAACCGGCATTCCCGGGAGTCAACTCAAGTTAATCTTTAAGCAGATTGTCATGGTTTCCATTCAACGGCATATCTTTTTATGATTGAATAACCATCTTCGGTTCTATTAATGGCGTAAACCTTGTTATTTTTCCAAATTACCGGTTTAAATGGTAATAAGACCCTAGTAAGATAGTTGCCTTCGAAATCGAAAACATCATAATAGTAATTTCCTTCTCTATTTCTTTTATATGTCATGACAAAAATTCTGTTATTATCATCTACTGAAATGTCCGCAAAAGCTGGAAAATGAGAGGGAAATTTTAATGTCGCTCCTTTTTTAATCATTCTTTCATATATTTTTTTATATTCCTCTTTATCTCTTCCTGAGAATCTAACAGGTTTATGTTGTTTGGTTATCATCCTTATTGGCTTTCCCTTAGCATCAATAACCTGGAGTTCATACTTTTCTGAATAACCCCATATCAGATAATCATCTTGAGTAACAGCAAAATAGAGTGTTGGTTGTTCTATTTCAAGATCATAGCCATAGCCAATGTCTTCTTGCCTATAGAAAAAAGTGTTCAAAACTTGAAATTCCGAATTAAATTTTCGGAGTTCAAGGGATGGCGGTGCGCTACTATAAGAACAGATAAAGTTCCCTTCATTATCTATCCTCGCATTAAGAAGAATAAGTATTTTCCCTGGATTAATCTGTTTCAGAAAGTTACCATCAGGATAATAGTAAATAAAGTTTCTACTTCCCCGATCATATATAACAACTTCCCTTTTTGAAGTAATCTGAATAAAAAAAGCAGGACTCTGATACTCCCCTGGCCCTTGCCCTATTCTCCCGATAAATCGGACGAACTGTCCTTCCTTGTCAAATATTCTTATATTTTTGAGTCTTTCATCCAGCACATATAAATTTTGTTCACTATCCACATCTATCCTTATTTTGGTAAATAAGTAATTTTCATGCTCCTCCCTTCCTCCTAAGGATAATTCCTCCTTTATTATCAACTTTTGCTCATAACCATTCGATTTGATCGAACATCGAGAAATAAATATAAAGGTAACTAAAACTATCAGTAAAGAAATCGCTATTATTATCGAGATTATTCTAGTTCTCATTGTAATTCGGAAATCCATATAAAAACATTCATTCTTTTATCTTATGAATCAGGAATCCCCCATTCCCCAGAAAGGGGATCATATGTGCAGTATGGGTTGGTCTCATATAAATTATTATATTTTCTATACGCGATTTCCCGACAATCAAAGCAAAGAAAGCGAAACTCACAATGTTTGCACTTATTAATTTTGTCTTTTGTAATCGACCAATATTTTAATAAATCAGGAAATATTTTTTCAATAGAGTCATTAAAAATATTTCCCATTACTAATTTGCTATAAATACAGGGCCTGATTTCTCCCTGCTTCGTAACAGCGATTTTCCCTCCCCAACAAGGATTATAATTCATATTAAATTCATACGTCGTACAATTAAATTCATTAAATCTTCTTCCGATTTTTAGTTTCTTTTGGCAATCTTTAAATGCTTTTTCTCTCCTTTCAATTATAACATTTGGGAAGCACTCTTCATCGATTTTCTTTCCATAAAAAACTAATTTATAGACTTCATAATCAGCAAACCATTCCCTTAGCATTCGAAAGTTTACCCCTTGTTCAGTCTCCACAAGGAATCTATATCTAATTCTACCTTCGTTTATTGTATTGAACCTAGTTGGATTCTGATTGCCGAAATCCAAGTGGGGAATCCATATTTTCTCTTTCACGTCAATTAAGAGGTCTTCATTTTGCGCGAATTGGATAAATTCGAGAACCTTTCCATACCTTGCCATCTTGAAATCTCTAATTATTTCATTGTCAACATGATAGATGTTTCTTTTCAAGAAATCGATTATCGCAGATTTTCTATATCCCTTTTCAATATAGATAAATTGGTGAAAATCTTTTGTAACTACATTTTTTTTACTTTTTAATCCATTTGATCGCTGCTCTCTGTATTGAATAGCCTCCTCTAGATTCTTTATCGCCCCTGTTCGAATAGAATGACATGCAGTCTCATCAATGCCGAAATTATCTGATTGGGAGAAAGTTACAAAACAAGGATTACAAAATGCCCTCACGGTACATTTAATACAGGACTTTCTAACGGTGGATCTAAACTGTTTAGCCAAATAAATCATTTTTTTAAAATCAAAGCCACGCCAAACATCTCCAATAATATATTTAGAGCCCACAAGATGGCATGGATGAAAATATCCGCCTGCATCAACATAAACCATGTTATCAAAAAGACAAGCTCCCCGTTTTATATCAAATTTCCGTTCTCTTAAATCTTCAATGACAGAATCTAAATCTTTTAAACCAAGCTTCGCTGATATTGTGTTTTCAAAATTATTGAGATTTATTCCATCTTTACTCTTTAAATTAATTATTTTTTTTAATAAAGATATCTCGTTCTTATTACAATCCCTACTATAAGGATATTTCTCATAATATGAAGGTTCGTCTACAATCGAAAATACCATTCGATTCTTATTCACCATATTATTTTTTGAATAAAATTCATGGATTTTTAGGATCGATAAATCACGAGCCCAGCTAATTGAGAAGCCAACTCTATTTATGTAATAATTTATATTTCTTTTAGCAATTTTATTCAAATTTTTACAGATGATATCAAAGGTGCCGTCTCCATTAGAGAATACTCTCTTGGCATCGTGTACCTGTTTGGGTCCATCTAGACTCACAAGAATACTAAAATCATTTGAGATTAGATAGTCTATAATATCATCAGTTAATAGGGTCCCGTTTGTGGTCATATTGAACCTAATATCCCAATGTGAAAACATAGCCTTTGAATATTCAACAATGGCTTTAAGCGTCCGAAAGTTTAATAAGGGCTCTCCCCCATAAAGGCCGACTAAAAATTTCCTATCCTCTCTATCTTTTATTAGATTATAAACATAATCTATTGCCCTTTTGGCTAGATGAAGATCTAGATTCACATTGCTCGGTTTTCTAAAACAAGAGGAATTTCTGTAGAGGCAATATTTACACGTTAAGTTGCAATTCTGCGTTAACTCAAATAATATCCTTTCTATTTTCTTTATTCGTATAGCTGGTAAGTCTTCATTTATAGAAAAGTCTTCTGCTTTTTGTATTAAATTATTACCATATTTTGAAAATAAATTTTTTATCTGATTGTTAATAACAAAGTTATGGTCCCTTGAATAAATATATTTTCCACCACACAATTTAATTCTTTTTTGGAAACCACTATGCATTCCTTCTCTCAAAATATTTCTTCTAATTCCTTCCTGATCATATCCCTTACTTCACCTTGTTATTTATTCCTTTACTTCAACCCCCTCTGCATACTCATAAAAGCGATTATTATCTATCACCAATACCTGATTTTACGCCACCCTTCTTCCCCCCCCGCAGCCTAGATTTCTTACTGAGCTTTATCGACTAATTTCATCCATTAGCGACGTCATAGTGCCAGTAGTATGTGTCCACATACCAATCATAGTTTCCATAACATCCACGCCAACAATATTCTGTTGGACAATCCCCAGGTGCCTCTTTGGTCTCTTTCTTGTCTGTTTTAATCTTATTTTTTCCGCTCGGTTCTCTTATGATCTCCATTTTTTCAATCATATTTTCCTCCTTTTGTGCTAAAAATATTGTTTTTAGCCCGTCATGTCAATCACAACTATATCGATTTTTATTTTTTTACATCGATAATTATTAGGAGAGCAAAATTATTCTTTAGGATAGTAAAAATGATGACTTTTTCCTGATGGCAGAAGGGGTAACTCCATAGAAATCGTGGAATCTCTTGGAAAAAGAAGGTGGTTTATATCCTATTTCAAGAGCTATGGTCTTTATCGGTTCCTGGGTAGATATTATTTTCCATAATGAATAACATAATTTCTTCTTTAGTATAAATGTTTCCAAAGGCACGCCTGATATCTCTTTAAACTTGGAAAATAGCCAGGATGGTGATAGCCTTACCTTGGCCGCCAAGGAAGGAACGTTGCCTCTAAGCCTGGGGTCTGACAAAATAATTTTTTGGACTTCAAAAACTTTATAAACAATGCTAGCTGGGTGAAATAACCTTCCTGAAAATATTGAATGATCTAAGTAGGCCTTTATCTTGTCAAAAATCTTTTCCTGATCAGCGGTCAAAGTATAATCCTCAAAGCGGGAGATTAAAAATAGCTCCGGTAACTGAACTTCCGTTCTGAGGCATAAAGGTCTAATCATTAAAAAGGGAACTTGCTTATATTCAGAAAGAAAGATAAAGTTTTTAAGACAGGACTGCAGTTCACATCTATAATCACAGCCTACAAAAAAGAAGTCAATATTGTGGGGACAGAGAAGCAGGTTTTTATCCGACGATTTAATATTTAGTACTTCAAAGTGGACATCTTTGCCTAAGATTTGCTTTATCGTCTCAAATCTTTTTTCATCGACAGATATGGCCAAAGCACGCATAGTTTACTCTAATGGTTGCTTTGCCGTTGTCACACCCCTCGCTTAAAAGTGTATGACATATCGAGATAAAAGGCAAAATGTATTTGGGTAGATTTTGTTGTGAAGAAATAAGTTAATCTCTTTCCTCCAGAGCAGATAAGGCGCCCGAAGAAAAATAGATCCTTGGTCAAATCCCAGGATTTAAAAGCCCAAAGAGGTAAGAGGAGCTTGGAAGATAATCTATCCAAAGTTCAAAAGAAAACTATTGAAGACTGAAAAGTGAGCTCCGGATGTTGTCAATTTGTAGAAATTTAGAGAAGATAGGACTGTTATGGTCAGGTAGGCATTCTACCAGTGATAGCACATCTTGACACCAAAAAGAGGGCTGGCCTTTCAGAGCAAAAAATGAATAAAGATAACACACCTGAGCTATTTTCGGTCATTGCCAAAAATTATGATTTCTTAAATCATCTGTTGAGTTTTAACTTTGACCGCACCTGGAGACAGAGACTGGTCAGTCTGTCTTGCTTCCAGCCCGATAGCAGAATCCTTGATGTCTGCACCGGCACCGGAGATATAGCCATAGAATTTGCTTGCCGTGGTGCTCATGACGTCACCGGGCTTGACCTCTCGGCCGGGATGCTAGCCCGGGCACAGCAAAAAATAGAAAAGCTGAATCTGGCCACGAGAATCAAACTCGAAAAGGGGAGCGCCCTCAACCTTCCATATGCCGATGAGACTTTTGACCTGGTGACCATTGGTTTTGGTCTGAGAAATCTACCCGACTATGCCCGAGGAATAAGTGAGATGGCACGGGTCCTCAAGCCTTCGGGGCGGTTGCTTATCCTTGAGTTTTCGCTTCCGCCAAATAAACTGACTTATGGCTTTTATTCTTTATACTTAAAAAATTACCTGCCGCTGGCCGGAAGGTTATTTTCAGGCTCAGCCTGTGCCTACAGCTATTTAGCTTCATCAATTTTTAATTTTTTGAAGCAGGAAGAAGTTATCGGGCTGATAAGGCAAAGCGGACTGAGGAATGTCTCTTGTCTTAATCTGACGGCTGGCGTTGTTACCCTTTACTCCGGCCAGAAATGAAGCCAATAATAATGAGACACTCTTTCAAAAAGGATGGTCTCTTGAAATCTGGAGAAAAAGCAAATTCACTTTAGTAAAGAAATTTAATTAAGTGCTAACTGGTTCAGGATGACTTAGCCCAAATACCTTTTTTGCCGGCCAAGCTCATCCGGACCGAACGTCTTTTTTGCCAATCAGGCTCATCCGGGCTGGGACAAACGGAATCGGCTTGCCTTTAAGCAGCCAGTGCCAGTAGACCCATTCAAAGGCCAGCTTTGACCAGTGGTTAATCCTCGTCTCTTTAAGAAGTGACATAGGCCCGATGATTGGAACAGGATATTTCCCCGGAAGAGGCTCCACCTTTTCGTTGTAATCAATTACCACGGCCTGGCCAAAACCTGTCTCTATGAAGCAATTAGCATGGCCATCAAACTCAGCCCCAGTTGGCTTACCATCAATCTCAGCCAGGATAATTTCAAAGAGAATTTCCGAGGCAAAATGGGCTACCGCCCCGGCTTTAGTCCAGTTGGTAGCCGCCGCATCGCCGATGACAAAGACATCGGCATACTTTTCAGAGCGAAAGCCACCTTTATCCACCGGCACATAATTCATCTCATCACCCAGACCCGACTTTTTAATTAACTCTGAGCCCATGTTAGTCGGGATGGTGACCAGTAGGTCAAAGGCCACCTGCCGCCCATCATAGCTGATAACCTTACCAGCTGCTGCCTCAACTTTTTCTGCCATGAAAAAACTTTCGACTTCAATTTGTTTTTTAGCCTGAAGATCGCCCAGAAAACGGGTAGCCACCGGTTTGGTAAAAGCTCCCGAGATAGGCGTTAGATAAATAATTTTGATATTATCCCGGACTCCCCGCTTCCTGAAATACCAATCAGCCAGAAAAGCAAATTCCAGTGGCGAGACGTTGCATTTAATCGGCATCTCATTAATGTGGACGACCAGGGTTCCTTCCTTGAATTGTTCGAGTTTACTGGCCAGAGCCGCGGCTCCATCGAGGGAATAATAATCAAAAATATTCTGCCGCCAGCCATCCAGCAGACCGGGTGTTTCCTCTGGGCAGGTCTGATTACCGGTGGCAATAAGGAGAAGATCATAATTAAGTTCCTCACCGTCAGCCAGCTTTATGGCCTTCTTCTCGGGTTTAATCTCCTCAACTTCTTTTATCAAAAAATCGACACCTTTAGGCAGGAGATGAGACCGGCTCCTGATGAGGTCTTCTGGCTGGTAGAGACCAAACGGAACTAATAGAAATCCAGGCTGATAATAATGGTTATTATCTTGGTCAATAACCGTTATCTTCCAGCCCCGCCTGCGGAGCGGCCCGACCAGTTTGTTGGCCATAATTGTCCCACCGGTGCCTGCTCCCAAAATCAGCAGGTTTTTCATTGCTCTTTTCTTCGCCTACCTTTCTATTATTTCTTCAAACCACTATCTTAAAGTTTCCCTTTTTCCGCCGTCTTCAACTCCTCTTTCCTGCCCGGGCTCAATAGGTCTTTATCTGTGTAATTGCTATAATATTATACCAAGTATAATTTTATACATATTCTAATAGCTTCAGGGCTTTAAGATTTCCTTCTTCAAAGTAGCTTTTTCAATTCTATCTTCGACTGGATTAACTCCAATACCAGGTCCTTCCGGTACCCGCACATAGCCGGGGCGGCTTAAGACAATTGGTGGTTCAATCAGATCTTCAGCGTAATAACGGGCACTGGCCGAAAGGTCATTAGGGTATTTGAAATCAGGCAAAGTGGCAATGTGCAAATTATGGGCCCGGCCGATGCCGCTTTCCAACATTCCCCCGCACCAAACTCCAACCCCATAGCGCTCACAATAATCATGGATCTTTCTGGCTTCAACAATTCCACCTACCCGCCCGACCTTGATGTTGATAATCCGGCAGCTACCCATTTCCAGAGCGGCTTTGGTTGATTCAAATGAGATAATGCTTTCATCAAGGCAGAGTGGGGTGGTCATTTTTTTCTGGAGTTTACTGTGTTCCCACAAATCATAAGGCGGGAAGGGTTGTTCCAGCATCAGAAGCTTAAAAGCATCGAGCTCACGCAGGTGATCAGAATCTTCAGGCGAATAGATGCCATTGGCATCAACCTGAAGAAGAAGCTCTGGATATTTTTCTCTTATCGCCTGGCAGACCTCCAGGTCCCAGCCTGGTTTGATTTTTATCTTGATGCGCTCATAGCCTTGAGCGAGGTAATTTTCGATCATGGTCAGAAGATCTGGAATCGAATCCTCAATGCCGGCGCTGACTCCGGCAGCAATTTCCTCTCTTACGCCACCATAAAGCTTATAGAGTGGGAGGGCCTGCTTTTTAGCTTTTAAATCCCAGAGAGCCAGCTCCAATCCTGCCTTGGCCATTCTGTTTTCTTTAAAAACCTTTGCCGCTGCATAAAAATCTTCTGGTTCGACAATCCCTTGCTTAAAGACCAGCGGAATCAAAAAATCTTTGAGAATATGCCAGGCTGTCTCGGTTGTTTCGCCCGAATAAAGCGGCTTTTCTTCCGCCACGCACTCGCCGTAACCAACTACCCCTCCTTCATAGACTCTGACGATAATAAAAGTCCGATCGTAGGAGCGGCCGAAACTGGTCTCAAAAAAATGGACATAAGGAAGACGCATAAAATTGAGTTCGATTTTTTCGATGGCCATCTCACATCTGCCCTTTCAATTTAGATTAAGTTTTATTTAAACCAAACGGCTGAAACTTAAAAAAACTTTTTCTTTTTCGGCCTGATCAATTTTTAGCTATTTAGCCATTTAGCTGCTATCTATTTAGCTTTTCAGCTTTTTACAGCTTTTTTTCCGGTCCCCACACTCTTCGGGCATAATGTTTTTGAGCCTGTTGCTCAAAACATAATAGCATTTTTCACCAAAAGAAAAATCGATGACTGCATAACCCCGCCCGAAATAACTTTTGAAGACCTGTCTCAATGCGGCCTGCCAAGCAGCGATGACTTCAGGCGTCGGACGAAGCGATTCCACATTAGGCACAGTTTCCGCCAGGATGATCGGTTCCTTAAGCCTCAGCCGTGGTTTTCCCGGAAGATATTGCCCGTTTGAAGCCACTTTACCCTCCAGCACTTTCGGGTAAGAATCTGGCGCCAGCGGTAGCTCTTTTTTCCCTCTAACTTTTTGCTCGACAGGCGCTGTCTTTATCGGCCACTCGACCAGCAAACGGTCAGCCGGAATTCCAGACCCCAGTCTCAGGGAAGGCGTCTCACCGTAAAAGTCTGGAAGATATGTCCGGCAGATACCTCCCAGGGTGTGCAGATTTAGATTGGCATTTCGACTCTGCATTGGATCGTAGGTCCAGGTCACGACATCCAGCCCCATTTTCAATACTTCTCGCCGCTGAGCCCACTTCAGGCGCTTGCCGAGCCCGTAGCCTCGATACTCAGGCAGAACAGCCAGAAGATGGGAATGATGGCAAAATTTTCCCTGGTAAATAGCCGGAAATGAATAAACAAAACCTGCCAACTGGTCATCCACCAGAGCGCCCAGCACCAGGCCGCCCATAAAACATGAGATGGAAAACTGATGCACCGGAGTCAGGTCTAAATCCGGATGCCTCCAGACTGTTTTCTGGATTTCCACCAGTTTCTCAAATTGGTCCTTGGTTGATAATTTTTTTATCAGAATCTTTTCAGCCAATTTTGACCCCTTTCTGTAATGCCAGAAATTCATAGTGATTAACCATTTTCTGGGCCATGGCTTCGCAAGAGTGCTTATTGGAAACAAGTTCATAAGCCTGGCGGCTTAAAGTCTGGGCCAGGCTTCGATCAAGATATAATTTCAAAATGGCCTGGGCCAGGGCCGGAGGATCATTGGGCGGCACCAACAATCCAGTTTCACGGTGAATGATAAGCTCTGTCATCCTGGCAGGCAGAACTCCGACCACCGGGAGCTTCAAGACCATGGCTTTAAGAAGAAATTCTTCAGGCAGGGAAAAAGCTCCAAAGACAAACAGGTCCAGTGAGGACATGACCTCAGCCAGGCTTTCATTAAAGCCAAGGTAAAAATAGAGGTTTTCCATCCTTAAAGCCTGCTCCTGTTTGAGCATTTCCAGATTCAGAGCGCCCATTCCAAGAACAATAATTTTCAGTTTTGGAGCTTCCTGTTCAAGAATCCTTAAGGCCTCGAGATGATTCTTAAAAGCTCTGGTATCCTCCAGAGGACTTAATAAACCAACCAGAAAATTATCGGAAGAAAGGTTTAACTCCTTCCTTAAGAAATCCTTTTTATCTCCTTTGAACTGAGATAAATCCAGGCCAACCGGAATAATTTCCAACTGGCTGGCTGGAAGGTTGTTTCTCAGCAGCAGTCTCTTGGTCTCCTCAGCTTCACAGATAACCGCCTCCAATTGACCAAGGAGACCGACCAGTTCTTTAGGATTCCAGTCTGATTTCCAGGAAGCCACCCTGACCTTAACTCCTGCCTTTTGAGCAGCCTTAAAGCCAGAGCTTAAAGCCGACCGGTCGAAGAAATGTACCAGCTGGACCTGGTTTTTTTTCATCAGGCGTTCAAGTTTTCGGGTAGAGAACCAGCCAGGATTTCCTTCCAGTTTATAATTGATAACCCGGACCGCCTGAAGCTTAGCCTGAGAGGCGAGGCGGCTGCCGGGATTAGTCAGGATAAAAAATTTTAGTCCTTTCTTTTTAAGTTCCTGACAAACAAAAAAAACTTGCTTGAGTTCCAGCTCATCCTGAGGATCACTGGCTATAAGGCACAGACTCAATTTTTTCTCCTTTTCCCAGGGCTACTTCCCAGCCCGGCCACCTTCAGAAAACTAAAGCAGACCGATAAGTTTGACCTGATCAGGCTATTGTCTCCATCGAGCCCACCAGCCTTATAGAGGTATTTGTCCAAAAATCCGAAACCCGGCCAAAAACTGAGGTCGCTGACTTGAAAGCAGTCGATGATTATCTTTTTCTTATACAAGATGGCAATAACTGCTGCTATTTTCACTGGCTAATCTTAACACAGCCCAGGCTGACCACTCAATTAGAATTACTTCTGCCAACTTCAACCAGGTTGACTTTCCAGACCTCCAGAATAGTTCCCATGACTTTCTCCAGCCTGGCCAGAGCCAGATTGTAATCAATCATAGCCTTAAGCTCAGCTGAACGAGCAGCTGCCAGCTTTTCCTGAGCATCAAGAACAAAAAAGTTTGTGGTCAAACCGACAGCCAGTTTCCTGGTTTCAGCTTCCAACCGCTTTTCGGCATATTCTCTGGCTATCCGGTAGGCTTCAACACTTTTAGAAAGAGTTTCTATATTTTTTACCGCCTCACTGACTTCAAGCAGAGACTGCTGTTCTTTGGCCTTTTGCCTGGCTTGAGCTTCATCCAGCTCGGTTTTAGCCAGGGCCAGCTTAGATCGGCTGATAAAATCTGCCAGAGGAACAGTCAGAGTAAAATTAACCGACCAGTTATTATAAAGAAACTTGGAAGCATCGCGGAAGGAATCCCAAAGACTTCCCGGAACCTTGCCCACCACTTCACCGGTGGCCGGATTATTGTCACGATATATCAAATAATCTCCAGAAATTCCGGGGCTCCAGTAGGAAAAATTCAAATCCAGCTGGGGCAAAAGCTGATTTCTGACCAAATCGTAATTAAAGGCTTTGTTCTCAATGGTCAGAGTCTCAATCTGCAAATCTGGACGGTTAGCCAGGGCAGTCTCAATCGCTGCTTTCAGGTTAACCCGAACCGGTTTGAACTCCGGCCTTTCTTTCGGAACGATCATGACGGCATCCAACTCAGTTCCGCTGGCTAAATTCAGGATGACTTTAAGCCGATCTTCGGCAGTCCGGACATCAGCTTCAGCTTGAACAATTTCTGCTTCTCTCTGAGAGACAGCCGCTTGAACGTTCAAGATCTCAATGGCGGCCTGCTGGCCAACTTCAATTTCTTTTCTGGTCTTAGTCAGCTCATCCCTTGCCAGTTGCAAGGACTGTTGTTTAACCTTCAAATTCTCTCGGGCCAGAACTAGCCCCCAATAGGCTTCTTCTACCTGGTAGATGGTTTCCATTACTTGATTTTTGAGCTGAGCCTCGGAGATGGCATAATTCTGGCGGGCAATTATGATTTCTTTTTTGGTAACCCGGGGACCATAGTTTCTAAGTAATGGCTGGTTAAAAGTGAATCTGATCTGGGTATTATAATAGGGGTTAAAAAGTTGATAACGCTGATTGGTATCAGTACTGTAATTAGACATAGCTACCGAAAAGGTCCCACCTATAGGCAGGCGTTGAGATAGTCTGGTCTCATAATTCTGGGATGAAGTTATGTAGGTTCCGGTTCCATAAATCCACCAGGTTGAGGGTTGCTCGTTTCGGCTGCTGCCGTAACTGAGTTCCAGGCTGGGCAGGAAAATTTCCCTGGCAGCGGCAATTGAGTCACTGGCTTTTTCCGTAGAATAGACTTCAGCTATTAGATTCAGATTATGTTTCAAAGCTCGGTAGATAGACTCTTCCAGGCTAAGCGAGATTTCTCTTGGTTGAGACTCCTGAGACCTTAGATAAGGAGCCAACAAAAAGATAGAGATCAGACCGACCAGAATAGTAAACTTAGTTATTTTATTTTTCACCGCAGGCCTCCCGACTTTGTTCCCATGATATTTTTCTAACCTGGATTATTTATAAACAATCCAGGCAAAATAAGTTTAACAAAAGCTCTACCTCCAAAGCAAACCTATTCTCATTTTATGAGACGATCAAGGTGATAAAAAATTATACTCCATAAATCGCCTCTATCGGTCTAAGCTTTAATAACCTTTCTCCTTTATAAAACCAGGCTGACCTAAATTGTTGCTCAATAATCCAGGATAATAAAGACGCCAGGGCTGTTATGATTTTCCCATAAAAATAAACTTAATTCAGGAGCCGAGGTCATCTCACTCAAGGTCGACCGCCCCAGACACCCTCACGCCCAGCCAGAATCCGCTACCTCCTTAAAAATCGGCCTTAAAATCTTTTCTGGGGTAGGCATCAAGGTCAAGATCAGTCGCTCTTTCGGGTGAAGCCTGATACCTTTTCCAGCCCAGGGCCCCGACCATAGCCGCATTATCAGTGCAAAGCCGGGGTGAGGGAACATAGGCCGGTAGCTGGTAGTTGGCAGCTAACTCAGCAAACTTGCTTCTTAACCTTTTATTCCTGGCTACTCCGCCACAGAGAACCAGAGACCGGGGCCGGAATTCCTCCAGGGCTTTATTGGTATTCTCCAGGAGGGCTCTCACCACAACCTCTTCAAAACTGCTTAGAAAATCCCTGAGCAATGGATGATCGGGATTGAGCTTATTTTCCTTGATAACTTTTAGAGCCGCGGTCTTGAGTCCAGAAAAACTGAAATCATATCCCGGAGTTTTCATCCTGGGAAGGGAAAAATGAAACCTGGAACTATCGCCGGTCTCAGCCACCTTTTCAATCACCGGGCCTCCCGGATAACCGAGTTGAAGAAACTTAGCCACCTTGTCCAAACATTCTCCAGCCGCATCGTCTCTGGTTTTCCCAAGAAGCTGATAACTTAAAGGTTTTTCTAAATAATATAGTGAAGTATGTCCTCCTGAGACCAGCAGTGCCAGGACCGGAAATTCTATGGCTCGATTTTCAAGAAAGGCAGCTTCTATATGAGCCTCGAGATGATCGACCCCAATGACTGGTTTTCTGAAATAATAAGCCAGCCCCTTAGCAAAAGTTAAACCCACCAGGAGAGAGCCGATGAGGCCGGGCCCTTGGGTAACTACGTAAAGATCAATTTCAGCCAGGCTGACTTGAGCCTGACTCAGACTTTCGCCAACCACCCGGTCTATAGACTGGAGATGCTGTCGGGAGGCCAGCTCGGGCACTACCCCACCATAAGGGGAGTGAATTTCATCCTGAGACAGAATCACATTACTCAGAACCTCTCCCTGATTCAAGACCGCGGCTGAGGTTTCATCGCAAGAAGTTTCAACTGCCAGCACCAAGCGGGGGTTTTTCCTTTCGGTCATAAATTTCTCCACTAATTATTAAGGATAAGAACTTCTCAGCTTTCCAGCATAAGGCTTTTCTATTATTCCTCTCTCAGTAATGATAGCAGAAATCAGCCGACCCGGAGTGATATCAAAAGCTGGATTTTTCACTGGAACCTCAGGCAGGGTAATGAATTGATGACCAGCTTTTCTGACCTCATCGGGATTCCTTTCCTCGACCGGGATGTTCTTGCCCGTTGACAGGTTGAAATCAAAGGTGCTAAGAGGTGCCGCCACATAAAATGGAATCCGATGTTCTTTGGCCAGAACTGCCAGAGAATAGGTTCCAATTTTATTAGCGGTATCGCCATTACGGGCTATTCGGTCAGCGCCGACAATTACCAGGGAAATCTCTCCCCGTTGCATTAGCCAGCCAGCCATATTATCAGTGATCAGGGTAACCGGAATACGATCTCGGACCAATTCCCAGACAGTCAGTCTGGCACCCTGAAGGAAAGGCCTGGTTTCATCTGCCAGAACTTTAATTTTCTTTTTCCGGGCAAAAGCAGCTCTGATAACCCCCAGAGCAGTGCCATAGCCGGCTGTGGCCAAAGCTCCGGCATTACAATGAGTCAAGATGGTAGCTCCGTCTGGAATTAATTTCTGTCCATACTGGCCAATCTTTTTATTTATCTCCAGATCCTCTTTTTCAATAGCCCTGGCCTCGGAAAGAAGAATTTTCTTCACGGCTGGTAGGCCCTGGCTTCTGTTGGCCTCAAAGACTTTTTTCATCCTCTCTAAAGCCCAGAAGAGATTCCTGGCCGTTGGCCTGGTCTGCCAGAGGCGCTGGTAAAACCTGGAAAATTCTTTGTCAATATCTACCCCCGGTCTGAGGTGTTGCACTCCCAGGGTTAGGCCATAGGCAGCTGCTATCCCTATGGCCGGAGCTCCTCGAATAACCATATTCTCGATAGCTCGGGCTACCTGTTCCACAGTTTTTAAGGTCAGATATTTTTCTTTTAAGGGAAGAAATCTCTGGTCCACCATGACTACCATTCCATTTTTCCAGGCAATTGTCGGTAACATTTTCACCTTCCTTTCCAGGCTGGAGTTTCTTCGTCTGGCCAATTCCATTTATTTATCCAGTGTTGATAAATAGCCTTGAATTCAGCTAAGGGCTCAAGCGGCAGGGTTTGGCTGAGAGTCCGATAGCAGAAAACTATCTGGTTATCGTTATCCCGATAGATTTCTTCAGAAGGCAGTCCCAGCTCTCTGGCCATGACGGCTTCTTCAAAACTTTCCAGATAGTTTTTCTGATGGCTAAGAACCTGAGACAGAAGATAATGGTAGAAACCACAAGCTGGTTCCTCGGCCAGAGCTTTCTCAATTATTTTTAGAGAATTACTTAGAATCTTCTCCCGGTCTTTTTCTCCAACCTCCTCCAGAGAATTCAACTGAAAATCTATTAATTTGCCGACCGCAGCTCTGACCACAGGTGAAAATTTTCCTTTATTGCTCAGAATGGAATAAAGTCTGACTGCCGATTGTTCCAGTCCCAACTCTTCAAAAGAAAGAGCCAGACCATAGAGGCTAACCTCGCCAGCCCAGCTTTCCGCTTTATCCTCGCCTAAGGAAGCAGCTAAACTGAAACTGGAAGCCGCCTCGGACCATTTGTTCAGCTTGAATTCAGCCAGACCCTTCAAAAGATAGGCCTGGGAAGAAGGGTTTTTTCTAACTTCCTTTTCCATCTCTTTCAGGGTCTTTTGGTAAAAAGCCGCAGCTTCTTCGGTCTGGAATGAGTTTTCCAGCCTTTGTCCCTGAGCCAGGTTAACTTTGGCTTTCTGAAGAGAGGAAGCGCACCCATTAAGAAGTATTAAAACTATCGATAAAATTAAAATAGCCGGGATAAAACTCTTAACGTTTTTTAAGCCTGGTTTTACCGTCTTTTTATTATTTGTATCAAAGGACATATTTTTCTCCTAAGCCTCAGTGCCCAGTTTGTCAAAAATTTTCTTTAACTCCTCTCTAACCTGGCTTTCGGTCATCAGAGACCAGCCCAGGCTCAAAAATGCTTCAGAAATTTCCTTCAAAGTTTTCCAGAAATTTCTTTTGCCCGGGACAGCCTCAATTTCCGCCAGAGCTTGGGTCAAGCGAGGATGGAAGTCAGAAACTATCCGACGATAATCCCGCTTCTTTAACTCTTCGGAGAAAAGTTTTTCCAAAAAAGGATTTTCAAGGCCCAGGATCGGATAAAGGGCCTTAAAAGCTGTTCTTAAAGCCCTTAAATCGTGGTCAGCCAGTTCTTCCGCATAGGCTGATTTTAAATCCGGAATAGATTCAAAAAAGTCCAGTATGAATTCGACTGGCTTATTTTTTAAGGTCTCAGGTTCTAGCCAAATTCTCATTTCCAGGATTTGGCTTTTAATTGCCCGGCGGCGATTTAAAGACCATATCAGCGAAGAAAAAATAACTGGAACCAGGGCAATTGAATCTACAGGAAAAAAGTCCTGAATGACACTCCGAGCTTGTTTTAAGAATGAAATCAGTTCCTTCTCGTCCATTCGGCCCCCCTTCCTCTTTTTAACCAGCTAAAAAACACCATTTTTAACCGCCTGAATAATACAGGTTAAAAAGCTCAATTTTTAACAATCTTAATTTAGAATTTAGCTTCCGCTATTATAAGCGAAAAGGCTATTTGACTTCCAGAATAGCTAAAAAAGCCTCCTGAGGGATATCCACCCGACCCACCCGTTTCATTCTTTTTTTGCCCTCTTTCTGCTTTTCCAGGAGTTTCATCTTCCGGGTGTAATCGCCACCATACAGCTTAGCCAGAACATCCTTGCGAAAAGGCTTGACTGTCTCTCTGGCTATCACCCGTTTACCCAGAGCGGCTTGAATCACTACCTCAAACTGCTGGCGGGGAATAGCCTGGCGTAGTTTTTGAACCAGGGAGCGGCCAATCTGGTAAGCTTTATCCTGGTGAACAATTACCGACAGGGCATCCAGCTCTTCATAGTTGACCAATATATCCAATTTTACCAGTGGAGCTTCCTGGTAGCCAGCCAGTTCATAATCCATAGAAGCATAGCCTTGGGATAGCGACTTAAGCTGGTTGTAAAAATCAAAAACCACTTCATTTAGGGGGACCAGATAATCCAATAACACCCGACTCGGAGATATAAACTCCAGTTTCTTCTGATGACCTCGCCGTTCATCCAAAAACTGAAGCAGGTTGCCGAGATAGCAGCCTGGAGTTAGAATCAGAGCCTCAATAACTGGTTCTTCTATTTTCTTTATTTGTTGAACCTCCGGCAATTCCGAAGGATTATGAACTTCGAGGACCTGACCTTTAGTAGTCGTGACCCGATAGCTAACACTGGGAGCAGTGGTTATCAGATTGAGGTTGAATTCCCGCTCCAATCTTTCCTGAACGATTTCACGGTGCAACAGTCCGAGAAAACCCGCTCGAAAGCCGAAGCCCAGGGCTGGAGACTGTTCCGGTTCAAAATGCAAAGAGGCATCGTTAAGCCGAAGTTTCTCCAGAGCATCCCTTAAATCTTCAATAGAACTTTCTCCCGAAGGATACAATCCACAAAAAACCATTGGTTTAGCTTCTTTGAAACCGGGCAGGGGTTGAGCCGTCGGCCGGAATTTATGGGTGATGGTTTCCCCAATCCGGGCATGGGCCAGGTTCTTTATTCCAGCTATCAGATAGCCGACCTCACCGGTATTAAGAACCTCAGCCTTAACCGGTTTTGGAGTCAAATAGCCAACTTCTTCAACTTGATATTCCACCGCATTGGACATTAAAATAATCCGGTCGCCCAGTTTCAACTGGCCATCAATCACTCTAACCAGGACCACCACTCCTCGATAGGAATCAAACCAGGAATCGAATATCAGGGCCTTAAGGGGAGCAGACGAATCTCCTTGGGGAGGGGGGATTCTCTGAACAATGCTTTCCAGAACTTCTTCAACTCCGGTGCCTTTTTTGGCTGAAACCATTAGCGCCTCTTCAGCTTTTAGCCCAACAATGTGCTCCAGTTGTTCCAAGGTCATCTGGACATCGGCCTGCGGCAGGTCGATTTTGTTGATAACTGGGATAATAACCAGGTCGTTCTGGACAGCCAGGTAGGCATTGGCCAGAGTCTGAGCCTCAACTCCCTGAGAGGCATCTATAATCAGAACAGCTCCTTCACAGGCCGTCAAGCTTCGAGAGACTTCATAAGAGAAATCTACATGGCCGGGGGTATCAATCAAATTTAAAAAATATTCCTGGCCTGACCGGCTCTGATATTTCAGTCGGGCAGTCTGAGCCTTTATAGTTATGCCCCTTTCTCTTTCAAGATCCATGGTGTCCAGCACCTGTTCTTTTAGCTCTCTAATGGACAAAGCTCCAGTCAGTTCAATAAACCTGTCAGCTAAGGTGCTTTTGCCATGATCTACATGGGCAATAATCGAAAAATTGCGTATCTTTTCTTGCATAAGGCATCACCGCTTAACGTTCTGAATAAAGGCCAGGTGGCGATAGCCAGGAAAGCTGGCTATTTATTTTAATTTAAATAGTCCCAACTGACAACTGCTGGCGCTGTGGCCAGATAGCCTGAGCATCGTTCCTTGACTTTTATCGGACCATATAGTACCTTTTAGATGAAGCTGGGGAATAGCCTTAGCCAGGTTGATAAAATTCCCTGAGGAGGCCTGAATGTTAGGTTCAATCGGACCGACCGAGCTATTATTAATCCTGCTGATTATTGTCATCATCTTTGGAGCCCGGAAGCTGCCAGAACTTGGTAAATCGTTGGGCGAAGGAATTAAGAATTTTAAAAAATCCATCAGCAGCGCAAAAGAAGACCAAAGTTCTGAAAACCAGACCAAGCCGCCGGCTGCCAACTGATAAAAATTTTTTTCCGACTGATGACCAAAAGTTTATATGCAGGTTTTGATTTAGGGGGAACTGAGCTTAAATATGGTTTGATTAACTCTTCAGGCCAGCTGGTTTTTACCAGCCAGGCCCCAACTCCACCGAGCATCGAGTCGCTCCTGAGCTTGATCCAGGAAATTTGGGGCGAGCTGGAACAAGAGTATCCTCGCCAGATTAAATCAGTTGGTTTCGGTTTTGCTGGTTTCTTCAGTTTAAAACAGAAAAGAATAATAAAGTCGCCCAACTATCCGACTCTCAACAATTTTCCGCTCTTTCCGGCCTTGAAAAAAATCTTACCAGTTCCCTTTGCCTTCCATAACGACGCCAACCTGGCCGCCTATGGAGAATATCTGTATGGAAGCGGCCAGAAGGCTCAAAGCCTGGTCTTGTTGACTGTAGGGACCGGACTTGGTTCAGGCCTGATCCTCGAGGGAGAACTCTGGCAGGGCCAGGATGGCTTCGCCGGAGAACTTGGTCACATCACAGTCAATCCTGAGGGCTTGCATTGTAATTGTGGAAACCTGGGTTGTTTAGAAACTGAGGTCTCAGCTCCAGCTCTGGTTCGTAACTACCTCACCTTCTCTGGAAAAGATGAAGATTTAACCGCTCGGGACGTTTATCTCATGGCTAAAGCCGGCGATAAAGCGGCCAGCAAGAGTTTTGAGCGCTGCGGTTATTTTCTGGGAATAGCCTTGGGGATAATTATCAACCTGCTAAATCCGGAAAAAATCATTCTCGGCGGCGGAGTGATGAAATCAGGAAACTGGCTTCTTAGACCTGCCGTCACTGAGGCCAAAAGAAGGTCCATCTCGGTTAGCTTCACTACCTGTGAGATAAAGAAAGCCAGCCTGGGCAATAAGGCTGGCTTGATTGGAGCCGCAGCCTGGGCCAAGCATCAGCTTAAGAATCTCAAAAGAACCTGATAATCTGGATAATCTGTGAATTGAATTATTCATAAAATTAGACTTTTCTCGAGATTTAAATCATCATTGAGAGGAAAATTGGGAGCCAGGACGATTCTTTAAATCGGCTTGAGCGCTATATTTCTCAGCGCATAATCTATCTCTATAGTGATAAAATCCCTGCTCCTGGATTATTGGTGAATAGCTCACAATAGTCAACTTAAAAACCTTTCAAGTAACTTTTCTCCCCTTCAAAAAGTTTTAATAATTTGATATAAATCTGCATTATTTATAAAACTGAACATGGCTCGAGATTTTCAATTTTCATTGATAAGAAAACCGGGACATGATAGAATCAGGGACACGAACCGATTTAAGAAAATCGTATCATGTCCCGATTTTCCTCTGGTGGAGGAGAATAAAGCAGGTTGACCTGAATTATTGGTGAATAATTCAGCTCAACTGAGCTAAAAAAGCTATAATGGTAGTTTTATTTCTTGCTGATAAGTTATCATCTTTTTTGAACTAATGCGTTAGCTAATTATGAACAGTGGATTCTCAGCAGTTAAAGGAGGACCTGGTGGTCAAGACAAAAAATAATGCATCCCCGGTTTCTATATTCATAACGGTATTCCTGTCAATAATTTTAGTCCTGACATTCATCTCCACCCTGGAAGCCAAGGTGAGCCTTACAGGCTCTATCAAAGGCAAGATTACTGATCAGACTGGGAAACCGGTGTCTGGAGCCTATATTTATCTATCTTCTCCGAGTATGGTGGGATTCCGATATTTTCTTACCCGAGACAACGGTTATTATTTTTTCCATAATCTGCCATCAGGAACTTACCGATTGGTAGTTGAAACTCCTGGATTCCACACCTCCATCATTAATGGAATCAAAGTTGAAACCGGCAAGACCTTAAGTCTGCCCTTAACCCTGGAACCGGCTGAAGAGGAAGAGGAAAAAATCATCCTTTATCCTCTGCCAGCTCTGGACAGCTCTAACCCCGGAATATCTTATCTGCTGGATAATCACCTTCTAAATCATATCCCAAAAACCAAGGACTTGGCCAACTGGCTACAGTTAGCCCCAGGGGTTGCCCCTGAGAATCCTCCTTACGACCTTAAATTTTCAGTATCCGGCTCCACAGTCAGATCAAACCTGATAATTATGGGAGTGAATGAAATAAATAGTCCCCTGGACCGGTTACCCGCCAAAAACATAAATCCTGATTATATCGAAGAGATAGAAATAGTCACTGCCGGGCATCCGGTCGAAAATTACTCTACCGAGGGAGCTTTTATTAAAATCGTTCCTAAGGCCGGTCAGAATGAATTCTCGGGGCAACTAAATTTCCTGGGCACCGGCGGCAATCTTTCAGAGGTCCTCTGGACCGAAGATGAATTGAACCAGATGTCCAATCCTCCGGTCATTAAAGAACGATATCACCTTGACTCTTCACTTAGCCTTTCAGGATCGATCTTGCCAGACAGAGTGAGATATTTCACCAGTTTCAGGTATAACCAGAGGTCTAAACCTACTCCCTTCTCTCCTTGGCGTGATCCTTTTGATATCCCCTATCCAATGTACAACTGGAAATCTAAAGACTTTAATTCTCTTTTTCACTTTAACTCTCAGATCACTTCAGCGATTGATGCCTCCTTGATTTTAAGTTTTAA
Organism: Acidobacteriota bacterium; assembly: GCA_028749205.1. GTDB lineage: Bacteria > Acidobacteriota > Aminicenantia > Aminicenantales > Saccharicenantaceae > Saccharicenans. The sequence goes on along the minus strand of JAQULR010000005.1, from coordinate 73,286 downwards.
TAAAAATAACCAGACAGTTGACCCCAGTTTTATCTCTCCCTTTAACCCGCAAATTGCTACTGTTGGTATTTCTGGGCAAAATTTATTTTTGTTAAATGCCTTTGGAGGCTATAAATTCAATCAGGAGACTAAAGTCAATCTTTTCTTATTCTATACTCGTGACAAACTACCCCGCCGCCTATATTATAAGGGCGAGGACAATCCCCGGTATGTTGACCTTGGAAGCGGCTATAGCTGGGGTAGCGGCCCTTACAATCAGAATATAGTAGGAGATGTTGTTAGGGTCGGAGCTTCGGTCACCAGGCTTCAATCCTTTCTTAAGACGCCCCATGAACTGCTGGTAGGAGTTGAGTATGAAAGCCTCAAAGCTAAGGATTCAACCTGGAAAAATAATAACTTAATTTATTATTATTTATTCGATAATCCATATTATTTTGGCCAAGCTGTCTCTCCTGAAACAGGTAACCTGGTAAGTCAAGGTTTGGTAGGATTCTATCTGGCGAGTGGAGCTTCTAATGGTTTGTCCCAGAGTTCCACTCTTCATCGCCTGGTTTTCTATGGTCGGGATAGTTTTAGTTTGGGGAATCGCTTAAGTTTCTATCTGGGCTTAAAATTTGAAAGAGTTCAGTCAGGACTGTCAGCTCTTTACAGATCAGCCAGTGGCAATGCTGTTTCTTTTTATACCGGAGAATACATCCTCAAGCCACTCTATGGGGTTAATCCTTATGGCAACACTGGTTATCCATCGTGGGATAATATGATCGTCTGGAATAATCTTTCTCCAAGACTTGGACTGGTTATAGATTTGCTGGGAACCGGAAAAACTCTGCTTAAAGGTTCTTTCAATCGATATCACGATAACCTTTCCCTGAGCTACCTGATGAATCTTTCACCAGGCTGGCCCACTGGTTATCACCTTTTCTACTGGTACGATGAGAATGAAGATACTGCGGTTGACATTGATGATACCTTTCGGCCCTTTCCTGAAGACTACAGAATTCACCAGAACGATTATTTTAGGCAACGGGTCAACCCTGAACTTAAATCTCCTCTTACCACCGAATGGACAGCCACCTTCGAGCAGCAATTGACCGAAGACTTTACGCTGTCTTTATCATACCTGTTCAGGAAGCGCAATAGGATAATTGAGGATGTTCTCTATGACCCAGATAATGAACTGGAATGGTATCAGGCCGAAACACCAGGAGATTTCTGGATACCTTTCTCTACTATCGTTCCGGGAGGGACTGGTTATGACCAGGTGCCGGTAACCGTCTATTTTCCTTCAACTTCCTCACCAGATTTCTTTACCAGACTAAGCAATGTAGAATATCTCCAGCAAAAATACACTGGCCTTCAGCTGGTATTAAGAAAAAGGATGTCTAACAACTGGCAGTTCCTGACTTCTATCACCTGGAGCCGGAGTCAGGGGAATATCGGCTCAGGTAGCCAGGCTTGCACTGCTTTTACCCAGCTGGCTAATTCGCCAAATTCCTTAGTTAACCTAAGCGAAACCAGCCGACTGGACATTGACCGACCCCTGGTTATTAAAATCATGGGTAGCTATCACCTGCCAAAAGATTTTTACCTCAGTGCCTTTTTCCAGTATATGAGCGGAACCCCATGGGCCAGAACAGTAACCATTGTTCCACCTTCGAGCTGGCTGGAGGGCCATCAAGTCCAGGGTATTCCTATGACTGTTTATCTGGAAGAACCCGGCGCCAGAAGGTGGCCAGCCTTTAACAATCTGGACCTCAGATTAGAAAAAAGGTTTAAGGTGGGTCAGGGGATGTCTTTTGATGTGGCCCTCGACATCCTCAATCTACTGGGCAAGAAATATGGTCTGAATGACCTTAACGATGGAGGCTACTGGTATCCTGAAACTGAAGGCACCTCAGACGGCACCAGAATTTTTAATCCCTCTTTCCAGAACACCCTGGCGGTTTACGGAACCCGAGCTGCTCAGCTGGCTTTTAGCCTTAGGTTTTAATTCGGCGGACAAAATCTTGTTTTAACCTACAGCCTAATTTCAGTTACTTTTTTCAGTTCCTGTTCTTCTGTCCTCTGCTTGAGAGTTGAGTAAAGCCAATATTTCCCAGGTGAAGGTAGAGAATATTTTTCATCAGGAAGATTGATTTCTATTTCCAGATTAAACTTTTTATTTTCCAGCTCTTTCAACTCTTCTTCATCTCTTAACTTTAATGGGACCGTTTCCTGGCCGCTCCAGACAATCTGGTCGTTTTTGTCCCTGATTTCCATAGTCAAATACAGCTCAGTTTCCAGGCTGGCATTATCCAAAACTTCAAACCAGATTTGGTTATATTTCATACTGAAAGATAGCAGGATTCTAAGGCCATTGACAGTCCTCTGTCTTTGGGCCACTTTTAGGTCATAATCAAATACACTTCTCTCCTGGGTAATAGTTTGCTTGAAGTAAGCCTGAGCCAAGTTCAAGTCCTGAAGATGGGCCAGATTAATGGCCGAAAGGGTATAACTTCCAGAGCAATGCTCATCAATAAAAACCACCGGGAAGCTACCATAGTACCAGACCTCTTGGCAATTACCAGAGGCCTCCATGGGATAGGTATGCCTTTCTGTAGGCGGACCAAATAGGATAAAAATGCGGCCCCGGTCAGTGAGCCATCCAGGACGGCCCTCGCTAAAAAACATCTTGTTAGCTTGTTCAATTCGAGAATAATATTCTTCCTTATATTCATTCTCCTCAGTATAGGGATCGGGATCTCGTCGGACCCAGAAATCTTTCTTGAACTGCTCTCTTTCGGCTTCAGGCAACTCGCTAAAAATCTTGCGCTCCTGGGAGGTTATGATATATCTGACCTCTGATAGCCATTCAGTATCTTCCGGCCTAAGATTTCTTTCCTGTTTTTTTTCGTTAATGATATAACATGAATTAAAGCTAAGGCCAAGCCCAATAATCAAAATCCAAACTAATTTATTTTTGAACATTTTACTCTCTTTTAAATTACACTCTGGCGAAAATTAAATCAACCCTTAGGGGCTGATTCTAAAGAGGAACAGAGCTTAATGTAATAACAGCTGCAAAATATCTTAAAATACGATTTTTTATAACAGGGAGTTATCAGGTATTGTTTTATTGATAGCTATAATATCTTCTGAAGGCCCGGGCAAGATCAGCAACTTCTGGCCTGTCGTTTAATTTCCTCCAGGTCTTCGGGCCCTATCTGACTCCAGAAATAAGGGAAAATCAGCTTGTTATGAAGAAGGGGATCAGAATCAGGACTCAGTCGACCTGAATTTACTAAATGCTTCCAATCCTCCGTTCCCGGCACCGGAGAATAATAGGCCAGTCGAGCTTTGGCCCCAAGTCTTTTGACAAACCTGAGGCTTTCCAGAACCTGGTTTTTAGTCTGAAAGGGATGGCCCAATAAAAGATATACAGAAATTTCACTTCGGTCATAACCGGCTTCTTCCAGACAGAAAAGAGCCTTTTCCAGGTCAGAAGGACTTACTTTTTGTCCAGTTTTTCTCAGTAAGTCAGGATCCGAACTCTCAAGGCTCAGGAAAATAGAGGAGAAACCAACTTCTCTCATTAGACGGGCCAATTTCAGGTCAAGTTCTTTTGTATGAAGCCCATTGGGAGTGTGGAAACCAAGATTCAGACTATTAGTTATCAAAGATTCCAGAATTTTTTCCAAATGGTGTTGTTTGTTAATCAGCAGGGCATCATCATAAAAAGCAATCTGCTTGGTGCTTAGGTTTCTGGAAAAATGAATAATTTCAGAGACAATTTTATGTGGCGATCTTTGTTCAAAACCAGGATTGAGAAGCTGGCTGGCACAGTAGGTGCATTTCAAAGGACAACCTCGAGAGGTCATCAATGAGATAACTGAAGCATCATGGCAAAGATCATAAGCTGGAACTGGCAAAGAATCAAAACTTGAGAAATAAACTGAATTAGAATCGGATTTTAGATGACCCTGCCCACACACTTCTTCCAAGACCTTTAGAATTTGGTTCTCCCCTGGCCCAGACACAACCACATTGGCACCCGACTGACCAAGGGCATGCTCCCGACAGAGGCTGGCATAGATGCCTCCAAGAATTATCGGGACTTGACCAAACTCTTTTCTTATCAGCTCAACGGCAGTTTGAACTCCAGGATACCAGTAGGTCATAGTGCAGGTTATGAGGACTGCTTCTGGTGGCGGCAGCAGATCAAGAGCAGTTTTTACCTGTGATATGGGTAAACCATAACGAGAATATCGGCGGGGAACCTGCCTTAAAATTTCTGGCTTAGGAACCTGTTCTTTGTAATAAGAACCTCGGCCATCGGCCTTCTTCATTGTCTTAAATTTATATCCAGCTTCCAGTTGACTGCAATCAAGACAATCTAAATAATCAATCTCAAACCTGGTATGGTCTCTCAGAATAGCAGCCAAATAGAGCAGTCCCAGGGGCCTGAGCCAGAAATCAAAGGCAGTAAAATCATAAATCCAGGGGTTTAAAAGGAGAAGATGCTTTTTTCGGGACATAAATAAAAATAAATAGGTGGTGCGGAAGGTGGGACTCGAACCCACACAGCCTTTCGGCCATAAACTCCTGAGGCTTACGCGTCTACCGATTCCGCCACTTCCGCAACCAGCCCTGTCAGGCAAAATAATTATATCTATTTATTTAATTTCTGTAAAGGTTGTGTAACCGTCCAGATAAATGGTGGCTTAGAGTTTTTCTTTAACCACAACCCGGTCTTAATTTACCTAAAATACCTGATAACGCCAGGTATTAAAACCAGGTAGCTTGAGGCGACAGGTTTTTGGCTCCCGGGCCAGGCAGGAAGACTCCAGGAATGGGTAGAAGGTTTCACTTGACAAAGGCTGTTGGTCAGTTTAATTTTTAATTAGTGGCTTTAGCAAGAGCCGTTTCAGTGTTTCAATTTTTTTCTTCGCTGAGCTATATTTTCAAAACTTTCAAATTCTACTAAAGGAGGTTCTATGAAACTTTCAAACTCTGCCCAAATCGAAACCCTGGTTCAAATTAAGACGCATCCCTTTCAAGCTACTAGCTTTTATCTAAACACCGACAAAGGTGAACAATCATTTAAAGCAATCAATGCGGCTTACAAAGGATTGATAAACCAGGCCAAACTTAACCTGGAAATGAAAAAAATACCTCGAGAAGTGCAGAAATCATTGCAGGAGGACCTGGAAAAGATTTCTAATTTTTGCACCAGCAGGCTGCCTTCCTGGAAAGCCCCTGGGGTCGCTCTCTTCTCTTGCTCTGGGAAGAACATTTGGCAGGAACTGGAACTGCCTCACGGACCCAGAAACCGGCTTATTCAGGATTTTGATTTCTACACCAGGCCTCTTTCGGTAATCCTGGGAAGATACAAAACCCTCTGTGCCTTTCTGATAAACCGGAGAGAAGCCTGCTGGTATAGGATTCATATGGGAGAAATCAAGCTTCTGGAAAGCCTGACCAGTGAAGTTCCCAAAAAAGTTAAAAAGGGCGGGTTTGAAGGATACGAATCAAAAAGGATAGAGCGTCATATAGAAGCTCATCTTCTTGAACATTTCAAGAAATCTGCCCAGAAAACTTTCGATATTCTAAAACAGAATAATTTTGACTGGTTGCTGGTAGGCTGCGATGATCAATTCTATCCTCAGATAGAACCGCTCTTTCACTCTTATGTAAAGAGTAAGCTAAAAGGGCGAATTAAGTCCAGGCCTGGAACCAAGCCCTCCCGGGTTTTAGAAGAATGTTTGGAGTTAGAAGAAAACTTGACAAAAAAAGAGCAGCAGGAACTGGTAAATAGTCTGGTGGCTGAACTGGAGCGTGGAGGTCGGGCAGTGTCCGGTCTGGCTGATACTTTGAGAAAACTAAACAACTACGAAGTTCAGACCTTGCTAATCACTCACAATTTCTCTAAAAGCGGGCGGGTCTGCCCCGATTGCCATGGACTGTATCTTAATGAGGAGCTCTGCCCAGTCTGCAGAGTTAAAACTGTAGTGGCCACCGATTTAGTTGACGAAGCTATTGAACTGGCAGTTAGTAGAAACATTCCCGTAGTTCAGGTTAGCCGGCCTTCTCGATTGGAGCACTATGGTAATATAGGAGCTTTCCTTAGATACAAGCCGCAAATATAATAGCTATATCAGGAAGAGCTAAACTATCATTTGTTCCCGAGCTGTTTCTTCATCGGAAAACTGACTTTTTCTACTGCAGTCCAGTCATGGCCCTTTCTGGTGGCTACTATTAGGCGGCCATTTTTTCGCCCTGTTTTCAGGCTAACAACCAGAAATGTCCCAAGCTCAGGGTCATTATTGGTAGTGCCGGCACACCAGGTTTTGATACCGTTCCAGCTATAACTCTGAGCCACATGAGAGTGACCCCAGAAGATAGCTATAACATTGTAGGGCCTGATGGCCTGGAGAAAGGCATTCCTTTCGTTTTGCGTCCACCAGGCTTCACTCCATGAATCAAAGCCATAGTGCTGGAAAATAACTACTGGCCGCCCGCTGCCTCCGACATTCCTTCTCAGATCTTCGATCAGAAAGTCCAAACTTTGTTTAGGGTCACGATCATCGCCGGTCGTTCTTCGACGCCAGATCTTAAGGTATTCTTCTCCGGCACTACCTGGATAGATATTGAGATGAACAAGATGAATCTGGCCCCAATCCCAGGAATAGTGGTGGTTATCAGCTGAAATACTCCTTAACCCCGGTCTCTGACGATTCCTGTTTCTAATATTGCTACGGACCAAACCGTTAGAAGGACCATCATTCTCCCCAAATCCTTCATAAACTGGAAAGGCCAGAAGGCCGTTGCCGTTAAGACCAAAATCCTCAACATATTCCTGCCAGAATTTCTGGACTTCAGATGAGCTCCCGTCATCTACAATGTCACCAAGGATGATGACACCTCTTGGACTACGAATTTTGCCTTTTATCCCGAACTCTTCAGGAAATTCCTGCCCGGGAATACTATTCATGGTCTCGACCATCAATCTGTTAATATCTCTGGCTCTAACTGACCCGCCATAGTGGAGATCGGCAGCCACCAAAAAAGTCATATTATCATCATCTATCTGGTCTTGAACCCGAAACGACCAGACTTTCCCAGGTGACGGGGGGAGAGAACCGTTCCTGGTATCAATGCGCCAGAAATAATCTTGTCCATACTTCAATTTCTCCGGAATTAAGAAAAAATTAGCTTCAGGTTTGAGATCCTTAGCCAAAGGCCTGGATTTTTCCAGTTTTTTCCAATCAGTGCTGAAATATATATCCTGTGAAGTAGCCCAGGGGCCAGGAGTCCACTTCAACCGGCTTAAATCCCGGCTGACACTTCCGTGATGGTCATGGGGGACAGGTTTTTTGGCTGAACCGTCATCTATCTTAAAACTCAGGACAATACCAGGCTGGATGATCTGCTCTTTAGAATCCAGTTGATCAACTCGCCAGAAATAGCTCTGACCAGGTTGGAGACTGGTTACCTCCAGACTTTTTACCACGGTTGGGAATTTACCTCGATAGGCTTTTTTTTCTCTCTTCTCTACCGCTCCTCTCTGGGTAGAAAAATAGACGGCGTAAGAGGCTGCTTTAGTGTCGCCCTGCTCCCATTGTAATGATAGATCCAGAACCGCCAGAACATCACCTTCTTCTGGATAAACCGGGATAGCTTCCCGGTGACCTGCCAGGTTCCAGATTTCTATCGGGCTGTAAGCCACATCCAGCAGCTCCAACCAGGCTAAATAGCCATTGAAAGGATCCATAGGAACAGGCAAACCTGAGACGGTCTGGCCGCCAAGATAAAAATACTTATCAAGACTTATCTCCAGAGAAGCCTCAATTTCAGCTTTTAGCCAGCCGTCAACATAAATCCGGAGGGTTTGCTTATCATAGACAAAAGCCAGAAGATGCCAGAGGCCTGGCTGAGGATAGCCTTTTTGGTATCCCACTTTACACCCACTGGAATGGTAGAAAGCAGCCTCCCGACCTTTCCCCACGCCAAAAACCGCCCCTTTGTCCATTTTTTGCGACCAGGTCAAAATAGTCCATCTCTGAGCCAACTCTGGAAGATAGGCTTTGACCAAAAGAGTGAAAGGGCGGCCACCATTCAGACTGGCTGGCGGAGAAAAAGTTGACCGTAGCAGAACATCAACTGCCGTCAGATTAACAGCCTTCTGGCCTTTGACAATTTCGACAGTAGGCTGGGTATTAAATACCGGGACAAAACGGCCGCCAAGAACACCAAGGTTGGGCCAGTTTTTAAGCTGGCCATCAGGGAGATTTGAAGCATCAAGATATATCAGCTTCCGGGGAGCAGAAATAAGGGAAAGATTAAAAATAGAACAAATTACCAAAAAGATAAGGCCGTATAAAACTTTTTTTTTCACCCCTGCCTCCTTACAGGGCGTTTTTATGTAACCTAATTCTCCGGGAAAATCAGGTTTACAAACATTAAAATCGTATCATTTCCAGATTCTCTTATCAATGTTAAGTGAGGATCCCGAGACATGCTCAGTTCTATAAATAAAGCAGGATAATAAATTCTTTTGAAGGTAGTAAACACTTTTAATGATTATTCCTGCCCAGATAGATTATTCAACTTATTTGTCAAAACCACTTAGTCTGGTTTAGAATTAATTTGAAGGTTAGGGTCTCGACGAGGAGAAGGTTTATGGTTACTCAAATGATTGCCTGGCTAATTATGGCCTTGGCTCCAGTTGTAGGATCCGACCCCAGTTTTTATCAACCCGCCAGATCCTGGCAGGTATCTTTTAACCTGCGCATCCAGGGGGAGTACCAGGTGGCTTCCTCTAATCCCTCGGCAGGATATTATTTACTGGAGTCGGAATGGTACGGTTTTATTGAAGAGGATGAGCTCGATTTCATAATCTATCATTTGGGCACCTGTCAACCCCACTGGCTGCTGACTGCCAGCACAGAACAAGAACCTCTGTCCACTATTTCACTTTCAATTCCGCCTCCGAACCTTAAGCTTGACTATATAGAGGGAAAGGAACAAGAAATCAGTTTTTACTATTCGTTAGAGCCCGAGGTCATTAGTCATTCGGGTCAAGAGCTCCCGGGAGAAATAAACCTGCTGTTACCTTCAATTCCCTGGAATCGGAGACGGCCTGAGGAATTGCAGATTAAAAGAAAGGTCCAGGGAATCAGAGATATTTCCTTTCCAAGGAAAGACTTGAACCGAAACGAAGTCCAGAAGACTTTCAGCTGGCAGGAAGAAAGTCTTCTGTCCGGAGCCAGATCCAGAGCCGTTTTCCAGAAAAGCAAGGTTAAAGTTACGGTGGAGCTACGGAAATATGATATTGAGTGGAACTCAAGCCCTCGGATGAAAGCGATCATAAATCTGTTTCAGCCTTTGCCGGCTGACATGGGTATATATTTGAGTAGTGGTAATCTGACTGTGACCGAGAAGCATCTGGACAGAGCGCAAGTCTGCCCCGCGTTCCAGAAGGTGAGTAGCAAAGGAATGCCTGAGGATATGGGGATGTATTTTATCTCTCAGTCCTGTTTCCTGACCGTAGCCTTTAAGTATTTTCCAGATTCCTTGCCTGGTAAAAGCTTTTCCCCGCCTGGTTAAAAAAAGAATTGCCGAGCCATACTTGTCCCAGAGAGGCCTGACTTCTTCTAAATAGGTTTTCAGCCATTGGCAGGCTGACCGCCCCATGGGAACAATTCTTTCTTTACTTCCTTTGCCCTTGCAGATCAAGAAGCTCTGTGAAAACCTCAGATCCTTGAGTTCCAGAGAAATTAATTCTGAGACTCGCAACCCGCTACCATAAAGTATTTCCAAGATGGCCCGGTCTCTTATCCCTTGAGGTTTTTTCAGGTCAGGTTTGTCCAGCAGAGCTTCCACTTCTTCTACTGACAAGACCTTTGGCAGAGTCATCCAGAGAGAGGGAGAGGACAAACCCTCAGCCGGGTTATTATTAAGATAATTTTCCAGCACCAGAAATTTGAAAAAAGACTTTAGTGAAGACACCAGCCTGGCTAAGGACCGAGGAGAAAGTCCGGATTGAGCCTGAAGATGGATAAAATTAACCAGGTCTTTCTCCTTTAATTTAAGGATACCCTCGCTCCCCTTGTTAAGAAAATCAAACAATTTTCTTATATCCAGAGCATAAGAACTTATGCTATTGGCTGATAGCCCTTTCTCCACTGCTAAATAATCGCAATATATCTTGAGTAGATCTTCTTGCTTTGGTTTTATTGGTTTCATTCGACCCACTTCCAGTTATTCAGATTTATTCACTAATAATCCACGATACCTGGCCTTTTTCTTATTCCCCTAAATTATTCTCCTTGCCGATTTTCTTATCAAAGATAATTAAAAATACCGGAACCTACTCAGTTTTATGAATAATCCCAGCGATACAGCTTATTTATTCGAGAAAAGGGTTGGATTCTTTTTCCCCAGCAATAGTAGTCCTTGGACCGTGCCCTGGCAAAACGATTGTCTCATCCGGATAAGTCAGGACCCGGTTTTTTATAGAGTTCATCAGGTCCTTCCAGGAACCCCCAGGCAAATCAGTGCGGCCGACTCCTCCATAAAACAGGGTATCCCCGGAGAAAAGCAAACCTGGGGTGTAAAAACAAACACTGCCAAGGCTATGACCGGGGGTATGAATTACCTGAAGTTTGGTCTGCCCAACTTTAATCTCATCACCATCAGTCAGAATCTGGTCAGGTCTGGGGCTGGGCTTAGCTCCTAACATCAGCTCGAATTCTAGTTGTAGGTTTTCTTCCAGTAAAGACAAGTCATTCTGATGCAGAGCTATGGGTACCCCATATCTGTCTTTCATTTCAAGATTGGCTCCAGTGTGATCTACATGGCCATGAGTATTTAGAACAATAATGGGTTTTAGACTCAGTTGAGTTATTATAGGAAAAATCCTTTCAGCCTCAGCTCCTGGATCTATGATGGCACATTCTCTGGTCTCCTGGCAGAAAAAAAGATAGCAGTTAGTTTCCAGTGGACCGACAACTATTAGCTGGTAATTCATTATCATTCCTACCGGCCAAGCTTATATTATGTCAACCAGAAATAGCGGTCAAGTAAATTTTTGCTGGCCTGATTGCTGCTGTGCTATAATTTTTTTGGTTAGAGACATGAAGGTAATCATCCTCAGCGAAGCTTTAAACGAATTGCTTCTTAGATCATTCTCAGGCAGCCAGGTACAGGGCTATCTGCTGGGGAAAAGAACTGGTCAAGGATTATTCGTAGAGAGAATTCTTGTTCTGTCCTGGAGGCAGTTGCTAAATTCCGAGTTTTTTTTCCAGGTGGAAAAAAATCAGGGCAAAGAGATCTTAGGAGTATTCAGTCTCAATTCTAAATCCAGAGAACTTAAAAAAGTTCTGAATCCACTTTTTTATGAAAAAATATTTTTAAACCTGGCAACAAAAACTGGGCAAGAGCTAAGGCCTGAGGTTTATCTGGTAAATTTTGACCACAGGTTTTTCTTTGAACCTCTTGGACAGATAATTATGGAAATGGAGGTTGCTGATGACTGAGAAGTCAGATTATCTGAATGATGAGGAAAAAAAGTTTCTCCTTCAACTGGCCCGTCAGTCCATTATCCATTATTTAAAAAACAGGGAACTGCTGTCAGTCCAGGTTCAGAATCCCAGGCTTAAGGAAAAAAGGGGGGCTTTTGTTACTCTGAAAGTTAACGGACAACTTAGAGGCTGCATAGGTTATCCTCTGCCTTATAAGCCCCTTTACCAGACAATAATCGAGATGGCCGTGGCTGCAGCCACTGAAGACTACCGATTTCCTCCCCTTGAAGAAGATGAACTCCAGGATCTGACTGTTGAGATCTCAGTCTTGACTTCTCCCCACAAGGTCACCGGGCCAGAGGAAGTAGTAGTTGGCAAGCATGGAATAATTATCAGCAAGGGACATAACAGTGGACTGCTGCTGCCCCAGGTCCCGTCGGAATATGGCTGGGACCTGGAAACTTATCTCAGTCATGGCTGTCTCAAAGCCGGCTTGCCAGCAGATGAATGGAAGCGAGGAGTTGAGCTACAGGTTTTTGAAGCTCAGGTTTTTTCAGAAGAAGACTTCCAAAAAGCTTAAGTTTTTAAGGCTCTCCTCCAAATTAGTTGATGAAAATTTATCCAGCAAAAAGCTTAAGATATGCATAAGTTCTTATTTTCATTAGAGTTAAGATCAACTATACAACAGATAAAGCTTTCTCCATATTCTCTCACTGATATTTTTGCTCTTAATATCCATGATTGCCTCAATGAAATCTTATAATTATTCAATAACGCGTTCATTTTTTCATCAACTAATCGGGAGAAGAATCATTTTTAATAATAACCCGTATCCATATATAAGAGAGCTGGCTTTTCTCCAAGGCTTTTTATTCAGGTTGTCTGGGCTGCATTATTCAAGATTGATCCTGCCTGACCTGGGTCAGCTTCTGACCCGATGATTGACAATCTACCCTTAGTCAGGGAAAATAAAGGCAATTTCAAGCAATCAGAGTCGTAGAAATGCTAAGCATCCAAAAAACGAGCCCGAACTGGAAAGCGATGGTGGCTTCCACGGTAAGAAGCCTGCCTGGCCTGCTGATTCTAATCTGGCTGATCGGTCCGCCTGTAAATAGTTTATTAGCTTCTGACCTGACAGCTCAGGAAATAGCCCAGGAGCTTGAAAAAAGGCTTAATTCTATTAACACTCTCAAGGCCGATTTCAAACAATTCTATTATTCAACGGGAGTTCAGGAACCCCTTTTAGGACGGGGGCAGTTGTTCATCCGCCGACCGGATAGGATGCGTTGGGAATACAGCTCTCCTGAGAAACAAATCTTTGTAGTTAAAAATGACAAGTTCTGGCTTTATTTTCCGGAAGATAATCAGTTGATAAGAAACGCTGCCGAATCAGAAGTCCAAGAATCGGAAATTTTGGGTTTGCTCTCCGGGAGTTTTTCTATTTTAGAGCGATATCAGGTCGAGTTCAATCCCTTTCCCAGCCAGAGAAAAAAGGCTTATCAGCTAAAATTGACCCCGAGGGAAGAAAGCCAGTTTTCTTACATTCTTCTGGAAATAGACAGCCACAACTGGATGATCGCCAAAGCAATTTTCTTTGAACCAATAGGTAGCAAACTGGAATACCACTTTGAACGAGTTAGAATCGATCAGAAAATCCCCGAAGAAATCTTTGATCTAAGGATCCCCCCGGATTGTGAAATAATCGAAGCCGGTTCCATTAGACAGCATCCATAAGCCGGGCTATCAGGCCTGGAGAATCTCTTTTTCTTTAGCCGCAGCTATCTCTTCAGCTTGTTTGATGTAGAGGTCCAGAAGTTCTTGAAGCTTTTCCAGACCCTGGAATTTCTCGTCCTCACTGATCTTTTTGTCCTTCTCCAGCTCTTCAATATATTCTTTACTCTCTCGCCGTATATTCCTGAGGGTTGTCTTCTCTTCCTCCAGCATTTTGCTGACTTTTTTGGCCAGTTCCTGTCTTCTTTCCTCATCCAGCGGTGGAATCGGAACCTTAATCACCCGGCCATCGTTAATGGGGTTAAAGCCGAAATCAGAAGAGCGGATAGCTTTTTCCACAGCTTCCATCAGAGTTGGATCCCAGGGCTGAACGGTAATAAGTGTTGGGTCTGGAACGCCGATAGTGGCTACCTGGTTAACTGGAGTTAAGGTGCCGTAATACATAACCTTAATGTCTTCAAAAATGCTGATGTTGGCCCGGCCGGTGCGTAATTTGCTGATCTCCTTGCGGAAATGCTCAATGGAGGTTTTCATTTTCTTTTCCAGCTCTCTTAAGGCATCTTTCACCATTTAGGCCCTCCTAAATATAGTGTCTAACAAATCTCAGGAAACCTTGGTCCCGACTCTTTCGCCCAGCACAGCTTTTTTGATGTTGCCAGGAACATTAAGGTTAAAAACTATGATTGGCAAATTATTATCTTTGCATAGAGTGATAGCGGTGCTATCCATTACCTTCAATTCTTGCTGGATTACTTCCTGGAACCCGATAAAATCGAATTTGGTAGCTTGGGCTTCCACCATCGGATCAGCGGTATAGACACCATCTACCTTGGTAGCTTTCAGGATTACTTCGGCTTTGATTTCCAAAGCCCGAAGGGCAGCCGCAGTATCGGTGGTGAAATATGGACTGCCAAGACCAGCAGTAAAAATTATGACCCGTCCCTTTTCCAGATGTCGCAAGGCTCGACGGCGGATAAAAGGTTCAGCTACAGATCTGATTTCCAGAGCTGAAATTAATCTGGTGTTGACACCCTCTTTTTCCAAAGCATCCTGAAGAGCAATCCCGTTGATCACCGTGGCTAATAACCCGATATGATCAGCTACAACTCGGTCCATGCCTTCTTTCACCCCAACTGAACCACGAAAAATATTTCCGCCACCAATCATTATGGCAATGTCAACTCCCAATTGCTGAATCTGTCTGAGTTCCTGGGCAATAGTTCGCACTCTCTTGAAATCAAGCCCATAAGGCTGCTCGCCCAGTAGAGCTTCCCCCGAAAGTTTCAGCAATACCCGCTTATAAAGTGGCCTGCCCTCATCCATTATCCTGACCGCGTCTTAATATTTGCCAATTTCAAACCTGACAAAACGCTTCACCTCAATCTTTTCTCCAAATTTGGAGAGATAGCTATCTATCAGGTCTTTTACTTTTATTTTATCATCCCTGATGTATGGCTGATTCAGCAAACAAACTTCTCCGTAATATTTATTCAGCTTTCCTTCAACTATTTTCTCTATAATTTGCTCTGGTTTCTTAGTATCCTGAATCTGAGCCCTGATAATTTCTTTTTCTCTACTAACGACCTCAGCAGGAACTTCTTGTGGAGAGATATATTGGGGACTGGCTGCAGCTATTTGCATGGCCAGGTTTTTAACCAACTCTCTGAATTCTTCGCTCCTGGCCACAGAATCAGTCTGGCAGATCACCTCAACCAATACCCCAAGCCGATTGGTAGCATGGACATAAGCTCCTATCAAACCTTGATCAGCTTCCAGGGCTAACCTCTGAAATCTTCTTATTTTTATGTTTTCTCCAAATTTAGCAATATAAGAGCTAACCAGGTCCTTAACTTTAATTTTATTATCATTAACATATGGTTGCTCGAGCAAGCTGACTTTCTGACCTTTTAGCTCTTCAGGAACATCTTGCTCTGCAATGTATTCAGGGTTACTTTCGGCCACTTGGTGGGCTAAGTTCTGAACCAGTTCTTTAAACTCATCATTTCTAGCCACAAAATCCGTTTCACAATTAACCTCGATCAAAACTCCAACTCGACTCTGAGCTGAGACCCAGGCTCCAACCGCCCCATCTGCAGCCTCTCGGCCTTCTTTATCCTGGGCTCTGGCATGACCTTTTTTCCTAAGTATCTCAATGGCCTTTTCCAGATCGCCTCCACTCTCCTGGAGAGCCTCTTTGCACTCCATCATTCCAATGCCAGTTCTATCCCTTAAAGCTTTAACCAGTTCAGCTTTGATTTCCGCCATAATTCACTCCTTTGCCGATGTCTTATTCTTTACTATCGCTGACTTCTACCTTTTCTTCACCTTCAATAGCAATTGTTGGCTCAGCCAGGCTTTCTTCTCTTTTTTCTTCCATCAAGCCTTTAGCCAGTCGGTCTTTTTTCCCCTCGATTACGGCCTCAGCTATTTTGGAGCTAAACATCTCAATAGCTCTGACCGCATCATCATTCCCGGGAATTGGATAATCTATCCCTTCGGGGTCACCGTTGGTATCCACCACAGCTACAATCGGAATGCCCACTTTTTTTGCTTCAGCAATGGCAATTTCTTCTTTTGAAGAATCTATAACAAAAACGGCTCCAGGCAGTTCGGTCATGTTTTTCAATCCGCCCAGATTTTTCTGCAGCTTGCGATAGACTTTTTCTTTCCTGGATTGCTCTTTTTTAGATAGCAACTCCCAGCGTCCATCCTCTCTCATCTCTTCCATTTCAATTAGCTTTTCAACACTGGTCCTAATTATTTTGAAATTAGTTAACAACCCACCCAGCCATCTCTGGTTAACATAACTGGATTCACACTTCAAGGCATAATCCCGAATTATGTCCTGAGCCTGCTTTTTGGTCCCAACAAATAAAATGTCTTTCCCACTTTCAGCAACGCTCCTGACAAATTGCAGGGCTTCCTTAAAGCTTTTGATAGTCTTCTGGAGGTCAATGATATAGATACCATTTCTCTGTCCGAAGATATATTCCTTCATCTTCGGGTTCCAGCGTCTAGTTTGATGACCAAAATGAACACCAGCTTCTAAGAGTTCTTTCATAGTTACTGAAACCAAATGACTTCCTCCCTTTTCTTGACTTTATCTCTTATGGTACTGTGGTGCCTTTCTGGCAGCCAGTAAGCCATACTTTTTCCGTTCCTTGATCCTAGCATCCCTGGTCAGCAGGTTGGCATTTCTAAGAACGGGTCGCAATTCCCCATTAAACTCAACCAGGGCTCTGGCCAAGCCTAAACGGACAGCTTCAGCCTGTCCTCGGAGGCCTCCCCCCTCAATTCTCATAAAAATATCAAACTTATCCCCAGTTTCTGTAACCATCAGCGGCTGACGGATGGTCTGACGTAGAGATGCTAATTTGAAATATTCCTCAAACGGCCGAAGCTTTTTATTGACTACCAGAGTTACATCACCTTTGCCTGCTCTTAAAAAGACCCGAGCAATGGCATTTTTTCTTTTGCCTGTCCCATAATATTGAATCAGACTCAAGGTTCCTCCTACTAAAACTTGTATACCTCAGGGTTTTGGGCCTGATGCGGATGTTCTGGGCCGCGATAAACCTTAAGTTTCTTGATAATGGCCCGCCCGAGCTTATTCTTGGGAATCATTCCCCAGACAGCCTTCCTGATTACCTCTTCTGGCTTGGTCTCCAACATTTCTTTGAGTTTTTTCTCTCTCAGCCCACCAGGATAGAGGGAGTGATGGCGATAGATTTTATCTTCCAGCTTATTGCCGGTCACTTTGATCTTTTCAGAATTAACCACTACCACATAATCCCCGACATCTAAATTCGGCGCAAACTGAGGTTTATTTTTCCCTCTCAACAGAATGGCTATTTCGGTAGCCAGACGCCCAAGGATCTGGCCGTCAGCATCAACCAGCCACCACTTTTGGTGAACTTCTTCTTTTTTGGGATGATAAGTCTTCATTGTCCAACCTTGCTTATACAGATATAATGATATGATAAATCCGACGAATAAAGATACTAAATAATGCCTAATTTGTCAAACAGCTGGGCTGACCTGAATTATTCAAAAAAGGATTTCTTCATCCAGATTTCCATATAAACCATGATTTAGTCTATCGAGACCTGTTTTATTTATTGAACAATTCAGGCTAATTAATTTTAGCTTTTTCCCCTAATAAGTTCAAGTTTTTGCTAAGCAAAGTGGAATTTAAGCCGCTTTTTCTTTCTGGGATAAACCAGGGCTACCCCGACCAGAAACCCTCCAATATGAGCGAACCAGGCTACGCCACCACCAAGTCCAACATTAGCCAGCTGCAAGAAAAACCAAAGGCTAAGAATTACCCAGGCGGGCACAGATATTATAGTGATATAAAAGATCAAGAAAACCAGGGTTTTGACTCTGGCCGTTGGATACAGAATAAGATAGGCTCCTAACAAACCGGCAATGGCCCCACTGGCCCCAATCATCGGCACTCTGGAGTTAGGTGAAAAGGCTACCTGAACTAACGAGGCCGACAGGCCGCAGGCTAAATAAAACCAAAGGAATCTTAGAGGTCCAAGAAACTCTTCAACATTATTCCCGAAAATCCATAGATAAAGCATATTGCCAAGGAGATGCCAGAGACTGCCATGGAGAAACATTCCGGTTATCAGGCTGAGCGGCCAGAAAACCCTCGGCACCCCAACATCAATATGCCAGTGAGTAATTTCATAGGGGATAATGCCGAATCGCAGAACCTGGTAACTGAGACCTTCAGGGGAAATTACTTGATAAAAAAAGACCAGACAATTGACTATGACCAAGATTATAGTGACAATCGGAAATTTTAAAGTCGGGTTTTCGTCTTTTAGGGGTATAAACATGCAAAAATAAAAAAAAGGACAGACATTTATCCAGTCTGCCCCTTTTTATTAGACTAACTTACTTGATGGCTTTAAGTTCCTCTTCCAGTTTCTTTCTCTCAGCTGCCCTTTTCCTTAGCTCCTGGAATTTTTCAAGATTTTTCTGACCTTCAGCGGTATATCTGGCTGCCTTATCGGGCTCCAAGTTGGCCAGAACACTCTGATAAAGAACACTTAACCAGCTATAGGGCTCAGGATACTCAGGGTCAAGATCCCTGGCTTTTTCTATAGCTTCAAGGGCGTCTCTGGCGATTACCAGTCTTTCAGAGGCTGGCACATTCTGAAAACGATAGGCTCGGCTCCAGCGATTAACCCCCTTAGCCAGCCAGGCTTCCGGGTTATCTGGATCAAGAGCGATTCTCTTTTCCCAGAATTCGTTAGCTTTATCGAAATTCCTGATAGCCCCTTCTACATCCTGTTCTGAAACAGGAAGCTGCTGATAGTAGTTGGCTGTATAAGCATACCCCATCGGGTTCTCCGGATCAGCTTCTATACGGCGCAAGTACATAGTTTCTGCTTTCTGGGCCGCATCAGGAATTTCTCCGGCATAGCGGCTGTAAAATTCAGCCACTACGTAGAAGTTATCCATGTTCTGAGGGTCAAGCTCCAGAATTCTGAGATAGAGTTTCTCAGCCTCCTCAAAATTCCGTAACTTATCATACATATCGCCCAGAGAATAAATAATTTCTATGTTGTTGGGCTCAAACTCCAGCGCTTTGTTCAGAGCTTCCAGAGCCTTCCTTTCCAGCTCTTTATTTAGCTCTGATTGAAGTCCTGGCTTATAAAGTTGTTTATAACTTTCTCCGATATAGCGATATGCCTGTACCAGATCTGGTCTGTATTTCAGCGTCAACTCATATTCAGTCACCGCATCCCGGTATTTACCCTCTCTGAACAGGTTATTCGCCTTTTTGAAATGATAATTTGCCTGTAAATTGTTAAGCTTTAGCTGCTCGCAACTGGTTGCAGTTAAAAAAACAGCTAAGGCTAAAAGGATAACTCCCAAGCTGTTTATCCTCTTACGAAACATCACGACCTCCTTAAACATCTGGTCTTCAGACAATTAGAAATATTTTATATAAGAATAATGCCATAAAGTCAAGAAAAAATGGAAAGCTTTCCCACTTATATGGAGTTAAGACTATCCTGAAGTTTCTGCCACAACTCAATGACCTATCCTGAAAATTAACTTCTCCTCAGGATAAATCTGATTGGTGTGCCATAGAATCCGAATTGCTGGCGAAAAGCATCTGCTATAAATTTTTCATAGGCAGGCAGAAGTTGAGCCTGGCTATGGCCAAAAAGGACAAATTTTGGCGGCCTAACGCCCTTTTGAACTATGTATTTTACTTTAAGTAACGAACCATCCTTAGTCTTTGGCAGATATTTTCTGGAAAATTTTTCCCAGAATCTGTTAAGGACTGAAGTGTCTACTTTAATCGAGGCCGCCTCATAAACTTCTTCAGCTAAGTCAAGAATTTTGACTACCCTCTGGCCAGTCAAAGCCGAGACGAAAACCAACGGAGCATAATCGACGAAATTTAGCCGGCTAAAAACCTGCCTCTGCACTTCAAGAGGATTGACCTTACTCCTGTCGACCAGATCCCATTTGTTAAGGGCAATTATCAGAGGCTTACCAGATTTTAAGGCCAAGTTAGCGATGTGGGCATCCTGACGAGTTGGGAACTCTTGAACATCCAGGACCAGGCAAATAACGTCGGACTCTTCAATGTTTCGCTGAGCTCTGATAATACTGGCTTTTTCCCTGGAATCTTTGACTCCGCCAAACTTGCGAATTCCGGCCGTATCAACCAGGCAATAGGTTTTTTTGTTTCTAGTAAGCAAGGTATCGACACTATCCCTGGTAGTACCTGGGACTTCACTAACCAGCAGACGCTCCGACCCAATCAAGCGGTTTATCAGAGAAGATTTTCCGACATTGATCCGGCCAACTATGGCTATTTTCAGAGGCCTGGCAATCATCCCAGCTTCTTCAACCCTGACAGAACCGGCTGGCAGTAGCTGGACAATTCTTTCCTTTAAATATTCCAGGTTGATTTTATGCTCGGCTGAAATCGAAATTAGGTCGCTTGTTCCTAAGCGATAGTATTCTGAAAGGTCGGGTTCAAATTCTGGATTATCAATTTTATTTACCACTACCAATAGAGGTTTATTTAGCTTTTTTAGTTTAAGGTAGAGATCTTTTTCCCCCGCAGAAAGAGCCCGCTTCCCATCTACCATAAAAACCAGAATCTCTGCCGAGTGGGTTGCTTCTCTTGCTTTTTCAATTATCCTGAGTGAAACCTGATCAGCCTGATCAATGGCCAGGCCACCAGTATCTACCATCAGGAATTCTCGGTTATTTACCCTGGCCACGCCAGTTATCAGGTCTCGGGTCATCCCAGGTAAAGAATGAATCAGGGCTTTACGTTGACCTATAATCCGGTTGAAAAGTGTGGATTTCCCCACATTGGGATAGCCAATAATAACCACCTCGGGAAGATTTTTAATTTTCATGTCCGGACTTAATGGCCAAAGTTATCTGGCCACCAGCGAATAATCGGCTACAAAGGGCCGAGAGAGGTCAATGTGTCCACCAAGTGTTTCTCGTTCGTTACCTTCCACTAAGAGAAATACTTTCTTTATAAGGCTAAAATTGTAGGTTAAAGAATTGATAATAGAATAAACCGCAGCCATCTCACCAGTAGAGCCGTAGTAACTGGCTTCAATTATATCTCGGCTCAAATCCACATAGGCCGTGCCGTCCGAGGTAACAAAAACCTGACGAACCTGAGTCTTAGCCGGCAGCGTATTCAGCCGGCCTGAATTAGAACCCTTTATTAATTCCTCCACAACAACTCGGGCCTCTTGATTAATGGTTGATTCCGGGATTTCCCTTTCTTCTGGATGTAACAGGTTATCGCTCTCTGATAGGAAGAAAAGGGTAACTTTCTTCATTGGGATTTTTTGAGCCTGCTCATCACCCGCTCTCGATATCATTGAGCCCGAAGGATGTTTTATTTTCTCCTTTCGGCTACCGAAAAAAAACACCAGAACCACCACGACCAGAATTGCCAGCAGGGTATACAAGATTGTTAATTTCTTCTTTTTGCTTTTATTTTTGTTTTTCATGGTCTTTCATAAAGCTGCAAAAACCTATTTAAAGCCCGGTAGATAGCCTCAGCAACTCTGGCCTGGAAATCCTCTGAGGACAATATTTTTTCTTCTTCCGGGTTGGTAATAAAGGCCACCTCA
The DNA here is from genome assembly GCA_028749205.1 of Acidobacteriota bacterium. Lineage (GTDB taxonomy): Bacteria > Acidobacteriota > Aminicenantia > Aminicenantales > Saccharicenantaceae > Saccharicenans. The sequence continues at coordinate 51,913 of JAQULR010000005.1, read as the reverse complement.
ACCAGAATAGCTGGGCAGGCCACCCCGGTCAGGACTTTAAATGGAGCCTGCTTAATTCCTCTGTTCTGGGTTCGCAGCAATTCATTGAGTTCGAGCTGAACAAACTCTGCCAGTTGACTGCTTTGTTTCAAGTAGGCTGATTGAGCCATATCCCAGAGGATTAATTTTAGGTCATCAAAATCGGATTCAGGCACTTGGCCACCAAGTTCTTCCGAGTTATTTTCAAAATAAGCTAACCGCCTGGCTTCCTCATCGGTGGCATTAAGGTTCAAAAAGAAAGTCTCTGAACCTCTGGCATTTACCCGGCGTGAACCATTAATATGGATGCTGATAAATAAATCCGCTTTGTTATTGTTGGCAATTGCTGCCCTTCTTTCTAAGGGAACAACAACATCAGCATCCCTGGTCATAACCACCCGGTATTTAAGTCCCCGCTCTATGGTCTCTTTGAGTTTTTTAGAAATATTTAAGGTTATATCCTTTTCCAGCGTCCCGTAGATTCCCTTAGCACCGCTCTCATTGCCGCCATGACCGGGGTCAATAACTATAGTTTTAATCCGCCTTCTGGCAACCTCAGTTTGAATAGAATTTTTTTCTATAGTGGTTTTCTCAACTGAAGCGGGCTTGTCAGCTGGCTTTTCTGACAGTCGGTCAGATTTCATCATGACTGGCGTCGGCTTGGCTTCCCTCAGCTTGAGCTCTATTGTTAAAACCAGCGGATTCCACCTGGCTGACTGAGAAAAATCAAAATTGTCGGTCCGGGCTTTGACCATCAGGAAATAAGACTCAGGAGACTTAGCCAGATCTACCGAGGTGATAAACTGACTGGAAAAAGGTTTCTTCTCTATTTTTAATCCGCTTGGGGTCTTGATGGAAATTATTAGGGTGTTGCCTTCTTTTTTCAGGCTGTAAATCAGATTGGTATCGGCACTGATTTTAAGGCGAGTTCCTCCTTGAACATCTCTCAGCTCAACCATAACCGCCGGCTCAGCTTTTTTCGTCTCTTGGGCCAGGATCGGACTCCCAAGTTGCCAGTAAGTAAATCCTACTAGGATGACAAAAAAGCTCAAGGCTTTAGTTGATTTTAGCATTTCTTTTTTTTCATCATAATAAAAATAAAAAAAATTTGGTGGAGGCGGCGGGAATCGAACCCGCGTCCGAAGGTATTCCACAGCCAGCCTCTACAGGCTTATCCTCTTCATTGGCTCTCGCCGAGCAGTTCTCGAAGAGGAAAAGAACCACTCAACCAGCCCAAGAAAAACTTCATCCAGCGAGTCTTGAGCTGCCTCACTGGACTATCCTGCTAATCGGCGTCTCCGCAAACCCGCAGGAAAGGCTTGGAGAGACGGCTGCACTTTCTATCAGGCAGCGACTGCAACAGGTTCTGCAGTTAATTTTTTTCCACCTGTTTAACGAGGTTGATGGGACCTCGGCCTGCAGCTTCTGCTTCACTACCTCCGTCGAGTCCATTTCGCCCCCGACATTTAGATTATAGGAGAGAGCCTCTACTATTGTCAATTAAAAGCAGACTGTTGAACCCAGTCAGCCCTAAGAGCTTAATATCTCAGTTGGCTACGGGCAAGGCGACATAGAAGGTTACCCATTTCCCTGGTTCTGATTCAAACCAGATTCTTCCTTTGTGACTTTCTACAATTTTTTTACAGATGTAAAGGCCAAGGCCAGAGCCTTTAACTCCTTCTGTTCCTGGCTGTTTTAACCTCTCAAACTTGCGAAAAAGGCGCTGACCATCTTCCGGTTTTATCCCAACACCTTCATTATAGACAGAAAAGATCATCTCCCGATCTTTCTTTTCTAAACAAAGTTTAATTTCTGTACCTTCATAGCCATATTTAATAGCATTATTGATTAAGTTCCTGACCAGGATTTTTAACAATCTTGGATCACCTTTGATTTTAACCTCAGTCTTATCATCTAAGGCAATTTTTATCTTCTTCCCACTATCAGCAACTTCTGGCAGATTGAGTATTTCTTCAACCACATCTTTGATGAAATCTATCTCCTCCATAAAGGCACCCAGCTGCTCAAGTTCCATCTTGGACAGGTCTAAATAGTTGCGGATAATATCTTCAAGATATTCGCAGTTGCGAATGATGGACTCCAGAATTTTCATCTGATCTGGCGACAGCTTGCCAAAATAACCCTTATAAAGGGTAGAAGCAGTGGTATGAAGAGATGACAGGGGGCTTTTTAATTCATGGGAAACAATGGCCATCAAATCCAGCATATTACGCTGTTGGCCAGCTCTGGCTTCTAAAGCATTCTTGATAACTTCCCTCATTTCGTCGGGAGTAAATGGCTTTGGAATATAATCGAAAGCACCATTTTTCAGAGCCTCACGGGCAGTGTCAACACTGGCATAACCGGTGAAAATGATCACCGTAGTATCAGGCCTGACCTTTCTCAACCTGGAAAGCACCTCCATCCCTCCAACTCCAGGCATCTTTAAATCTGTAACAACAATATCAAAATCTTGATTAATCGCCTTGCTGAGTCCTTCTTCGCCAGAAGATGCGGTGTCTATCTCATAATCTGAAGAGGCAAATATCCGCTGACAGCTACGCAGGACAATTTCTTCATCATCGATAAATAAGATTCTAGGTTTGCTCATTTTTTTCTCCCTATGCCCGGATTTTATTCTACCGGCAACTTTATTATAAATTCTGTCCCTTCGTTAACTCGGCTTTTTACCTCAATCGTTCCATTATGTCTCTTAATCACTCCATAAGTCATGGAGAGGCCAAGACCTGTTCCTTTCCCTTTTTCCTTGGTGGTAAAGAAAGGTTCGAATATCCGTTCCAGATTTTCTTCGCTTATGCCTATTCCTGTATCAGCTATCCTGATTATAACCTGTTGGTTATCAAAATCAAAGCTTGTTGAAATGATTAATTGGCCGCCATTAGGCATGGCATCAGCAGCATTATCGGCCAAAGTATTGATCACCGAACGAAACTCATCGGCATCAACTTTTATCTCAGGCAGTTTTGGGTCCAGATTCTTTATTATCTTGATATTGTGAAATTTGACGTGTTTTTCTAAAAGCTGGATGGCTTCCTCAATCAGAGAATTCAGATTAGAATAAGTTCTCTCAGGTTTATAATCTCTGGCAAAATCAAGCAGATTTCTCACTATTTTACGGCAGCGCAAAGTTTCTTCTTTAATTATCTTCAGGTCTTGTTCATAAGGAGATCCTTTTAACTCCTCCTCAAGCACGCTGCTGTAAGCCAGAATTCCCGTCAGCGGATTGTTGATTTCATGAGCAATACCAGAAGCTAACCTCCCAATTGAGGCTAATTTCTCTGAACGGAGAATGGTCTTTTCGGTTAACTCCTTCAATTTTCTGTCTCTTTCTTCTATAGCAGTAACCATGGAATTAAAATTCTCTTCTAATTCTTTAATTTCTTCGCTTTCATCGGGAGAAATCGTCAGTAAATGATAATTTCCCTGAGCAATGTCAGCTGTGGCCTTAATCATCCGGCTCATAGGCCTGGTATAAAGATTGACTAAATAGGTGGAAATATAGATGGCCACTGCAGTCATCAAAAAAATTAAAAGAAAATACAGCAGGGTAGTCTGGCGAAGGATCTGGCTAAACTTGGCTTCTAATATTCCTACATAGAGCATACCTATCGGCTGGTTATCTATATCAGTTATCCTGGTATATCCAGAAAGATAATAATCGCTGACTACAAAAGCCCTTCCCAGCCAGTCCATTCCCTGTTCATAAACTTGTTTATAGACTTCTTCTGAAATCAGAGTGCCCACCGCCCTCCTGCCGCTCTGATCAACCACATTAGTGGCAACCCGAATATCGTCCAGGAATATGGTAACGGTTCCGACATCTTTTCCTTTTATCTTTTCTTCTTTAAAAATCAACCTTTTGAATCTTTCTACAAAGTGATCATTGTTGTTAAGCAGAACCGCCGCATAAAGGATACCCACCAGAAGGTTATCCTGGAAAATTGGCGATACTGTCTTCAAGACCAAAGCCCTGTCTTCTATTTTCGGCTCCAGTCGCGGGGCCCTAGCTTTTGGAGTCGGAATGATTTTCATTACTGTTCTCTCAGCCAGGTCTGGCCCCTCATTTTTTATATTCTCATAACCAAGTATTCCAGTCCCGGCTGCAGGTTGCTGGTTTCTCAAAACCCATTCGATGTACTTGTAATGAGCAATACTGTCACCATAAGCCTCATAATTATTGGCTCTAACCAGGATAGTACCATCCGGCTTGACCACATTGACAATATCAAACTGAAATTCCTCTTTTATCTGGACCAGCTTTTCGTAAAGGTATTCCCGGTTTTCTGAAGCAGTAGCCCCAACTATTTCCGAAGTTCTAGAAAGATACTCTATGATATTGGCTCTTTTTTCAATTTCTTCACGGTAAAGATCGCTGATAGCCCGCAAACTGTTTCTGACATTATCATAGGCTTCCCTGATAACATTTCTGTTTATTGAACTTATTCCTAAATAGGTAGATAAAGCTCCCATTAAAAAAACGATGGTTAAAAATCCAAAAATCAGCTTAAACCTCAGACTTGACCCTAATCTGTTCAGTTTGGTAAGAATTCCCTGGAATTTCATGCTCTTAAGTCATTTTTTTAGACAGGATTCAATTTTCTGTAAAAACTCATCTATATCCACTGGCTTGGTCAGAAACTCATTATGTCCTGGGAGAAAGCTTTCTTCCTGGTCAAGAGAAAAGCGGGAGTTGGTCACCTGGTCAATAGCGGTCAGGATAATAATGGGAATATCCTTAAAGTCTCTGAATTTAGAATCAGGACGTTCACTTCTGATTTTATAAATAGCTTCAAAGCCAGCCGTGTCTGTTTCCATCATAACATCCATAATGACTAGATCCGGTTTCGTTTCCAGTAGTTTCTTTAATCCTTCTGCCCCGTTATAAGCTACAACCACCTCATAGCCTTTAAGACGCAAGATCTGACTTAAGCTGTCGGTCAGGTCACGGTCGTCATCAACCAATAGAATTCTGGCCATAGTCATTTCCTCCCGGATAGAAGGCGGTCATCTTCCTCGCCCAGAAGTTTATATATTACCCGGTTGCTTTCCAGAATTTTTGCTTGCCGGTACATATCAACCGGGAACTCCATCTGCTTGAGCTCAACCGGTGCCACTTTCTTGTCAACCAGGCCCAGAGCCAGAGCTATCCCGAAGATGATGGCTTCCGGCCGGGGCGGACAGCCCGGAATAAAATAATTGACCGGGATGGCTTTATCCCCACCACCAGTCACGTTATAGGTGTCATACCAGCATCCTCCCCCGATGGCACAGGAACCGACGGCAAAGACCAGCTTCGGGGCTGGCACTGCCTGATAGGCTTTCTTAACCAGAGGCAGCGTTGGTCTGGTCACCGCCCCCGAGAGAAGAATGGCATCGGCATGACGGGGAGAGGCAACTAACCTGATGCCGAATCTCTCCACATCATAATAAGGCGTTAAAACATTCAGGATTTCTATATCACAACCATTGCAGGCTCCGCTGTTGCAATGATAAACCCAGACTGAGCGGCGAAAAGCCTTCTCTGTTAGTCTTTTCCACATGACGACTTCTCCAGTTTTTCGGGACGGCGATAAGTAGCTGTTTTCTCTAAATGCTCGGGTTCAAATTCAGGCGTTGACTGCCCTATGACTTTTCTGACCTCCAGGCTATCATAACGGTAGCCAAGCATTTGCAGCTTATCAAGGGCATTCTTTATTTCCAGGTCGTAGCAGCGGCCACAGCGTTGACAGGTCATCATAAACAGCTCTATGGTCTGAGTTATATCCTGGCGATTATCGGTGGCCAGTTCAAAATTCTCGCTCATGGTGATGGCTTTTTCCGGACAGAGGTCAGCACATCTACCGCAATAAGTGCAGCGAGATGAATCATAAATTAGAATCCTTATTTCCTGACAGATATCCCGGAGGAAAATGGTTCTGGCCGGGCAGTTGCTGGCACAGCCGGCACAACCAATGCATTTGGTGTGATCCCAGACAGGCTGGCCGCGGAAACCGGCGGGAGCCGGCCTGGGCTTATAAGGATAACGCAGAGTAACGACCCCTGTCCTGGAAGGAATGGTCAGTTGTTTGATTTTATTCCAGAGCCACATCTTAAACCCCGCCTTTCATCATCACCAGCCCTTAACCGCCAAACCAACCGCTATCAGGGCTAAAATTAAAAGCAAAGCATAATATTTTAAGGCCTGGTCTATTCTGAAACGTGGATGAGTCGCTCCGATAAGCGAAATTAAAACAAAGACCACGATAATCAGCACAGTCTGCAACAGCAGACTAAAAAGAAAATTGGCTGGCAGAATAAAACTTAAAAAGCAAGAGACAAGAAGCCAGGCATAAAACATTCTCTTAAGATTTAAAGTATAACGGAGTAGAGCATAATTCGGCCCGCTATATTCCATATAGGGTCCTTCCAGAATTTCAACCTCAGCTTCAGCGATATCAAAAGGCTGTCTGGCGGCAAAAGCCTGAAGAGCCAGAAGATAAACAACCAGCATCAGAAAATAGGAACCACCTCTGCTGACCGCCACGCCCGAGACGGCAGCACTCAAAGAGAAGTTACCGATTCTGACTGTACCCAGAATCAAGAGCATAGCCAGAACCGGTTCGAGCATAACCGTTGTCATCATTTCCCGGCTGGCCCCCACCGCCGCAAAGGGATTCCCACTGCCTAAAGCCCCAACCAGCAGACAAAAACCGCTCAGGGTCAAAAAATAAATCAGAGTCATTAAGTCTGATGAATGAGCTAAAATATTAGCCTGACCGGTCAGAGGGATAAGGGCGATAGCTGCCAGCATTGAGCTAAAAGACAGAATAGGCGCCAGTCGAAAAGCCCAGTTCCCACCTGAGTTTAAATTTTCCTTGCCTAAAAGTTTCAGAAGATCAAGATAAGGCTGATAGAGCGGTGGGCCTTTCCTCGATTGAATCCAGGCCGTTAGCTTTCTCATCACCCCCTCCAGAAAAGGGGCCAGCAGGAGAAAATAGATTAAATTGACGAAGACAGCCACCACCTTCATGTCTTAGACCTCACCTCTCTGGACAGTTTTTCCAGCTCCTGTCGGCTTAAAATTCTGTCAGCAGCTGTTTTTCTATCTATAACCGCTACCCGGTCAGTGCAGGATATGCAGGGATCAATTGAGCCAACTATAATGGGAAAATCAGCCAGCTTGTTATTGAGCAACATATCAGGTACGGCCTGGAGGTTGGGATAAGTTGGCGCTCGCACCCGCCAGCGTTCTGGACGGTTATCATCACCGGTAAGGACATAGTGGACAGCTTCTCCCCGCGGCGCCTCCACTACCGACAATCCCTGTTGACCAGCTGGAACCGGTCCTTCTATCTCAATAGCAAGGGGAGAACCCTGGAGCTCCGAAGCCAGTTTTCCCAGGCACTGATGGATAATCTTTATGGCCTCATAAATCTCTTTAATCCTGACGACCAGTGTTCCCCAGACATCACCGGAATCAGCCACCACAACATCAAACTTCACCTCATCATAAGCAGCATAGCGGTGGTCTCTCCTCGCATCCATATCCAGCCCCCGGGCTCTGGCCACCGGTCCTACCAGATTCCACTCCACCGCCTTTTCTCTGGAGAGATAGCCAACACCTTTAGTTCTTCTGTGGATAGCTTTATCTTTGATAATGGCCTTTTCCAGAGCCAGCATATCTTTTTCAACTTCGGACAGGGTTTTCTTAATCAGGTCAGCTTTGGTCAGATCGATATCCCGTCTTACACCCCCGACGATGACCATTCCATAAGTTTTCCTATTGCCGGTCAGACTTTCGGCCAGCCACATTATTTTCTCCCTTATTCTCCAGGCCTGCATAAAAACAGTATCAAAGCCGATGAGGTGGCCGGCCACTCCCAACCACATCAGGTGGGAATGAAGCCTCTCTATTTCCAGCATAATTGTTCTGATAAACTCAGCTCGCCGTGGAATTTTAAGGCCAGAAGCTGCCTCGACAGCCTGAGCATAATTGACCGAATGCACTGAGCCGCAAATCCCACAAATTCGTTCAGCTACAAAAGGTATTTCATTATAGGTAAGCTCGGTCGCGGCTAATTTTTCAATGCCCCGATGAACCATAAAACCTCTGTATTCACAGCCCTTGATTTCCTCCCCATCTACATAAACAGCAAAATGAGCAGGCTCATGCAGACAGGCATGAAAAGGTCCAAAGGGAATGATAGAACTGCCAGGCGGAGCCTCGTCGAGCCGGAAAGCTACCTCTTCGGCCGAGGGGGGCATCAGGTCATAAGGGACATCCTGGCGAAGAGGATAAATTCCCTCCGGCCAGTCATCAGACAGTACCAGGCGTTTGGGATTCGGATGATTTTTAAAATGAAGCCCGAGAAGGTCAATATATTCACGCTCTGACCAGCCAGCACCAGGAATGAAAGGGGTGAGCGAATCAAATTCTGGCTTATCTTCTGTTGTTAAAGCCCTGATAGCCACCAGCAGAGAATCAGCATCAAAGGCAAAGGTGTGAACCATGGCCAGACCCTGGCCATTCTTCTTGGCCTCATAGCCAACGCCCATTTGATAGCGGGCGCCCTCTTTCATCAGGAGACTGGCTGTTTCGACCAGTGCTTCTTTTTTTATATCAATAAACAGACGCTTATCTTCCAGACTGCTCCCGGCCAGAAACTTTCCTCTCAATTTATCCTTAAGCAGGTTCAGTAATTCTTCTTTTCTGCTCATTCTACTTCACCTTTTGGCTGGCTATCAGGCAAAACAGTCGGGTCATTATCGTCAATAACTTTTTTAGGCGAGCCGCCCGTCCACCAGAAAAATTTCTTTAAATCAGAGAAGACATGACGGTCAGCATAAACATTGTTCAAGTTTAAATCCTGGTATCCGCAAAGCCAGGCAGGAACTTTGGTCTCGGCTGGATGTGCCGACCGGCTAAACCAATAGGCCAGGAAAGCCAATAAAACAATGAGAAACAGCATTAAAAGCGGGGAAGTGGCCGCCAGGAGGCTTTGGCCGTCATGAATTTTTAAACTGAACATCTTTCCACTCAGTAAATCCCCACCAGCTTCTGACAAAAGGAAGCCAGAAGAAAGTCCAAGGCTGCGGTCAATCAGCTTAACATAGCCCATTGGAAGAAAAGCCTGGCTTAAGCAAATGACGGTCAGGAAGATTTCAGAAGCCAGCAACTTCCAGGGGACTTCCTTAATGCTTCTTTTCAGTTTCCAGCTGGCACCAGCAGAAGTAAAAGCCAGGCCAAAAAATTTGACATAGCAGGCTAAGGTAAAAGCAGCTGTGAAAAGAGCTACAATGCCAGAAAGGGTCAAAAGCAAGCTGTCCCGGCCGGCCAGAAAATTAGAGGAAATCATTAACCATTTACTGACAAAACCGCTGGAAGCTGGCATACCGGAGATAGAATAAGAAGCAATAGCCGCCAGAAAGCCACTGACTGGCATAACAGATAGCAGTCCACCCAGGCGATTCAAGTCACGCGTGCCGGTGGCATAAAGGAGGTTTCCTCCCAGTAGAAAAAGAAGACCCTTAAAAATACCATGGTTAAGGCTATGATAAACAGCAGCAATAAAAATAACTGAGGCTAGAGATTTTGCCAGAGGTAAGGAGCTATTCCAGGCCAGCAGGCTACTCCCCAGAGCAAAAATTATGTAGCCAACCTGTCCGATCGAGCTATAAGCCAGAAGGCGGAGATAGTCACTCTGTTTGATAGCCTGAACAGTCCCAATAAAAAGCGTTATTACTCCAGCTACCACCAGCACCTTTCCCCAGAGATCAGGATTAAAAGCTGCGCCTGAGCTTTTAGCCACAAAGAAAAAGATTCGAATCAACCCGAAAACGCCAGTCTTTTCCAGAAGACCGGCCAGAAGAGAAGAAACCTGAGGCCAGGCAGTCGAATAGGCATCAGGTATCCACCATTGTCCAAAAGGGAAAACCCCCGTTTTAATACCAAAGCCGAGAAAGAGGAGGCTAAAAAATAAAATAGCCTGCCAGGGGCCACTTTGAGCCAGCTTCAAGCCAACAGTACCCAGCGAATCACCAAAAATATAACCTTTGGCCAGGAAAGCAGAACCAGTAATCATCAGCCAGGCGGCTTCCATAAAAAGGAGATAGACTAAAGCCGGTCGGGCTGAAACTTTAGTCGGCCTTCCCCATCTGATTAAAAGATAAGAAGAGATAACCATTAACTGCCAGGCCAGGGTAAAGCCCGGTCCGAGGTCATCAACGGTCAGCAGTCCGGCTAGGCCACCAATAAACAGAGGCAATATCAGATAATATTTCCAGAACTCGTCACCTTTATATTTTTTGACAAAATCCAGCGAAAAAATGACTGAAGCTAAAGTTAAAACAGAAAGAAGCAGGAGAAAGAGCGCCGACAGACCATCAATTAAAAATGGCAGATGAAAACTTCCGACTTTAACCTCGAATTCGAGGGGAGAGCCTCCTTTCCCGAGGATGGATAGAGAGATTAAGATCAGTATCAAGCAACTCAGACAGAGCAATAAAGTCCCGGCGGAGCGAAGATAGTTGGTTTTTTTCTTTAAGATTAGCGCCAGGAAGGAAGCCAGAAGCAAACTCAGCCAGAAGAGCCAGAAACCTGACAGGATAGTCATCAGCCTTTCTCCCTTTCCCGTTCTGCTTTATCTGAAGAGATATGTTCTTTTTGATAAGGGCTGTCATTTAGCTGTTGCTCAATAATGGTAATCAATTCTTCGGCAATTTCCTTAATCTCAGGAGACAATTTTTGTCCAAATTCCATAGTTTTAGGAACTACCCCAAGGAGGAAGACTTTTTTCCCACTTTCCTCGAGCACTCGGGCTGTCAGTCTGAGCGATAATTTATGAGTAGAAGCAATTTGCCCGATTTCTTCAAATTCATCCAGCGGGCCAAAGATAACTGTGCCGGCCGGAGCATTCAGAATGACCGCGTCGACAAAGACCACGTTGTCTAAATCTTTTTTTGAAATTGGGAAAGCAAAATTCTCAGGGACGTCTTCTACTGTCATCAAATTAATTCCCGGAATTAAATCTTGGCACCTCAACGATTCAATAAAGTAAGGCCCGAAGCCATCATCACCTCGCAATTGGTTGCCAATCCCAACCAAACAGGTTTTCTGACTCAACACTTGCCGGAGAAGGTCAAGGGCTTCCATCTTAAATTTGTTCTCCCAGGGTTCTAATCTGTTTATAAGTATAAACAGGCCCATCCACACAGACCAGTGTCCGTCCTATAGCGCAATGCTGGCACTTGCCAATCCCACATTTCATATGCCTTTCCAGAGTTGAATAAATGTTTTGTTCTTTTATTCCCTTTAGCTTGAGTTCTTTAATCACAGCATTAAACATAACCGGCGGGCCACAAACAAAGGCCACTGTGTTGGAGACCGGCAAATCAAGTTTAGCTGTCAGGTGGTTGACAAAACCAACTTCTCCGGACCAACCCGGTTCGGGTCGGTCGATCGTAAAGTGGGTCTCAAAGTTTTCTGTGGCCTGCCATTCTCTTATGCTTTCTTTGTACATCAGTTCTTTTGAGCTTTTGGCCCCGTAAACCAGAATTACCCGACCGAAATCCTGCCGGTGCTGGAGGACATGAACAATTGACGAGCGAAGTGGGATAAGGCCGATCCCACCGGCTACATAGATGATATTGCTTCCCTTTATTTCTTCAAAAGGAAAGCCATTGCCAAAGGGACCTCTGACTCCGATTTTGTCGCCTGGTTCAAGCTGATGCAAAGCAGCTGTAACTTTCCCCACCTTCCTTACCGAAATATGCTTGCGGTCATTCTCCGGACTGAAAGGCAAAGAAACGGCAAATTCGCCTGCTCTAAAGACGGTGCACATTATAAATTGGCCGGAGCGAATCTTAAAAGCTTCCTCGATTTCCGGCCGGTCCAGAGTAAAATAAAAGCTTTTGACCTCTTCAATTTCATCCCGGATATCAACGATAGTAGCAACTTCTGGAATAGAGACTATAGGCACTAAATTTTTAACCATAGCTTTTATTCTCCAGATTCTCCAGTGATTTCACGCCTGATGTAAGTGACGACATTGGGCAAACCTATATCGCCAGGACAGACCCTGGCACAACGACCGCAGCCAACACAGCCAGGTCTCAGATATTTTTTTGATTGGGAATAAGATAATTTGCAAAAGAACCTTTTGTTACGACGATCTTCAACCGGTTTTCTTGGATTATGATCTCCGGCCATTTTGGTATAACCTTCAAAAGAACAGGAGTCCCAGGTCCTCAGCCGGCTGGTTTCACCGCTGGCCAGATTAGCATCCTCAATATTAAAACAGGAGCAGGTAGGACAAACAAAAGAGCAAGCTCCACATTCAAAACACTGATTCCCGATATATTCCCAGACCTCAGGCTTGATAAAGCCGGTGGTCAACCGATTGGTTGCCCGCGAAATCCAGGCTTTGTTTTCCAGAGCAAAGCGGTCAAAAGAGGAGACCGAATCGTCTATTATCTGCTTTTTGAGGTTTAAAGACTCAGAATCAGCCTCGACCAGATTTAGCTCTTCGACCAAAGCCTGCCCTTTCTTCGAACCAGCTTCAACCAGGTAATCGCGGCCGGTAAAAGTCAGATCAAGATCGAAGCCTTCCCTGGCTGCCGGGCCACTGTCCGTACAGACGCAGAAACACTGTGGAAATGGCCTGATGCAGGTATTGGAAACGATAAACAACTTTTTTCGGTGAGCTAAATAAAATTCATCTACATATTCCTGATCGAGGAAAAAGCGGTCAAGACAGAGCAAACCAGTCAGGTCACAGGATCTCAAACCGATCAAAGCCTTCGGTTCCAGGAGATTGAGCTGTTCAATTCTGACTTTTTTTGTTTCTGGTTGGTAGCGGTATTTAAGGATCTCTTCATAGTGGGGGAAAAGAATGAACTTGGGCGGATTATAAGGAATGGCCGCTTGCAGATCCAGCTCGGATAGATCGGGTAGATGGTCAAAGATCACCTCACCCGAAACGCGGTCATGGCGGGGACCAAAGATTTTATATTCTTCAGCCAGTTTTTGAACCAGCAGTGGCAACTGTTCTTTTGTCAGCCAGTACATTGCTTAAACCACCTTTTCCAATCTGACCGGCAGAAAGAACTCTTCGTTCTTTTCTAAATCAGCTACCTGCCGGTGAAGAAATTCGGGAATCATCTCATCAATAAAATAAGGTATGTAAAGCATACCGGGCAGAATATCGCCTGAGATTCTGGCTGCCAGCCTGACCTCAGCCGATTCAGCCACTATTCTCACTACTTGTTTTTCTCTCAGGCCGAGACGGCTGGCATCTTCTTTCGAAATTTCAACAAAACCTCTGGGGTAGAGAAGGAGAAGAGCATTATATTCGCGTTTGGGAATAAAAGTCCTTTTCATGACAGAATTCTGGTGCCAGAAATAATTGCTCCGCCCCACCACTAATTTAAAAGGAAAATCTTTCTGAACCTCGGGCTCACCAGCCAGCTTTTTCTCCTGACCATTTACCTGAACAAATCGGAAGCGCCGGCTTGCTTCTTCTACCAGTAAGCAATCTGTACCTTCAGGATGAAGATCATCAGCTGGCCATTTCAAGCCAAGCCTGGCCTTAAGTTTTTCATAAGTCAGACTACGATAATAAGGAACCAGCTGACTTATCTCACTCATGATGTTTTCAACTGAATCATAATTCCAGTCATGCCCGAGAGCCCGAGCCAGGTTAGTCAGGGTTTTCCATAAGGGGCGGACCCCAGCCGGCGGCTCGATTCTTTTCAGAACCAGCTGAACCCGGCGCTCAGAATTAGTATAAGTTCCATCCTCTTCTACGTAGCTCGTTCTGGGAAAAATAACCTGAGCCAGAGAAGCAAATGGATTTTCATAAGCACCAAAATAAACTATTAAGTCAAGCTGCCTTATCCGATTGACATGTCTGATAATTTCCTCATCATGATCAACCACAAAAAGAGCTTTGATATCTTCCCCTTCTGACAAACAGGTATCGACATTCTTACCTGACCAGCGATCTAGCTTCGTCTGCCAGAAATTTTCCAATCTCTCCCAGGCCAGCTCGTCTTCAACTGAAGCATAACCAGGCAGGAAAACAGGAGAAAGGCCCAGGTCATAGCTGCCCAGCAGATTACTGATGCCGGTCACCGGATTTACCCCACTTCCTCGCCGCCCAATTTTCCCCGCTAAAAGGAAAAGGTTAAAGAGAGCAGCCATGGTTCGGCGATCGAGACTCTGCACTCCCGTTGGATAAAAGGCACAAGCTGAATTAGATTCTTTCAATTTTCTGGCTAGTTCAGTCATTTGCTCTCTGCTTATACCGGTCAGCTCTACTATCTTTTCAACTTCGATCTGCTTCAACTCTTCGAGGAAAGTCTGGCTGTTGGCTGTAAATGTCGATAAATAATCATCATCAATAGCCTTCTCCTCAACCAGAACTCTGCCTAAACCCTGGAGAACGTAAAAAATTGTTCCCGGTTTAGGTCTAAGATGAAGTTGGCTGAGCCTGGCCATTTGAGTTTTCCGGGGAGAAATGGTTGCTAAAAAAGTCCCGGCACGATGGGCATGATGGATTTCGCTGGCGATAATTGGATTCTGCTTGGTCAGGTCGCCGCCCACCACTAAGATAAAATCAGCCTGTCTCAATTCGGCCAGCGTACCGGTCATGGCTGGCCAGCCACAGCCTTCAAGAAGCACCCTGGCACTTTCTTCCTGGCCGGCATCAGACGACAGACTTAGATTATTTGTTTTGAGGATTGCCCTAGCAAACTTACCCAACAGATAATTCTCTTCGTTGGAGGACCGAGGAGAACCAAGAACAGCCACCTGACGGCCAGGCAGTTTTTTTACCCTTTCCACCACATAATCAAGAGCTTCTTCATAAGAAACAGGCTTGAAACTGCTACCGTCTTTAATGAGCGGCTGAGAAATTCTATCTTCTGTCTGAAGAAGCTCATGAATATGCCAGCCGCGGACACACAACCGACCACGACTTAACGGATGACCAGAGAGGGGATAAACACCTCTTACCCGGTTCCCCTCTACTCGCAGCAAGTGGCCACAACCAGTCCCGCAGAAGTTACATACTCCTCTAAAATAGGGCAATCTTTTTCTCCTCGGCAGTCAGGTTTTGAGACTTATATGTTTTTTGCGCTTTAAAAGCAAAAATACCAGAATAAGCTAATTTTGTAAACCGTTTGAGCCAAGACGCGAAATAAAAATGCTCAGAAGATACCTGGTGTTATAGAGAGTTGAAATTCCTCCCAGGAACCTTTCTTTAATCATCCCCTTAGGCAATTCATCAATAGCTGCTTTCAGTTCGTCCAGTGAAGCTTGAAGGCAATTAAAAGAAGATACGAGAAGCGGCAGGTTTTCCGAACGCCTGTAATCATCCAGGAGGCCGGCTATGGATTCAGGCTGATCAAAAGCCCGCCTGAAAAAATCCTTAACTGTCTCTGTCAGCCCGGCCAGGGCCTTTTCCAGCAAGCAGCATCTGGCCAGTTGATAACCTAGCCTGACTTCATCCAGATCTCTTTTAACAAATTTCTCTGGATGGACTTCAAAATAAGCCTGACCAAGGGCTTCCATCTGACGAGCGTCCAGCTCAAAATTACCTCCCAGTTTTCTAACCTCCTGACAAAAAGTTTCCAGATCTGAATTTTGCCGGTAAAGATCAGCCAGAGAAATGCTCATTTGCTAATTAGTAAACAGGTAGCTAGGCCTCAGGACTTTTTCCTGTGCTTTTCAATTACACTCAGCAGCAAGTCGAAATTAACTGGCTTCTGAAAAACTCCATTAAAACCGAGATCGTCAAGGCCAATAGTTCGGGCAGTGGCATCGCCGATAGTGCTCAACAAAAAAACTGGCAGGTCAGGTTGTTCTTTCTTGATAACCCCGGCCACTTTTGCCCCAGCATCTATATCTTCCATCATCATATCGCACAGAACAATATCTGGATCAACCTGATGGAAAAGGTCAAGCCCTTCTTTACCGCTTAAAGCCGTGAACACCTCATAGCCACTGGCTTCCAGAATGGCTTTAACTGAGACACAAATTGCCGGATCGTCATCTATCACCAGGATTTTGGTTTTATCAGGCATCGGTTCCTCCTGAATTTATTAGAATTATATATAACACACAAAAAAGATTAAAGAAAGAGGTAACTGGCTGCTATCTCTGGCTGACCGGAGAGATAGATGTTCGTGTCAAACAGATATTCGGTCTAGATTGATACCGGGGAGAGCCCAAAAACTTCAAGAACAAAAGATTGAGTAGAAAAGTGGCGGGGCCGACGAGGCTCGAACTCGCGACCTCCGGCGTGACAGGCCGGCGTTCTAACCAGCTGAACTACGACCCCGCCCAGGGCGACTAAATTATAAACAAAGACAACTTAAGTTGCAAGCTATGCCAGGCCTGGAATTCGGCCTTTAACACTCAATTCTCAGGTCAGGAAATTGCCTCCTTTTATTATTATTGCCATTGCCTTTAAATCAAAAGAATATCAGACCTTTTCAAAAGACATTTTTTCCAGAGCAGCAATCCGTTCCTCAATTGGGGGGTGCGTGCTGAACAGCTTGTTGACCCAGCCTTTGACATTTTTCAGTGGATTTACAATATAAAGATGAGCAGTGGCCTTGTTGGCTACTTCTAAAGGTTCATTATCAGCCGAAATTTTCCGAAGAGCTGAGGCTAACCCAGCTGGATATCTGGTCAACATAGCTCCGTTAGCATCAGCCAGGAATTCTCTTCGCCTGGAAATAGCCAGTTGAATCAGTTGAGCAACGAGCGGAGAGAGAATAGCCAGAACCAGTCCGATGGTGAAAATAATTAGTCCAGCACCACTTCCGCCTTTTTCCCGATCTCTTTTCCGGCCACTTCCCCACCAGAAGCTCCGTAGCATCCAGTCAGATAATAAGGCAACTATTCCGACCATGACCACCGCTACCGTCTGCAACAGGATGTCATAATTTTTGATATGGGACATTTCGTGGGCAATAACCCCTTCCAACTCAAGACGATTTAACTTCTGCAGCAGACCGGTAGTAACACAAATGACCGAATGCTCGGGATTACGGCCGGTAGCAAAAGCATTTGGCGCTGAATCATCAATAATATAACAACGTGGAGCAGGAAGACCGGCGGCCAGAGCCAGCCCTTCGACGGTATTATAAAGATAGGGGTATTCCTCCTTGCTTACCGGGCGGGCCCGGCTAATGGCCAGGACAATTTTATCGCTGGAATAATATCCACCTATGGCCATAGTCAAGGAAATGATGAGAGCCAGTACCAGCCCGCCTTCCCCCCAGCCTGTAACCTGTTCAAAGGCCCAGACTACCAGGAAAACAAGAACCAGAAAAAAGAGGACCAGAAAAACAGATTTGACTTTATTAGCAGTTATCTGTTCATACATGGGATAAGTTTATTTTATAAAAAGAACTTAGCCTCAGCGATTTCTATCAGGATTTCAGAACGAAACTTTAACTGGACCCCGGGCTTCAGGCTCTTCAATCTCAAAGTATTCTTTTTCTTTAAAACCAAACATATTAGCAATGATATTGGAGGGAAAAACCTGTTGTTTCATATTGAATTTCATTACGGTATCGTTGTAGAACTGTCGGGCGTAGGCAATCTTGCTTTCTGTTCCAGCCAGCTCCTCCTGAAGAAGTAAGAAGTTCTGGTTAGCCTTAAGTTCAGGATAATTTTCAACCACGGCAAACAGAGATTTAAGAGCTCCAGACAGCAAGTTTTCAGCCTGCCCTTGCTCTTTAACTGTCTGGGCGTTGATAGCTTTAGCCCGGGCTTCTGTTACTTTTTCA
Organism: Acidobacteriota bacterium; assembly: GCA_028749205.1. Taxonomy (GTDB): domain Bacteria; phylum Acidobacteriota; class Aminicenantia; order Aminicenantales; family Saccharicenantaceae; genus Saccharicenans. The sequence goes on along the minus strand of JAQULR010000005.1, from coordinate 34,096 downwards.
AAAACCTCTCTTTCATGTTTAGCATAACCTTTCACTGTTTCTACCAAGTTGGGAATTAAATCATAACGGCGACGCAACTGGACATCCACTTGAGCCCAGGCGTTATCACAGCGATTCTGCAACACTATCAGGCTGTTATAAAGACCAATACCGATCAGAATCAACAGGCCTATGATTATCAATAGAACAATCACCACACTCATTTCGGATCTCCTTTCAAACAGGATGCTGATATCTTGACAACACTTTTCCCAAAGCATATAAGGCCTGAAAAGAAAAATCAAGGATTTTGTATCTGCAAATATAAATTGACTTAACGGGTTTTGAAATGATATATTTCTTAATATAGATCAGTATTTGTAAAAATAAAAAATATATAACCAAAAGGAGGTTACTTAATGGCTACGTTAAAGGAAAAATTCACTAACAAGATGCTACCCATGAGGGAGAGAATTCAGAAAATTCTCAAGGAAAACGGAGAGCTCAAAATCTCTGATGTAACTATTGCTCAGACCTATGGCGGTATGCGTGGAGTAAAGTGCATGGTCTGGGAATGTTCCGCTCTCGACCCATATGAAGGTATTCGCTTCCGTGGCTATACTATTCCTGAGGTAAGAGAAAAACTACCAAGGGCTTCTGAAAGCGAAGAGCCTCTCCCTGAAGGCATGTTCTATCTTCTTTTGACCGGAGATATCCCAACCTACGAAGAGTGTCAAGCCATAACAGAAGAGTGGCGAAAGAGAAGTGAACTACCTAAATATCTAATCGATGTTCTGAAAGCCACGCCTGCTGATACTCATCCCATGACCCAATTTGCCATGGCCATCATGCAACTTCAGAAAGATTCTGTTTTTGCTGAAAGATATCGCCAGGGTATGCACAAACTTGATTACTGGGATCCGATGTATGAAGATACAATGAATATTCTGGCTAAATTGCCAGCTATCGCCTCCTACATTTACCGCCGCACCTACAAAGGCGACAAACACATCCCGGCTGATCCAAAATTAGACTGGGGGGCCAATTTTGCCCACATGCTGGGCGTAACGGACGATCCTGCCTTTAAAGATTTAATGAGGCTTTATCTTGTTCTCCACTGCGACCATGAAGGCGGCAATGTCTCCGCTCATACCTGTCGCCTGGTTGGTTCTGCTCTCTCCGATGCCAATTATTCTTTAGCAGCCTCCATGGCCGGGCTAGCGGGACCGCTGCACGGCCTGGCCAACCAGGAAGTCCTGCGGTGGATTATGGAAATGATGGAAAAAATAGGACAGGAGCCCACCAAAGAACAGATCAGCCAGTATATCTGGGATACCCTGAATGCGGGAAAAGTTGTTCCCGGATATGGCCATGCTGTTCTCCGGAAAACTGACCCCAGATTTATTGCCCAGAGAGAATTCGCCCTGAAACATCTGCCAGATGACCCCATCTTCAAAGTTGTCAGCAAAGTCTTTGAAGTTGCTCCTGATATCTTGACCCAGCACGGCAAAGCCAAGAACCCTTGGCCTAATGTCGATGCTCATTCCGGGTGTCTGCTTTGGCACTATGGTGTCAGGGAATACGACTTTTATACTGTCTTCTTTGGTGTTTCCAGAGCTCTCGGTGTTCTGGCTCAACTTATCTGGGACAGAGCTCTTGGCCTACCGATAGAAAGACCCAAGAGCGTTACCACTGAATGGATCGAGCAATTTATTGCTTCCCAGAAGACTTCCTGAACCTGAAAGAATTAAGATTGAAAAAAGGGCTGCCTTTGGGCAGCCTTTTTTTTCTTCAGTTTTGTAAAAAAGTGGTCTTAAATTGCTTTTAAGGAAAGATAAACTGTGTTAACATAGGGCGAAAGATGGGAGGTCATTATGGAATACCAAATAATATTGATCGGCTGTGGTACAGTAGGACAGGGTTTTCTGGAAATTCTTGACCGCAAAGCTGAACTGCTTCGAGATGTTTATAAATTTGAGCCAAAGGTAATAGCTATAACTGACATGCTCAAGGGTTCATTATTGGCTCCTGATGGAATCCAGCTGAAAAAGCTGCTTGAGGTCCTAAAAGCAGGCAAAAAATTAAACGATTACCCTGGCCCCAAAGAGAAAACCGAAGATTATCTGGATCCTATTGACCTTATCGAGCAGGTGGAGGCTGACATATTAGCTGAGGTAACCTACACTGACATAAAAACTGGAGAACCGGCCACTTCTTATATCAAAAAGGCTCTCCGGACAGGTAAACACGTCGTTACTTCCAACAAAGGGCCTGCGGCTCTTCATTACCACGAACTTAAAGAGCTGGCTCACCTGAACCAGAGGCATTTCCGGATCGAAGGCACAGTTATGAGCGGAACTCCGGTTTTTCACCTTTTCGAAACCGGTTTGGCTGGAAATGAAATAAGAGAGGTTAAGGGAATCTTGAATGGCACCACCAACTTTATTCTCAGCCAGATGGAACTCGAGGAAATGGAATACGATGAAGCTTTAAAGTTGGCTCAGGAGCTTGGCTATGCAGAGGCTGACCCAACTGCGGATGTCGAAGGCTTCGACGCCGTGGCTAAAGTTGTCATTCTGGCCAATGCCATTATGAGGGGAAAAATAAAGCCTGATGAAGTCAACCGCCAGGGCATCTCTACTCTTAGAAAACAACAGATTATAGAAGCCCGAGAAGCAGGCTTAAGATATAAATTAATTGCCAGAGTTAAAAAAGTTAATAATCATATCGAAGCCAGTGTGACGCCTGAAAAGCTGCCCCTCACCGACCCTTTAGCTGGAGTGATGGGAGCCCAGAATGCTTTGACCTTTGATACTGACCTTTTGGGCAAGGTAACTATCCAGGGAGCTGGCGCCGGTCGGCTGGAAACTGGCTTTTCAATTCTTTCAGATATGCTGGCCATAAGCAAAAGTGGAAAGAATTAGAAGTTCAGGACATGGTGAGTTTGGTTAAGTTGAATTATCACCAGTAACCCAGATGGACCTGCTTTATTCTATCGGAGAATCATTCTCGGAGAAAATCAGAGCGATAAAGCGATTTTTTTATAAGTACCCCCCCCAGACATACTCAGTTTTATGACTAAGGCCGGTGGCTGGCGAAAGACAACTTTTAAGATAGAAACTACCAGGATAACCTCTGTCGGTTAAAGTCATGGACAGAAGAAAAAGACATCAAGCTTGACTAAAGCTATTTAGCCTGTGTTATTCTTATAATTAGATGATACCTATTTTAACAATGTTGTCTTTGGCCAGATTTTCTCCGGCCCGAGGCAAAAAAGAATTAAATTTAGCTAAAAGCTCTTCATATAATGGTGTAGAACACAACCACCATTTAAGATCGATCCAACCCTCAGACTTGAGGGGATCATCATGGCTGGTTTTTCCTATGTCCAGCCCTAAGGAAACTCTTTACTACCAACAAGGCAATCGGATCAGCTTGGTCGTTTTCTCTCAAATAGATCCTCCAGGTATTCAGCAAAACACCTTTATAGGCCTGGATTATTTAGAGACCGATAGATTATTCTTAGGAAAAAAGCCAGGACAGGCAAGGGAAAATCATCTTTCAAAACTTCCGTTAATTATGACTTAAACTCTGGAGACCTGTTAATGATTAATACAGGCAAATTAATTATTTAGGGAGGAATCATGTCTGAAAACAAAAAATACGCTCCTGGAGTAGAAAAGTATATTAAGGAGGCCCAGCTTTTCCTGGCCAGGCAGGAAGAAACCAAACTCAGGATGCAAAGAATGAAGTTTGACACGATTGCCGTTCACGGGCTCTATTCCTTGGAAGAAGCCTTGGAGCGTAATCAGGGAGCCATAGTCGAGCCTCTTTATCTAGCTACCTCCCAGGGATATCGTGACGCGGATGAACTGGAAGCAGCCCTGGCTTATCTTATTCCCACCTGGTGCTATACTAGAATTGCTAATCCAACCACATATTATCTTGAGTATGTTCTGGCTCTTCTGGAAGGTTATAAAACGGGTGTTGATACTTCCTGTATGGTCACCTCTTCAGGAATGTCGGCTATCATGATGGCTGTTGACCCCCTTTTAGTTAAGCAAAAAGAAGGGCCAGAAAAAATTAATTTTGTCTCCTCAATTCAGGTTTACGGTGGAACCTTCCAGCACTTCTCGGTGCGGAAAATGAAAGAGAGGGGTCTGGAGGTGCGCTGGGTGACCCAGGCAGAAGACATCGAAGACTGGAAGGCCAAAATCGATGAGAACACCCGTTTTCTTTACGTAGAAGCCCCTAGTAATCCGCAACAATCTTTTTGTGATATTAAGGCCCTGGCTGACCTGGCTCATTCCTGGGAAATTCCTCTGATCTTTGATGCTACCTGTGCCACCCCAGCTCTGATGAGACCAATCGCCTACGGAGCTGATATCGTAGTCCACTCACTAACCAAGTCTATCACTACGGGAGGCCTGGCCATTGGTGGGGCTTTGATCAGCCGCAAACCGATCATCACCAGAGTCAAAAACGATGATCCCAACTTTAAAGCTAGCTTTGCTGAATATGTTAAGCTCTGGCCGGCCCGCGATAACGGGCCAGCTCCTTCTCCTTTCAATGCCCTGATGACCTTAAATGATTTACGGACTCTCCGAATGAGGATGGATGTGGTTAGTGATAATTGCCAGAAGGTAGCCGAATTTCTGGAAGAGCACCCTCGGGTATATCAGGTAGATTATTTAGGACTTCCTAGTTTTAAGCTGCATCCTTTAGCTAAAGAATACATGAAGCTGGTTGATTCTGACGATGGAACCGGCCAGGAAATCAATCGCTATGGTCATTTGATGAGTTTTAGAGTGGATGGGCCGCCAGAAAACGCCAGAAAGGTTTTTGACCGATTTAGGATCATTTTCCGGGCCACAGACCTGGGAAGAATAAAAAGTGTGGCCACCATCCCGGCTATTTCAACTCACTCCCAGCAAGGAGAAGAAGCCCGAAGAATGGCTGATATCCCACCTCAGCTTATCAGACTTTGTGTCGGAGCTGAAAACCCTGAGGATATAATTGAAGACCTCAACCAGGCGCTCAACTCGCTGTAATGTTGGAGATCAGGCCAGATTAACGGCCATGGAAAACCAGGGAAATTCTAAGGGTTACCTGATTTTAGAGATCAGTTAGTCTCTCTGTTTTCAAGGCGGGGCAACTCAGATATAAAGTGACAATATCCTAAATTACCCTTAAATAATCGTGCCCAAAGCTCAGCATTCCCTACCAGATTGATTGTAAGCCTCAGGATCTCAGGGATAAGTGAAACCTTTGATTATGTTCAGTTTCATGAATAGTCCATGATGATGGTCGGTACAACAGGGTTTGAATTTTCCTTCAGTCTAAATTAAAATCAGGGCATGGAAGCACTCAGAATCTATACCGAACAGCCTTACCAGCTCGGGGGAGAAGTTACTATTAGTGGCGCCAAAAATGCCGTCCTTCCAGCCATTGCTGCTTGTCTTCTGACTGAGGAAGAGGTCCAGCTGAGGAATATTCCTTTGGTCAAAGATGTTCAGACCATGTTGACTCTTTTAACTGAGCTCGGAGCCGAATATGAACTAAGAAAAAAATCCCTGAGAATAAAAACGGAAAAAATAGCCTCGGCTCAGGCGCCTTATAAATTGGTCAGAGCCATGAGAGCCTCCATTCTGGTACTGGGACCCTTAGTAGCCAGAAAGGGCAAAGCTCTGGTAGCTCTTCCCGGAGGATGCGCTATAGGGACCAGACCTGTGGACTTGCATATCAACGGACTTCAGAAACTTGGGGCCAACATAAGCATAGAACATGGTTATATCTTGGCTGAAGCCAGGAAGCTTGTAGGAACAGAAATTGAATTTGAAAAAAAGACAGTGACTGGAACTGAAAACCTGATCATGGCCGCTTCCCTGGCTAAAGGCGAAACCATCCTTAAGAACTGTGCTCTGGAACCCGAAGTCGTCTGCCTGTGCCAGCTTTTAGTCAAAATGGGTGCCAGAATAGAGGGTATTGGCGAGGAGACTCTATGCATTAAAGGGGCAGAAGAGCTTGGGGGAGCTCATCATCGTATCATCCCTGATAGGATAGAGGCAGGAACTTTTATGGTAGCTGCGGCTCTGACTCAGGGTAACCTAACTTTGAAAGAAGTGGAGCCATCTCATCTCGAAGCTCTGGTTGATAAACTGATAATCTCAGGGGCCAAAATAGAAAAATTGAGCAGGAATTCTCTCAGGGTGACTGGAAGTAAGGAAATAAAGCCTCAGGATGTCACCACGGCTCCATTTCCAGGTTTCCCTACTGATATGCAAGCTCAGTTTATGGTCCTGATGACTCAGGCTAACGGAACCTCCATTATAACCGAGACCATATTCGACCGGCGTTTTGCTCATGCTACCGAGTTGATGCGACTTGGTGCTAATATAGAAATTATAGGTGATAAAGCGATAATTAAAGGAAAGACACCCCTGTCGGGAGCTGAAGTGGTAGCCACCGACCTGAGGGCCTCGGCCAGTTTGGTACTGGCCGGACTGATAGCCACTGGCCAGACCACTATCAACGAAGTCGAGCATCTGGATCGAGGGTATGAGAAACTTGAAGAGAAACTTAAAAATCTTGGAGTTAAAATCGATCGTTTTATAAACAATAATCACAAAAAAGGGGGTAAATCATGAATGATTGTCTCTTCTGCAAGATTGCCAGAAAAGAAATCCCGGCAGCGATTGTCTATGAAGATGACATTATTCTGGCTTTTGACGACCTTAAACCTCAGGCTCCAGTTCATACCCTGATCATCCCAAAAAAGCACCTGCCGACATTGAGAGAAGCTACTGAAGAAAATAGTGAACTATTGGGGAAAATGCTTGTCAAGGCTAAGGAGATTGCTCGTCTTAAAGGAATTGACCAGAATGGTTTTCGGCTGGTGATAAACACCGGACCTGATTCTGGACAGGAGGTTTTTCATATCCATTTTCATCTTCTTGGAGGGCGCCGTCTTGGTTGGCCTCCTGGTTGAGCTGGGTGTGATGGTGTTTATGACAACCTGCTGGCGAGAATAAGAGTTTTCCAGATGGCTTATCTTATTGATGGAAATAATCTAATGGGGCAGGCTGATCCCTATTTCAAGTTTGATAGCTCCAGCCGCAGTAAAATTATCTCCAGGCTGCTTCTTTTTCAGAGAATCACCCGCCGACGCATTTTTCTGGTATTTGACGGAAAGCCTCCGATAAATGAAAAGGTATTCCAACTGAATCCTAAATTCACAATTCATTTTCCAGAACCAGGCCAGTCAGCTGATGAGCTAATTGAAGAAATGCTGGATAAGAAAAATGATCGTCGCTATTATATATTGGTGAGTTCTGACCGGGTTCTTAGAGAAACCGCCCGGTCTAAAGGAACCCGCTCTATCAGCACTCTGGAATTTTTAAAAGAACTAAAAAAGATCCTTAAAGACCACCGGGAAGAGAGAGAACTTCGTAAGCAGGCTGATAATTCAACTCCTCTTGAAATTTCTTTATGGGGTGAACTTTTTAGCAAGAAATGAACAAATTTTCAGTTATCGGTGCTGGCCAGGTCGGCTCAGCTCTAATTCTGGCCCTCAGCCAGGTAAAATTCAAGCTTCAGGTTGTATCGGATCGTTCCATCCGCAAAGCCCGTCAAGTTGTAAAAATTGTTGGCCAGGGACAGGCGACAAATGATAATAAAACCGCGGTTAGTCCTGCGGATATTATTTTCATCTGCGTTCCTGACGATTTTATATCTTTGGTCGTGAACAATCTTGCCAGGGTTGATTTCAAAAACAAGTATGTCTTCCATACCAGTGGAGCTTGCTCATCAAGATTGCTTGAACCCCTGGTCAAAAGAGGAGCCGCGGTAGCTTCTTTCCATCCAGTCCAGACTTTCGCCGGACCGGACCCTGAACCCGATATTTTCCAGGGAATCTATTTTGGGATAGAAGGTCAGCCAAAGGCTAAGCAGCTTGGAAGGAAGCTCGCGGCCAGGTTAGGGGCAAAGACTCTATACCTTTCCCCTGAAGAAAAATCTGTTTATCATCTTGCCTGTTCGATGTCCTCAAATTTCCTGGTTCTTCTGCTTTTTGAGGTCATAGAACTCTTTAGAACCATAGGACTTGAGGAAAAGGAAACTATAAAAATTCTTGTGCCCCTATTAAATAAAACTTTACAGAATGTAAAAAAGCTTGGCATTGAACGAAGCCTGACCGGTCCTTTGATTAGGGGGGATTGTCAGACAGTAAAAAGCCACTTGTCAATAACCTCCTTAAGGCCAGGACTTGATAAGATATACCGGAGCTTAGCTCAGGAATCTCTAGTAATAGGTCAAAGAAGAGGCCTGTCAGAAGATAAGATTAAAGCATTGAAGAAGTTGCTGAGACAAAAATAACTTCTTCTTCAAGTCTAATTCCAGAGTGCTTCCAGACCTTTTCCTTCAGTTCTTCAGCTAAGGTCAAAACTTGGAGGCAGGTAGCTCCACCTAAATTGATTATAAAATTACAGTGGCCTGAATAAACAGCCGCCTGACCAACTTTCATTCCTTTGGCTCCAGCTTGCTCCAGAAGCTGGCCAGCCGGTATTTTCTTCCCGCCGTGAACCGGGTTCTTAAAAAAGCTTCCAGCACAGGCGGTGCCTTCGGGAGGGAGTTTTTTCGACCGTTGCTCAAGATAATCTTCTATTTTTCTCCTGACTTCATTCCCAGAAATAGGCTCAACTTCAATCCTGGTTTTGACTATAACTTTATGGCTATTTTTAAGGGCTGAATGTCGGTAATCAAACTGTAGCTCTTCCCTGGTTACGGGGATTTCCTGTCCGCTATCGCCAAGAATTGTGATTTCAAGAACCCTGTCTCCAATAGCCTGGCCAAAAGCACCAGCGTTACCATAAACAGCTCCGCCTACTGTTCCTGGGATACCAGCCAGAAATTCCAGGCCGGTCAGGCCCTCAGAGATGGCTTTATTTAGGAGGTCAGACAAACAGGTACCTGAACATACTTCGAGGCTATAATTGTCAGCTTCAAACTTAATACCTGAAGCTAAATTTCTTATTATCAAACCCCGGTATCCGGAATCATCAAAAAGAAGGTTATAGCCCCGACCAATAACGTAAAAAGGACACTGGTGATGTCTGGCTATCTGAATAGCCTTGTTCAGATCAACTGGTTCCCTGACTTCCAGAAAATAATCAGCCGGGCCACCTATCCGAAAACTGGAGTACTTGGACAGAACCACACCTTCTTTCAGGGTCAAACCTGATTCTTCCAAAAAAATTCTGGGAATATCTTGCAACTTTAACATTTTTTTTGCTATTTATTATACGGCATGTATAAAATTAAGTCTAATGACTAATCTGGCATATAAATTGCAGTAATAAAGGCAAGAATGCTCGATAAAAAGATTTATTGACATTTTTAATGGTTATAGGCAAGATAATGGGCAAAATAATTTTTGTGAGGTCGGAAATGAAAAAAACTTTATTGTTAAGTTTAATTTTTTTACTGGCTGGAGGGCTGGCTCTAGCCCAGAACCCAGCCGACGAGGCCTACATCAAGGCCATGACTGCTAACGATGCCTGCCAGAGAGTTCAGCTACTTAAAGAGTATATAGACAACTATGCTGGGAAGGGTACCCAGTATGAAAATTATGCCTATGCCAATCTCTGTCTGACACCTTGCCGAAGCAAGAGCCTCCAGGAATCTCTTAATTATGGAGAAAAGGCTCTATCTATGGGAGGACTGGATTCTTTGACCAAGGCTCAGGTTCTTCTAACTTTGGCGGGAGGTTATGCCAGCCAGGGCCAAAACCTTGATAAAGCTCGCACCTATGCCAACCAGGTTATTGAGCTTGCTAATGCTGAGAAAAACAAAGAGGGAGCTAATCCCGCTCAATGGAACCAGATTATAGGTGGCGGCTACTATGCCTTAGGAACCGCGGCTGAAAAAGCTAAGGATACAGCTTCAGCGGTAGACAACTATCTGAAGGCCTACTCAATTTTAAAAAACCCTCGGATTCTCGCCTCAGTTAAAAAAATGGGGAAAGAATATGCTGATGCTAAGAATTACACTGAAGCAGAAAAGGTTTTTAGAGCTGTTTACAATCTAACTAAATCTCCAAACGACGCTTTGGTCCTGGGTCAGTTATTGAACAGAGCAGGCAAAAAGGACGAAGCCCTGATTTTTCTGAAAGAAGCCTATAATAAGCAAAAATCTGGTGAGGTGGCCTACTCCATTGCCCTTATCCTGGCTAATAAAGCTAAGAATGATCCGTCTGTGGTAAATGAAGCTGTCCGCTACTGCCTGGAAGCCGCCTTACTGGATAATCCCAACTCCGAACAGGCCATGAAACTGGCTGAAAGCTTGTTTTTCACTATGAACAAAGACCTCAAGTATAACGAAACGGTCCTGGCCATTCAGAATAAGGTAAAAGAGTTGGAAGAATTAACCAACCTTTTCAATGAAAGGTTTGGCAATAAAAGCGAAGAAGAATTGTCAGCAAGAGAAAAAGAAAGTATGCGGTTCATGAGGGGTGACATTGAGGTTTTAGAGAGAGAAATTGAAAGTTTGAAAAAACAGCAAGATGCTGCTATCGCTAAATTTAATCAGCTTATTCAAGAAACCAAACGGCGGCTGGGCAAATAAGAAAATTTTAAGCGACCTGAATAACTATAAAGCACGGAAGACTTAACACTTTCTATCATTTCCAATAAAATAAATAAGAAAAACATTTTGAGAGGAGGGGATGTATGCCGCAAAAACTCTCAAAGGATAAAGCCAAAAAAAGGATTATCGAACTCAGAAAAGAGATTCTTTACCACGAAAAAAAGTATTACGTAGATAACGACCCTCAAATTTCAGATTATGAATTTGACCAGCTAATGGCCGAATTAAAAAGACTGGAAGAAGCTTTTCCTGAATTTCTGACACCAGATTCACCCACTCAAAGAGTGGGAGAAAAACCTGTTGAAGGTTTCTCCACAATCGAACATCGCCACCCGATGCTGAGTATTGAAAACTGTTATAAAGTCGAGGAACTTATAGAGTTCGATCAACGCCTTAGAAGGCTTCTCCCGGGGGAGAAAATAGATTATGTGGCCGAGCTGAAAATTGATGGGTTGAGTATGTCCATTACCTACCTTGATGGGAGTTATCATCAGGCAGTAACCAGAGGCGATGGTTTTCGAGGAGATGAGGTCACCGCTCAGGTCAAGACTATCAGAAGTCTTCCCTTGACTATCGCCATAAAAGATGAGGTGGAAGTTAGGGGGGAAGTTTATCTCCCCTATGAATCTTTCAAGAAAATAAACCAGGAGCGAAAAAACAAGGGCGAACCTCTGTTTGCTAATCCCAGAAACGCCGCTGCCGGCTCTATCCGTCTGCTGGACCCAAGAGAAGTAGCCGCCAGAAACCTGGATATATTTTTATACTATATTTTTATAAACGGAAAGGAACAGCCTTCTCAGTGGGAAAATTTGCAGATGCTAAAAAAACTGGGGTTTAAGACCAACCCGGCCAGCCGTCTTTGCCATTCCCTTGAGGAGGTTATTGATTATTATAAGGAATGGACAGCCAAGAGAGATACCCTCAACTATGATGTTGACGGAGTGGTGGTCAAGGTCAACTCCACCAGACAGCGTGAGCTTCTGGGAGCCACGGCTAAATCTCCCCGATGGGCCATTTCCTTCAAGTTCCCAGCCCGCCAGGCTACCACCAGAATCAGAGATATTGTTATCCAGGTAGGCCGGACCGGTGCTTTAACTCCGGTAGCTATTCTTGAACCTGTTCAGATTTCCGGGACAACCATCAGCCGCTGTACTTTACACAACGAAGAAGAGATCAAGAGGAAGGATATCAGAATTGGAGACTATGTTCTTCTGGAAAGAAGTGGTGACGTCATTCCTCACATAGTCTCGGTAATGAAGGAAAGAAGAACCGGGAAAGAAAAGATGCTGAATTGGCCGAAGACCTGTCCGGTATGTAACTCAGCTATTTTTAAGGAGGAAGGTGAAGCGATTTCTCGCTGTGTTAATCCTTCCTGTCCAGCCCGAATAAGAGAGTCCATTCTGCACTTTGCTTCACGCCGGGCAATGAACATAGAAGGTCTGGGCGAGGCTCTAGTAGATCAACTCCTGACTTCTGGCCTTATTAAACAGATTCCAGACCTTTATAATCTCAAGTTCAATGATCTGGTAAAACTTGAAAGGATGGGCCCTAAAAGTGCCCGCAACCTTCTTGACCAGATAGAAGAATCTAAGACTCGGGAATTATCCAGGTTGATCTACGCCCTCGGAATAAGGAATGTTGGAGAAAAATTAGCTCAAGCTCTGGCCAGAAAGTTTATGGATCTGGAAAAACTGGCCGCAGCCAGCGAAGAAGAGTTGATGTCTCTGGAAGACGTTGGCCCAAAGGTAGCTAAAAGCATAATTTTTTTCTTCGCTCAGCCTGAAAACAAAAAGCTGATAGCCAGGCTGAAGGCCGCCGGCTTGAAACTCAGAGAAGAACCTGAGAAACTTAGGCCTCAGCCTCTCAAAGGCTTAACTTTTGTTCTTACTGGAACGCTTTCTTCTATGACCAGGGACGAAGCCAAGGCCAAGATTGAGTATCTTGGGGGAGAAGTTTCTTCATCAGTCAGCCAAAAGACAGATTATCTTGTTGTTGGGGATGAGCCTGGTTCTAAGCTGGACAAAGCTCGCCAACTTGGTGTTAAGACCATTAACGAAACAGAATTCCTGAAATTGATAGGCTTAGCCTGAACTATTTTTTCTTCTTAAAAAGATCTGATAAATTCAGGTCGAGTAAAGACTTAAGCCCAGGTTTCTTCTGGCCTTTTTCTATCTCCTGTAGAGCTATCCTGGCCTGATGGTGATCAGGGTCAATTTCCAGGGCCTTTTGTAACTGTTTTTTAGCTTTGATTTTAAGTCCTTCTCCCAAGTATAGCAAACCCAACCCTAAATAACCTTCAGCATTCCAAGGTTCCATCTCAATAGCCCGCAGGAAATCTTCTTCAGCTTTCTTTTGGTAAGCCGGCAGCTTAGACTCTGCCATGGCCAGAAGTAAATAATAATCAGCCTTAGCTCTTTTCAGACGAATGGCCTCTTCTAGAAAGATAACCGCCTCCTCGTACATACCCTGATTGTAAAGGGTTCTACCCTGCCTATACTTAACTTCAGCTCTTCTACTCAAATCATCAGGGCTTTCCTGGGTTGTAGCTGACAGTTGTTGATCATAACGGCTTCTTTTTCCCGGGTCAATCAAGGTTCGGTAGGCACTGTTGAGAGCATTAAAGACTTCATTTACTAAAGAATAGTCGCTTAAGTTGGTATTAAAACGGTCCGGGTGGTACTTCCGAGCCAGATTAAAATAGGCCGTTTTTATTTCTTCTACTGTGGCCGCTCGAGAAATCCCCAGCAATTCATAATAATTCCGATTCTTGAGCTGAGATTTTATTTCTTTTAATTCCTCAATCCGGGCTTCCAGCTCGTCAAGCTCCAATTTTTTTTTACCCTCTTCTTCATGATCATCTTTCTTGAAGCTGGAATCGGCAGTAGTTAGCTCGATCATATCAAGACAATAAAAAAGATATAGGCACCGGTAAAAATCCTCTTTAGAGAAATCAGCCGGCACTGCCATCTGGCCGATGATCTGGGGAGTAGAGAATCTTTCTAACAGACTCTTTTCATCTTCAGTTAAAAAATAAGCACACCTGATGTTTTTCAACCCGATTTTTCGGCCTGTGAAAAATTTCTCAATGGCAGAATCATACTTCATCCGCCGCAGGCCGTAATCTATGATCCAGGGCACATCCACAGTTGGAAGTTCTTCTGGCGGCTCCCAAAAATCTTTCTCCTGAAAACTAATTTCCCCATTAAAATAATTAAAAGTCTCCAGTAATGATTCTCTTATCTGAAAGGCTAAGGCTTCTCTCAGATCAGCCTCTTTTATAAGTCCCCCATGCTGAAGCGATTGGCCAAGAGGTTGGTCGGGCTGGATATAATCTTCAATGTGGCTAAAGGTTTGTTCCTGTATTTTCTGCAATTTAAAGAGAATTTCGCCAAGACGCTCAGATTTGAGATTAGTTTTTACCTGAAATGGTTTGCCTTTAATGAAGAAAAAGTGCTTTTCTATTTCTCCTCGCTTAAAAGATAGCCGTCCAGTCTTGTTGTTAAAAAAAACCTCCTTAAGATACCGGCCGATATGATTAATTGTGCTCACAGCCTCGCCCTTCTGACAACCTAATTAACCTGGGTGACTCACAAAAAAATCCTAATTAACAGATTAAGATAATAATTTATACAATCAGGCCGGATTTTTCAACCCTGCGGCCATTTTTATTGATTAATGGACAGAATAGCTAAGTTTGTGCTATTTTCAAGTTATGAAAATTGCTTTAGCTCAAATATCACCTGTCTTAGGGAATATTGAGAAAAACCTGAAACTCCATCTGGATTTAATCAAACGGGCAACTACCCAGAAAGCAGATTTAATAATCTTCCCAGAGCTCAGCCTGACAGGCTACTCTTTAAGAGACCTGGCAGCAGAAATCGCCCTTAGACCTAAGGACTCGGCCGCTTTTTCCCAACTGTTAGATGCCTCCGGCTCAATAGATTTGGTTTTCGGGTTTGCTGAAGACAGAGAGGCCAATCCAGGAATTATTTACAATTCAGCCGCTTACCTGTCCAGAAAGCGGTGTCTCCATCTACATCGTAAAGTTTTCTTGCCAACCTCAGGTATGTTTGAAGAAGGACGTTTTTTTGCTTCAGGTCGAGAAATCAAGTCTTTTGAAACTAATTTTGCTAAAACTGGTTTGCTTATCTGCCGCGACTTTCTTCATTATTGTTCCAGCTACTGTCTTTTTGCCGGCGGGGCCAGTTTAATAATTATCATCTCAGCAGCTCCTGGACGAGGAGTCTCCAAGACTGAGGGCCAGAGCTTCGAAACCAGCGAAATGTGGGAACTCATGGGCCAAGCCGTATCTTTTTTTTCTAGCGCGGTGACCATCTACTGCAATCGGGTCGGCATTGAAGACGGAGCTGTGTTTGCCGGTGGTTCTTATGTTTATTCTCCTTACGGGCAGTTAGTAATCAGGTTGCCATACCTTGAAGAAGACTTTACTGTCTTGGAATTAGATTTAAATGAAATTACCCAGGCCAGAAGGAGCTGGCCATTCAGGCGTGATGACCGCCCTGAAGTCATTTGGCGGTCTCTGGAAAGAATCATAAGACAAGAAGATGAAGATTAATTGCCCCTTGGTAACCAAAGTCTTAGCTCGATTTATCTGTGAGGAAACCCGGAAAACAGGTTTTAATCAGGTCATACTCGGCTTATCTGGAGGTCTGGATTCAGCTGTCTGCGCTTCCCTGGCAGTCCAGGCTTTGGGTTCCAGAAAGGTCGTGGCTTTGATCTTGCCTTACGCTAACTTGGATCCAGAAGGTCTGGCTCAGGCTGAAAAGATGGCTAACCTTCTAAAAATAAAAGTCTCTAAAATTGATATTTCTCCTCAGATTGATGCCTATTTTTCAGCTTTCCCCACCGATAACCTTGTTCTTAAGGGTAACAAAATGGCCAGAGAACGAATGTCCATTCTTTATGATTTTTCTGCCCGGGAGAAAGCTCTCATTCTTGGTACCAGCAATAAAACTGAATTGCTTATTGGCTACGGCACTATCCATGGAGACATGGCCTGTGGCCTCAATCCGATGGGCGACCTATATAAGACCCAGGTTATAGAATTGGGTCAATATCTGAAAATCCCAGACGAAATTCTGACGAAAAAACCAACAGCTGCTCTCTGGCCGGGTCAAACCGACGAGGAAGAAATCGGTTTAACCTATGCAGAATTAGACCAGATTCTATTCCGCCTGGTGGACCTACGGCAGAGTCCTGATGAGGTCAGCCAGGCTGGCTATGATCAGAAAAAAATCAGACGAATCATCGAAATGATAAAAAGGTCAGAATTCAAAAGAAAGATGCCGCCAATTGCCAAGATTTCCAGCAGAACTGTTGGCCACGATTTTCTATATCCTTACGACTGGGATAAATAGCTGCGAGCCACATTTCAGCCCGTAAAGGTAAGAAAACAATGAAACAAATGGCTAAATTATTCGTGGTGGCTACCCCCATCGGAAACCTCGAAGATATAACCTTGAGAGCTTTGCGAATCTTGAAAGAGGTGGAAGCCATCGCCTGTGAAGATACCAGACAGACAGCTAAATTGCTTAATTATTATGGCATAAAAAAACGCCTGATATCTTATTTCCGTCCCCGAGAGTATCAGAAAATACCTGAAGTTCTTAATATTCTCAATTCAGGACACGATGTGGCTCTGGTGTCAGATGCAGGCACCCCAGGCATATCAGATCCTGGTTTTCCTTTAATAAGGGAAGTTGTAAAACAGGGAATACAGGTAGTCCCTATCCCAGGTCCAAGTGCTCTGACGGCAGCTCTCTCGGCTGCGGGATTGCCAACTAACAGAGTGGTATTTGCTGGTTTTCCACCAGCCAAAAAAAACAGTTTGAAGAAGTTTCTGTCTAAGTATGCCGAAGAAGAAGGCACCATGGTTTTCTTCTTGCCCATGAGGAAGATAGTTGAGTTCGTAGATTTATCCTTAGAAATTTTGGGCCCCAGGCAAGCTGTTCTGGCAAGAGAATTGACTAAGGTCCATGAAGAGTTCCTCAGGGGCAGCCTCGAAAATCTCTTGAGAGACCTTCCCGATGAAAAAAAAAGGGGGGAGGCCACCATAATACTTCAGGGGAAATAATTTTTTTAAAAATACTTGACAAATACATACTCAAGATTTATATTATAAATGCACTAAAATCTTGATGAGGAGGTAAAAAATGGCAATCACAAAATGGGATCCATTTAAGGACTTCATGGTTCTTCGTGACAGAATGAACCGGCTATTTGAGGATATGGTTTCTTCTCCGAGAGCTGAGGAAACCGACATTATGCAGACGACCTGGGCTCCAGCAGTGGACATCTACGAGACCGAGAATGAGCTGATTCTGACTGCCGAGATTCCTGGAGTCGAAGAAAAGGATGTAGAAATCAAGATAGAAGATAATACTCTGACCTTAAAGGGCGAGCGGAAGTTCGAAAAAGAGGCTAAAGAAGAGAATTACCATCGTATTGAGCGAGCCTATGGTGCTTTCCTCCGGTCTTTCACTCTTCCCAATTATATCGACCAGGATAAAATTAACGCCGAATATGAAAATGGCTTGCTCAGAGTTCATATGCCCAAGAAACCTGAAGTTAAACCTCGCAAGGTAAAAATTTTAAAGCCTCAAACAGCCGAAAAATCATCTAAATAACGCGAGAGGTCACTTGTAACCCCCTCCCAGAAAGGGAGGGGGTTTTTTTATTTTTGAGCTCTGGCCAGAGTTATTACTCTTACCTCTCGAGCCCCAGCTTTTTTAAGTTCTTTAGTACATTCCTTGATAGTTGAACCAGTGGTAAAGACATCATCTATTAACAAGAGAGTTCGACCGGCAATTTTCTCTGGCCTTTTGACCTTGAACACCCCTCTCAAATTGCTTTTTCTCTCCGCGGCTTCCAGGGAAACCTGGGCAGGTGTAGGTTTCGTTTTGATCAGATTACTTTTCATTACCGGAATCGAGCTCAATTTACTAATCTCCCGGCTAAGCAGTTCTGATTGATTAAAGCCCCGTTTTTTTTCTCTTTCTTTATGTAACGGAACCGGAACGATAAAATCAACTCCACTCAAGCCTTGGTCTGCAGAAAGTTTTTCATAGGCCAGCCTACCTAAGGGCCGGCTCAAAACCTCATATCCCTGGTACTTAAAAATAAGAATAATCTCTTTAAGGCGACCATCATACAGGCCAAGCGACCTATGCCAGTCAAAAGGAGGCGGATTGCCCAGGCATTCCCCACAAAGGTAATCACCCGGTAGATTATTAAAATAGAAACGGCCACAGACCGGGCAGCTTGGACTCTGTTTGATCTCCAATTTTTTTAAGCAATCAGAGCAGATAACTCTTTCGGCCTCATGTTTTAAAAGCTGGCCACAGAGCTGGCAATAAGAAGGAAAAATGATGATTTTCACCGGGTAAAAGGTCCGGTTCAGCCTGCCCCAGAGACTCACTGTCCTTTTGCTTTACCCTCTTTTTTCTCCTGACACTCTATGCAATAAGGCGCCCAAGGTATAATCCTGAGCCTTTTCTTATTTATTTCTTGGCCACATATCAAGCATAAACCATATCCACCCTTTTGTAATCGATCCAGGGCCTGGTCGATTAAGGTCAGTTGCTCCCTTTCACTATCAGTCAGGCTCAACAGGAACTCCTTGGTGTATGAAGTTTCCGCCCTGTCGACCAGATCCGGAGCCGTATCGGTCTCAATTTCCTTGCTCTCGTTATAAAATTGGCTGAGCTTTTTTATTATGCTGTCTTTCCTTTCTAAAAGAAGTTTTTTAAACTCCTCTTTCTCTTTTTTGGTGAGTTTAAATTTTCTTGTCATTGAACCCCCTTATCATTTCGGGTAAGCATATCCTTTTATTATGTTCATTGCCCGGTAGACCTGCTCCAGCAAAACCACCCTGGCCAGCTCATGAGAAAAAGTCATCCGCGACAGCGATATCTTGAGGTGGGCTTTTTCCAGAACCCCAGGAGATAACCCCAAAAAACCTCCCACGACAAAGATTATCTTCTGGCCTGAAAACAAAGCTTTATCCTCTATCATTCTAGCCAGACCTTCTGAATCTATTTCCTTTCCTTTATCATAAAGGCAGATAATATAGCCATCCTTAAGATATTTTTCAAGACCCTGAGTCTCTTTTTCTATGATCACCTTCTTCAATTTTTCATCCAGGCCCCTGGCCCCAGGTGTTTCTATAATCTTGGTCGGGATTAGCGGCTTAAGTTTAGCCAGATATTCTTCCTGTAAAGCTCTCAGGTGCTGGTTCCTGGTTTTTCCCGGCCACAAAAATACCAATTCCATAATTAGCAAGTCTTAATTAGGTAAATGCTTATTAGATAAAAGTCAAGAGTAATTTTAACTGAACAGTGTTAATTTGGTTTAGGCGTAAATAATCCCCTCAATAATCAAGCCTGGGAGCATCAGCCCAGAGTTTTTCCAGAGCATAAAACTCCCGGGCCCTTTTGGAAAAGATATGGACCACAAAACTCCCGTAATCCAGAAGAATCCATTCGGCAGCCTCCAGACCTTCTATTCCGAATGGTTTTATTTTCTCGCTGGCCAGATTTTCCTTGATATTCTCATAGATAGCCAGGTTCTGCCTGGCAGAATTTCCCTGCATGATGATAAAAAAATCTGTGAAGCTGGTTAGCTCCCTTAAATCCAGCACACATAGGTCCTCAGCTTTTTTGGCTAAACTGGCCTTTATTGAGGTCCGTACTTCCTTGGGCAAACTTCTTTTGGCAAATTTTTTAACTCTCTCTTCAGTCTCAACCATATTTCCCTCAATGATAAAGCTTATATTTTTTTATATAATCTTCTACCCCTTTTGGAACCAGGCCAGATATTGGCAAGCCTGCCTGTAGTCGTCTCCTGATTTCGGTGGAAGATATATCAGGGGTAGCTGCTTCCAATAGATAGATACCACCAATCAGCAGTTCTTCTTTGGATATAGTTTTCTTGTGGTCTATGATAAATAAATTAGCTGGCCTGATTTTATCAATCACCTTTTTTACTAATTCTAACCCGAAACCAGGCCGGGTGACAACAATAAATGAGCATTCTTTCAGCAGCAGGCTATAATCCTTCCAGGTGTCAATTTCCAAAAAAGCATCCGACCCTACTATAAAAAAGAATTTCTCATCCTGAAAAGTAGTCTTAAATTTTTTGAGCGTGGAGATAGAATAAGAAGGCCCGGGTCTTCTGGCTTCAACATCAGAAACCAAAAACTTTAAATAACCTTGGCAAGCAATTTCCACCATCTTTAGCCGGTGTCTAACCGGCACGACTTCCTTATGGTTTTTATGCGGCGGTATGTAAGAAGGTATAAATAGGACTCTGTCAAGAGGCAACCTGGCAATAACTTCCAGGGCTGCTTTAAGATGCCCGTTATGAATTGGATTAAAAGTGCCTCCAAACAATCCATTAAAAATCATAATTTCCTTATGTCCACTTGATCTTCCCCTGACCTTTCTGGACAGGCCGAGGTATTTTCTGCCAGCAGTTCAGCAAGTAAAGTGACCAGATCTTTTAAACCTTCTCCCGTTAAAGCAGAAATTTCCAGAAAAGGCTTGTTTTCACTTTCAGCCAGTTTTCTTATTTTCAGAAGCTTTCTTTTTTCTTTACCCAGCAGATCTATTTTGTTAGCTGCAATCACTTGTATCTTTTCCATTAGCTTGGGGCTGAAGGCTTGGAGTTCATTTTGAATTATCTGGTAGTCGTTGACCGGATCCCTTCCAGTAAGGGGAGACAGGTCGAGCAGGTGGACCAAAATCCTGGTCCTTTCTACATGGCGCAAGAATTGAATTCCCAAACCTTGTCCCTGATGAGCTCCCTCAATTAAACCCGGAATGTCTGCAACCACAAAGCTTCTTTCCTCACTGACATCAACCACCCCAAGGTTGGGAGTCAAGGTAGTGAAAGGATAATCAGCAATCCGCGGCTTGGCTGCTGATATCTTAGAAATCAAGGTGGATTTGCCTACGTTGGGAAATCCGACCAGCCCAACGTCAGCAATCAATTTTAATTCCAGGATTAATTCCTTCTCTTCTCCTGGCTTGCCTTTTTCAAATTCTCTGGGAACCTGGTGAGTAGGAGTAGCAAAAGAAGCGTTACCTCTGCCGCCACGGCCACCCCTGGCTGCCAAGTAAATTTCGCCAGCCTTTAAAAAATCATAAAGCAGCTCTCCAGTTAAGGCATCCTTAACAATCGTTCCCACTGGAACTTTCAGATAAAGGTCCGCCCCTTTCTTACCCTGTTTATTGGCACCCTGCCCGTGAGCTCCTTTTCTGGCTTTATTAATGGCATGATACCGGAAATAGGCTAAGGTATTAAGATCAGGATCGCTGATCAGGTAAACGTTGCCCCCATCACCACCCCGCCCCCCATCCGGACCTCCTTTGGGAACTCGATATTCCCTCCGGAAGCTCAAGCAGCCGTCTCCCCCTTTACCAGCAATTAAAGTAACCCTGACTTGATCAACGAACACTCAAACACCTTTCGAGATAAAAAAAGATACCAGAATGGTAAAGTAGCCACTCTCTGGGTAGTTAAATTCATTGATTATGGGAGCAGATCCCATTTTTATGAGGTGGTCTCAGCTGTTCCTTCTACTGGTAAAACTGAGACAAATTTCCCCATCCTCCCTTTATTTTCATACTTAACAATACCACTGATCAAAGCATAAAGAGTATCATCACTTCCCCGGCCGACATTCAGACCAGGTTTAAAAGGTGTCCCCCGCTGGCGGACCAAAATCGAGCCGGCTTTGACCATCTGCCCACCAAATCTTTTGACTCCCAGCGATTTCGGGTTGGAGTCTCTGCCATTAACTCCTGATCTCTTGTGGGCCATGGTTATTTCTCCTTAGTTTTCTTGGTAGTTGCTTTGGTAGTTGCTTTTTTAGCAACTGTTTTCGTCGATCTGGTTCCTTTCTTAGCTTCGGGTTTAGCTTTGGGTTTTTCTTTGGTTTCGGATTTAGCTTTTGCCTTGGCCGTGGGTTTAGGTGGAGCAGGGGTCATAGCCTCTTTTTCTTCCTGGGAAGCTTGCTCCCCAGGATAAATCCCGGTTATTTTTACTTTGCTTAATAACTGCCGGTGCCCTTTTTTCCGACGGTAGCCTTTGCGCCTCTTTTTCTTAAAAACTATTACTTTTTCGCCCTTATAATTTTCAACAATTTCTGCTTTTACCAAAGCTTTTTCCAGGAAGGGAGCCCCTACCTGGATTTTATCTCCATCCTCCAGTAAAAGCACCTGATCAAAGTTCACCACCTGACCTGGCTCAGCCTCGAGATTTTCCACAGAAAGTATATCTCCCTCTTTAACTCGATACTGTTTTCCACCTGTTTTAATTACGGCAAACATTAGTCCTTACCTTCCGGAAAAATTTGGATGTTAAGTCTAACATATATGGCTATTTATGTCAACCCGATGTTTCGGTTCTGGCTTAAACTGAGGCTTGACCTTTCTCTGGCTTTTCTCAGTGAAGATACTTGATGAGAGCTCCCCACCTTTTATCAAGCACAAAGCCCTCTTTCATAAAAAAGAAAGGTGAAAGGTAATGGGTCATTATTACCCGTACTCCGGAGCTGATCATCCTGCTAATGAAATCCCGCAACATGGCCCGTCCTAGTCCACGATTTTTATATCCCCGGGCTACTACTATCCCTTCAAGAAAAACCACTTGCCTGGACAAATTTCTGAAGCATATTCCTCCAACCAGATATCCTTCCGGATCTAGCAGAACCAGATTCTGATTCTCTTGAGAAATCACGCTCGGGTAATTATCCATCAAAAAGAGCCTGTAAAGTTGACCTATTTCCGCAGGATCGTAGCTTTGTCTGAAGGTAAACTGATTTCCCAATCTATCATTTATTCCGGATCTAATAATCAGTTTTTCCTGTCCAATCTCGCCTGTTTTCTGAAAATCCAGTTCTCTGATCTGGCCAGTTCGAGGAAAAACCATCCGGCTGAAGACCTGACGATCAGCTTCCTCCTTCAGTTGTGACTGCAGCTCGGAGAGTTCAACAAACTGGATAGCCAACTTATCAGGATTTTCTTTCATTTTCTCAAGCAGTTTTTCGAAAGTCAGGACTACTTCAGCATTGGTTGAAGCAAAATAAGTATGACGGTAAAAGTAAAAACGAATCCATTCTGGCCTGCTTTCAAGGTTAAATTCATCTATCAGTTCCAGGATTTTCTTTTCTCTTTCGGCAGGTCCAGCCTGGCGCCAGGTCAGCTCCCATTCCTTATATTTGCGGATAGCAAAAAGCACTGAAACCGGGAGAACGGGATTCTGGCTAATCTCGCTGAGATAACTTTCCAGATGACTACGAAGCGAACCAAAACCCTCCACTTCGATATCCTGTCTTTTCAGTTCTGCCTGGATTTCCTTCAAGAAATTGTTAACTTTATCTTCTTCCCATATTTCATAAAAGGCATCAAAGAGCCAGCTTAGGTCAATAATTTTCTCAGCCCAGGGATAAGCAGCCACTATTTTCAGATAAAAATTATCAACTATTGACTTCATAAGAGAGCCAGGCCCCCGGTACTTTATTAAATTGCCAGGGTTGATTAACACCGGCCTCCCAGCTTCTACCGAGACATTTTCAGGCAAGCCTTCGCCAGGAATTAGCTTAAAATCCGATGCCTGAACGGCCTGATAAATTAGAGAAATGGCTCTAATATAAAGCATCCTCCATTCTTGGGCTGTTATGGCCGGCTGCTGGCTCTGGTTTCTCCCGGCAAAATCTCTGATCCGCTCATCAACACTCAGGCGGCTGAAAAATCGGTAACTTATAGCTCCAAGGTCTGGCCGCCAACTGGCCAGCCGTGGCAGTAGTCCTGGAAAATCATAATGTTCAGATAGAACCAGATACCAGTAGACCTTTTCTCTGTAACTTTCGCCCAGCTGACCCTCATGAATCTCCAGTCTAAAATCATAATGCTCACCTTCTGTGGTATTAAGGCAAACCCTGAGATGCAGGCCTTCATAGATTGAAGCTACTCGCGAAATCCTGATCTGAGCTGAAGCTATACTTTCAGGACCGGTTATATAATCTCCATAACCAGTTCTCAAGCTCTCAATCAGGAAAGTTGGGTCACCGAGGACCTGAGAAATTCTCTTTTTTTCAGCCTCTGAAAACTGCCCGCTGAATCTCAAGCTCTTCTCCAGGCCTTGCTGATAGGTTTCCGGAAGACTAACCTTTATCTGCAAGCGTAAAACCAAATTAAGGTTCTCTATTAACCTTTCTGCTTCGGCTGAAAGGATCTGATCCTGTTGATGCAATGCCCAGCTGGCCAGTTCTGCAACTACATCTGGCCTGTATTCGGGATGAACCTGGGCAAAGCCCACCAGTAATTGAAAAATGTGCCTAAATTGGGCATGAGTTGAGGGCGAAGCCGGCCATTTCAATGATGCCCGGTAACCGGCCAGCCTTCTTCTTAGTGCTTCAAACCGGCCACTCCCCAAAGCTGAGGAAGCTATCTCCTCGATTGATTCTTTACTGAGAAAAGTTCGTCCTGATTCCACAAAATCCTCAAGAGAGGGGACATAATCCGGCCGGGGTTGATCAAGAATTAAAAGTCGGTAAGCCCAGCAACGCACTTTTTCATCTCGGTGATTGGCCAGAGCTTCCAATCTTAGCCTTATTAGAGTTGAAATCCTGAGATTTTCAGATTCAAAAAAAAGCCTCTCTATCTGGGTCATAGCTCTGATAGCTTCCTCATTAGAGCCAAAATAAAGACTGGCAACCAGTTGATGGACTCTAATAAGGGAAGGATCGGTTAATCCGTGAGGAGCAGGGATCTTTTGATAAGATATTTCTGCTTCTTCTGAAGCTAATCTGATCCGATTAGAAACATTGGACATGGGCGTATCCCAGCCCTCTTTTACCCTCAAAAATTGAACTAAGGCTGGATTCCCGCACCAGAGAAACGGCTGGCGAGCAAAAAGACCCAGGTCGATAAGATCATCTTTTAACTCATAAACCAGATCTCCTATTCGGTATCTTTTACCTTCTCCAGCTTCTTCTATAATTAGAGAAAGTGATCGGCTGCGGTCATTGAGGCAGCCATCAGCCAGCTTAAAATCATCCTCAAGTAAACCCAGATCTCTAATCACCCAAAAGGGAATCTTTAACCTATAGGTCTTACCTCGAAATTCGAGGTAATCCTTCTTATAGAGATCCTCTATTAAATC
Source organism: Acidobacteriota bacterium (assembly GCA_028749205.1). GTDB lineage: Bacteria > Acidobacteriota > Aminicenantia > Aminicenantales > Saccharicenantaceae > Saccharicenans. The sequence goes on along the minus strand of JAQULR010000005.1, from coordinate 9,289 downwards.
AGAAAAATTGGCCACAATGGTTTTCCGGTTATAACTCCCTTTAGCAGTCAGCTCGCCTTTTTCCCTACTGAAATCCCTGTCTAAAAGGGCAAAATTTATTATCCTTTCGTAGGTGGCCAGGTCCAGGTTAGCCGCTTCTATTATTCTCTTGTAGTATTCTTTCTCACCTTCTTTCCCAAGAGTCTGAGTCAATTCAGGACAGTCGCTGTCTGGGACAATCAGCAAGATATTGAAGGGTCGGCCATCTCCCACCAGAAAAGCTCTCTTAATCCCCGGAACAGATTTAAACTTATCCTCAACTTTTCGAGGAGCAATCGTCTGGCCTCGGTTATTTTTGTATATGTCTTTGATACGGTCAACAATTTGATAATAGCCATTAGGAAGGATCCTGAAGATATCTCCTGTTCTCAACCAATAATCTGTTTCTGGATCACCAGGATAGGGAATCTCATCGCCGGGCCCTTTATCCTCAAGATAACGGGCAATATAATGGCCACGAGCTAATAGTTCTCCTTCCTCGCTTAACTTGAGCTCAACACCCGGCAGGGGCAGTCCCTGGGTATTGTCAACATAGCGGCCAGGAGGAGTCATGGTCAAGCCGCCGGTAGCTTCGGTCAATCCGAATCCGCTGACCAGGTTAACCTCGTGTTTTTCAAAGAAGTGAAAGACCTTAGGTTCAAGATAACCGGCAGCAGATATTCCCCATCGCAAATTAGAGCCTATAACTGACCTTACTGCCTCTCTCTTTCCTTCTTTAGAACTGACCTGGCCTACTTTCTCTAAACATCTTTCATATATTTGCAGCCAGCGGATCGGAACACTAACCAGACCTGTTGGATTTACCTGGGGGAACAAATTTAGCAGAGTAGCTGCAGATGGATTGCCAGAAAAAACATAGGTGCCTCTCCAGAATATCGAACCCAATAATTCAAAATAGCGCCCAAAAGTATGATAAAGCGGCAGAAAGGCAAGTAACACTTCATCCTGGCCCACTTGCGGGAGAGCGGCCGCCCTGGCAAATCTTTTTGTAATCAGGTTATATTCAGAAAAAGAGACACCCTTTGGCTGCCCGGTGCTGCCAGAGGTAAACATAACCGTCGAAACTTCGGTAAGACTTCGGTGCCTCCTGTGCCTTAAAAGATCTTCAACTTTAGACTGATCAAGGCTTCTCACCTGCTGCCCTAAAAGTCTGGCCTGAGAATCAGGAATTTCAAATCTCCGGGTTAATAAAATCTCAAAATTTCGGCCGGTTTTCTGCTTAAGTCTTTCCAGCAGCTTCAGCCTCTCTGGCGAATCAGTAATGGCCAGGTTAAATTGCAACTGATCAAAAATCATTTCCAGGTTTTCAAAACTGAAACTCGGGTTAATTGGGGAGACCAAAATATCATAAAAAAGGCTGGCCAGATCACAGCAGGCAGTATCAAAACTATTTTCGCTGAAAATAGCTACTCGAGGATCATTATCCCCGGACAACAGAAAAAAGGAACCGGCTAATAATTTCAGATAATGGCTGACTTCTGCTCGCGTCCAGCGCCGGCTTGGATTAACTGATAAGTCAACAAACATAATGCCATCAGGAGATTCTCGAACTCTTTCCTCAAAAAGATTGAAGAGCTTGTAACCAGAATGTTGGATAAAAGCGAAACAGGTCTCTGCCCACTCATAGCATCCGTCAGGGTATTTGAGCTGTCGAAGGAAATTTGAAGAAGAGGTCAGGTTTAGGTAAGTCCGGGCGGAATCTCGATCAAGATATTTCAGCTTGTCGGCAGAAATCAGCTCCGAGGCGATTTTGACCACTTCTTCAGCCGAAAGCTTTGTTTCAACTACGGTACTTGATTCCCAGGCAGCTAAAAGTTCCTGAAATTTTTTGATTTTATCGATGATTAAAATTTCGCTATCAGGCATTATACCTAACTTAATCAGTGGGTTAAGATATTATTTTAGTATTTGTTTCATGTTCGGTCAAAGGAATGTTTCGGATTCGGCTCTCTGTTAATCCTGGGATAACAAAAACGTTCAGGCCAATCTTGACAAACAAGCGCCTTTTACATAATTTAAATCTAAACCTCGAAGTTAAAAATCGGGCGGTTAGCTCAGGGGCAGAGTGCCGGTCTTACAAACCGGAGGTCACTGGTTCGAACCCAGTACCGCCCACCATTTGTCTTAAAGTCTTTTTTATGTGAGGTGGGCTCTTACTGTGTTTATTTCTAAATCCTATTTCCCACCCGAAAAAAAATAGCGCCCCCGACGGGATTCGAACCCGTGTTGCCGCCTTGAAAGGGCGATGTCCTAGGCCGGGCTAGACGACAGGGGCACAAATGAGCCGTGCTGGACTCGAACCAGCGACACCCGGCTTAAAAGGCCGGTGCTCTCCCTCTGAGCTAACGGCCCCTTCTTAATTGAAGAGTGCATGAAAGGTTATTTATAGCTAAAAATCTTAAAATGTCAATACAATGGTAATAAAGGCCTTCCCCTTTTTAAGGGCTTTTAAAAAAGCTTCGTTTCAGAGATTGCCTTAGCCGCTGACGGGCACAAACTTGACAATAATCCAGCGGCCATTTAAGGTTTGCCCTGCATCATCTTTCAGGACATACTTCCTCAATAAAACATTGTATTGTCTCTCGGTCCCAGCTTTAGTTTTGACTTTAATAAGAACCTCTTTGGAATGAACATCACCCTGCAGATCCCTTACTCCTGGAAGCGCCTGGACATTAAGAGAAAAAAGCGTAATTTGTTCTTCTTTAGCTGCTGCCTCTTTGGCCTCTGTATATTGTTTCTGAAGCTCGGTGTGAATATTGTATTCTTCATCATATTTGGCCTGGAGCTCGGCAACTTTTCTCTTCAATGCCGCTCGGGCACCTGAGGTTCTGGCATTATCCAGGTCATATTTGGCAGTGTCTAAGGCATCTTTAGCATCAACCACAGGACCAATATGGTCTTCCACTGCCTTTTTAGCTTCCATTTCTTTCTTATTAAGTTCAGGCAGAATAACAGGCTCAACTTTCTCTTCACTTATGCTGATAATCTCATAGCTTTCAGCTTCTATAGCCAGAGGTTCAACCGCCATGGCAGCCATAGTCTGGTTATCAGACATAGACAGGGCATGGAAATATTTATCCAGCAAGGCTTTTTCGGGAGATGAAGAGCAGCCCGCATAGATCAGAGCAATGGCAGCAACAAAACCGACTAACCAAAGTCTTTTATTTTTCATTCTTCCTCCTTCCTGAGGTATTAATTCTGTATCTATTATTCTGGAAATCAAAACTTTTTTCAAGCTTAAAAGCAAATTTAAATAATTTTGATTCTTCAAAGGGCCGAGATAGAATTTGAAGCCCAACAGGCAACCCAGCAGCTGTCAGCCCGCTCGGGATGGAAATCCCCGGTATTCCGGAAAGATTGGCTGTCACCGTGAAGTAATCCTGAAGATACATGGAAATCGGGTCCCGCTTTTCTCCCACTTTGAAAGCCGCTTCGGGCGTGGTTGGTGTCAGGATGAAATCAACTAGCTCGAAAGCTGCCTGCAGCTCGCCAGTTATAACCTGGCGGGCCCGGGAAGCTTTAGCATAATAGGCATCGTAATAACCTGAGCTCAGAGCAAAGGTTCCCAGCAGAATCCGTCTTTTAACTTCACTCCCAAAGCCCTGGGTCCTGGTTTTTACGTACATATCGGATAAATCTCTTGCTTCGGCCCTGAAGCCATAGCGGACCCCATCATACCTGGCCAGGTTCGAGCTGGCTTCAGATGGAGCTATCACATAATAACAGGGGAGTGCCACCTGCCAGGATGGCAAATCTAGGCTTTTAGTTTCGAATCCCAGCTCTGCCATTAAAGCCTGAACCCGATGATAGTTCTCTGCGATTTCCTGCTTGACTCCTTTTAAAGAAGATTCAGTTAATAACCCGATTCTGATTTTTTCACTGAACTCACCCAGATCGGAAAAATAATCAGGAACCGGAAACCTGGCTGAGGTCGAATCCCGGGGGTCAAAACCAGCGATTACTGAAGTAATCAAGGCGCAATCTTCAACTGACCTGGTTATAGGCCCTATTTGATCAAGAGATGAGGCAAAAGCCACCAGCCCATACCTCGAGACCCGGCCATAAGTTGGCTTCAGACCTACCACTCCACAAAAAGCAGCCGGCTGACGTACTGATCCCCCAGTTTCCGAGCCGAGGGCAGCCATGGCTTCCAAAGCAGCTACGGCCGCGGCCGATCCTCCACTGGAACCACCTGGCACTCTTTCCAGGTCCCAGGGATTTCGGGTAGTGAAAAAGGCTGAATTTTCGGTCGAGGACCCCATGGCAAACTCGTCCAGGTTGGTTTTACCGATGATGATGGCGTCTTCAGCCTCGAGCCGCTCGACAACTGCAGCATCATAAGGAGGTACGAAATGTTCCAGAATTTTGGAGCCACAGGTGGTTTTAAGTCCCCGGGTTACAATGTTGTCCTTAACTGCAATTATAGCCCCAGCCAAACGTCCTTTTTCTTTCTTGTTGTCTATCTCGAGAGCTCTCGAACTGGCTCGGTCAAAAGCACAATTCAGATAGGCCTGGATTTTAGGATCTTCTGACTCAATGTGGCTGATGTAGTCGTCAACTATTTGTTTAGCTTTTAGCTCGCCCTTCTTTACCAGCTCCACCGCTTCAGTTAATCCAAGCTCTATTAACTTCATTTTTCTGTAAGTACCCTGGGAACCTTTATATAATCGCCTTCTGCCTCAGGAGCCATAGACAGCACCTCTGACTGGGGAAGAGATTCCCGGGGAAGGTCCTCGTCCAGTCTAAGGTTAAAATCAACTGAAATAAATTTCTCCTCCCCGTCTATTTGCAGGGTAGAAAGTTGTCCAACCCAGTCAATTATTTTTTCCATCTGGCCTGGTAGAAGCTCCTTTTCATCTTCCGTCAATTCCAGGTTAGCCAAACGGCTGAGATTATTAAGGTCAATTTTCATGCTTGGTATTATAAGAAATAAGTAATAATTTCTCAAGATTATTCTTGGTTTAAGGTGGTAATTTATGATATAAATAAATTTAATTTTATTCAGGGGTTTAATATGGATTATAAAAAAATTATCTCTAAATACAACCTGGATCGGACCAGACTTATTGAACTCCTCAAAGATATCCAGGCCGCTGAGGGATATATTTCAGAAAAAGCCGTGGCTGAGGTGGCTAAAGCCTTTAGGATCTCGATAGCTGAGGTAGAGGGCCTTATAAGTTTCTACCATTTTCTTTCAGCCCGGCCACTGGGAAAATATGTTGTTTATCTAAACAACTCTATTACCTCTGAAATGGCAGGCCGCCAGGAAGTGGCCCTGGCTTTTGAGGAAGAGGCCGGTTGCCCCTTCGGAAAGACTTCTTCTGATGGGTTGATAACCCTTATGGAAACTTCCTGCATCGGTATGAATGATCAGGAACCGGCTGCCTTGATTAATGAAGTTATTTTTACCAGGCTTAATAAAGAAAAAGTCAAGAAGCTCGCCTCCTGGATGAAACAGGGAAAGCCTGTCCAGGAAATGGTAGAGGAGTTCGGTGACGGGGCTAACAGTCATGAGCTGGTCAAAGCTATGGTCAAAAATAATATAAGAAAATCTGGACCGGTTATTTTTGACGACTACTTAGCGGGTACGGCCATCCATAAAACTCTGGAAACCTCTCCCGAGGCAGTTATTGATGAGATAAAAAAAGCCAACCTGCTGGGCCGGGGTGGAGCCGGTTTCCCCACCGGCCTTAAATGGGAATTATGCCGTAAAGAAAAAGGTCCAGAGCATTATGTCATTTGTAACGCTGATGAAGGAGAGCCAGGAACCTTCAAAGACCGGGTAATTCTAACCGAAAGACCCGAAATGGTTTTTGAAGGTATGGTCATATCTGGCTACGCCGTGGGAGCCAGGCAGGGAATTCTTTATTTGCGACATGAGTATTCCTACCTCAAAAAATATCTTGAGAACATCCTGAAAAAAATGAGAGAGCAAGGTCTGCTGGGCAAAAACATAGCTGGCCGAGGATTCGATTTTGAGGTAGAGATCAAGATGGGCGCCGGGGCTTATATCTGTGGAGAGGAATCTGCTCTGATAGAATCTGCTGAAGGAAAGCGAGGCGAGCCAAGAGACCGGCCTCCTTTCCCAGTTCAGAAAGGCTATCTGAATATGCCAAGTACTGTCAACAATGTTGAGACTTTAGCCACCGCTACCAGGATAATGGCTAACGGTTCTAACTGGTTCAGAGCCATGGGGACATCGGTTTCTGCCGGAACTAAAGTGCTGAGCGTTTCTGGAGATTGTGACAGGCCAGGTATTTACGAGGTAGAATTCGGGCTGACGATCGATGAACTTTTAAAAATGGCAGGAGCCAGAGAGACCTTTGCTATCCAAGTAGGCGGTCCCTCTGGACAGTGCATTGGTGAGCCGGGCTTTAGCCGTAAGATATGTTTTTCAGACCTGGCCACGGGCGGTTCAGTTATAATTTTCAACAGTAGCCGTGACCTATTTTCGGTCGTGGCTAATTTCCTTGACTTCTTTATAGAAGAAAGCTGCGGCTGGTGTCTTCCCTGCCGGGCGGGGAACGTCCTCCTAAAGAAGAAATTTGAAAAGATAATTAAGGGTACAGGAACCAGACAGGATTTAAAAGAAATTGAAGCCTGGGGGAAAATCATCAAAACCACGAGCCGCTGCGGCCTGGGTCAAACTTCAGCCAACCCGGTGCTGACCACCTTAACTAACTTCAGGAAGCTATATGAGAGCAAAATAGTTAAAGAAGCCGAGTTCATTTCTGAGTTTGACCTGATAACAGCCGTGGCCGAGGCCTGCATCTTGACCGGAAGAAATTTCCAGGAGGAGAACGAGCATGTCTGATAAGATAAAATTCACTGTTGATGGCCAGGAAGGCTTGGCCGAACCCGGCCAGACAATCTACGAAGCGGCTAAAGCTAACGGCATTTATATTCCTGTGCTCTGCCATTTTGAGGGCTTAAAGCCAGTTGGCAGCTGCCGCATCTGTTCGGTCAAGTCTAACGGCCGGTGGATGGCCTCCTGCACCCAGCCAGTAACTCAAGGTATGATCATTGAGAATATGACCCCCGAAGTCGAAGAATACCGGAAGGCCTTAATTGAGATGCTATTTGTCGAGGGCAATCATTTCTGCCCGGCCTGCGAGAAAAGCGGCAATTGCGAGCTCCAAGCTTTGGCCTATCGCTACCAGATTATGGTTCCCCGTTTCCCTTATCTTTTCCCAAAAAGAGAAATAGAAGCTTTTCCAAAATTCCTGTTGGAACATAACCGCTGCGTTCAGTGCCAGCGTTGTGTCCGGGGCGTTCAGACTGAGGACGGCCAGAAAATTTTTGCTCTACACGAAAGGTCTAACAACCTGCGAATAAATGTTGACCGCCAGCTGGCTACCGAGATGAGCAATGAGCAGGTCCAGCAAGCCATGGATATCTGTCCAGTTGGAGCCATCCTTAAAAAAGAGGCTGGCTTCCGGATTCCGATCGGAAAACGTAAATTTGACTATCGGCCTATCGGCAGCGAAATAGAAGAGAAGGAATAAAAGCTAAAAGAGGTGAGAAAATGACCAAACCGGTAATAGCGACAGCTTCTTTAGCAGGATGCTTTGGCTGTCATATGTCCTTTTTGGATATTGACGAAAAAATACTAAACCTTATTGAGTTGGTAGAATTCGACAAATCTCCAATTGACGATATTAAAAGTTTCACCAGGCCGGTGGATATCGGCCTAATCGAAGGCGGCTGCTGCAATGCTGAAAATGTGGAGGTTCTGGGTTATTTCAGAAAAAACTGCCGTATTCTCATCTCAGTTGGAGAATGTGCCATCATGGGTGGTCTGCCAGCCATGCGCAATACCATACCGCTTAAAGAATGCTTAGAGGAAGCCTATATTAAGTCTCTAACAGTTGCTCCTGAGGATGCTTTTATCCCAAATGATGAGGAGCTCCCGCTTCTTTTAGACCGGGTTTATCCCTGCCACGAAATAGTCAAGATTGATTATTTTCTACCTGGCTGCCCTCCATCAGCTGACCTGATCTGGGAAGCTCTCTCGGCTTTGATTCAGGGAAGGCCAATAAAACTCGATTATCAACTAATAAAATACGATTAAAGGATGTAAGAAAATGGCCAGAAAGATAACGATAGAACCGGTAACCAGAGTAGAAGGACACGGTAAAGTCACCATCCATCTGGACGATAGCGGACGGGTGTCTCAGGCTCGCTTCCATGTGGTGGAATTCCGTGGCTTTGAGCGATTTGTTCAAGGCCGGCCTTACTGGGAAATACCGGTCTTGGTCCAGCGCCTGTGTGGAATTTGTCCAGTAAGCCACCATTTAGCCGGAGCCAAAGCCATGGATATCATTGTTGGGGTCTCTCCGGAAAATCTACCACCAACTGCTGAAAAAATCCGACGTCTAATGCATTACGGACAGATGTTGCAATCCCATGCCTTGCATTTCTTCCATCTTAGCTCGCCCGATTTTCTTTTCGGCTTCGATGCCGATCCGGCCATCAGGAATATAATCGGGGTAGCCAAGATGCATAAGGAGATTGCCGTAAAAGGGGTCATCCTGAGAAAATTCGGTCAGGAAATCATCAAAGCCACTGCTGGGAAAAAAATCCATGGCACTGGAGCTATCCCTGGCGGGGTTAACAAAAGCTTGACCCCGGAAGAAAAAGATAATTTCCTAAAATCTGCTGCCCCAGACAACATCGATACGATAATCTCCTGGGCCCAAGAGGCGGTGGAGATCTTCAAAAAAATCCACCAGGAAAATAAGGAAGTGATAGATAATTTTGCTGCTTTTCCCTCAAACCACTTGAGCCTGGTAAGAAAGGACGGAGCCCTGGATTTATACCACGGAGTGCTCAGAGCTGTCGATGCCGAAGGCCGGAAAGTCCTTAACGATGTTGATTACAGTGATTACCTGGAATACATCGGAGAGGAGGTCAGGCCCTGGAGCTATATGAAGTTCCCTTATCTCAAGAAATTGGGGAAAGAGAAAGGCTGGTACCGGGTCGGTCCGATCGCCAGACTCAACACCTGCGATTATATTCCCAGCCCTCGAGCCCAGCGGGAGTTTGAAATCTACAAAGCCTATACCAGCGGGAAACCTAACAATATGACTCTCCACAGCCACTGGGCCAGATTGATTGAAATGTTACACGCCGCTGAAGTCATCAAAGAGCTGCTTAATGATAAAGAAATTACCGGTGATCAACTGGTCACAAAAGGTAAAAAGAAATCAGAGGGTGTCGGGCTAATCGAGGCCCCACGGGGAACACTCTT
>JAQULR010000056.1 GCA_028749205.1 Acidobacteriota bacterium | reverse complement strand
ACTGGAATATTAAATTGACGGCAGGCTCGGGCTATACCTTCGACTGTTTTCTTGAATTGCCACATGACTTCCGGCTTTTCCGGATTGCCGAAATTAAGACAGTTGGTCACACCCATCGGCACGGCGCCAACACAGGCCAAATTGCGGCAAGCTTCAGCCACGGCTATTTCTCCACCACGTTCAGGATTAAGATAGGTGTAGAAGGGGTTACCATCAAGGGTCATAGCCAGTCCCTTTTTCAGTCCTTTCAGCCTGAGCACGGCGGCATCTGCTCCCGGTAGAACAATGGTATTTATCTGGACCATGTGGTCGTATTGCCTGAAAATCCATTCTTTGTCGGCTATATTTGGGGAAGCAACCAGCTGAAGAAATACCTGATTGAGATCGCCAGGCATTTCCGGGGCCTTAAACCTTGAGAGCTGGCGGATGTAAGCAGGTCCTTTAACCGGCCGCCGGTAAGCTGGGCACAGGTCAACTACGGCCTTGACCGGAATATCAATGACCAGCTCTCCATGAAAGTAGGCTTTGAGCTGGCCATCATCGGTGACTTTTCCAATGACTACTGCTTCAAGGTCCCATTTGCTGAAAATTTTCTGCAATTCTTCAACCTGATCGGGTTCAGCTACTATAAGCATTCTCTCTTGAGATTCAGACAGCATAATTTCATAGGGATTCAGGCCCTCTTCTCGCTGCGGCACCAGGTCGAGGTTAATTTCCATACCGGTTCCGGCCTTGGCGGCCATTTCTGTTGTTGAGCAGGTAAGGCCAGCAGCCCCCATATCCTGAATTCCAATAATCAGGTTTTTGGCCATAGCTTCTAAACAGGCCTCCAGCAGTAGCTTTTCTTTAAATGGATCGCCAACTTGAACATTCGGTCTTTTGTGCTCGGTATTTTCACCGAACTCCGCTGAAGCCATGGTGGCTCCATGAATTCCGTCGCGTCCTGTCTTTGCCCCGACATAAATAACTGCATTTCCGACACCCTGGGCTCGGGCAAAAAAAAGCTTGTCTTTCTCTGCTAGACCGAGACAACAGACATTGACCAGGGGATTCTGAAAGTAGCCTTCATGAAAATAGATTTCGCCGCCAACAGTTGGAACTCCAAAAGAATTGCCATAGCCGGAAATCCCAGACACCACCCCTTCCATAACAGAACGGCTTTTCGGCTGGTCCAGCGGGCCGAAACGAAGAGAATCAAATACTGCCACTGGACGAGCACCCATGGTGAAAATATCTCGAAGAATTCCACCAACCCCAGTGGCGGCACCCTGGTAAGGTTCAAGGTATGAAGGGTGGTTATGAGACTCAATCTTGAAAACCACTACCAGGCTATCTCCAATATCCATCACGCCGGCATTCTCCCCGGGTCCTTGAATCAAAAATTTCCCCTTGGTGGGAAATTTTTTCAGGTAAATTCTGGAGCTTTTATAGCCGCAGTGTTCAGACCACATCACCGAAAAAATCCCCAACTCGATGAGGTTCGGTTCCCGGCCGATGAGTTTAACTATATAGTCATATTCTTCCAGCTTTAAGTTATGGTCTGCTATAGTTTTTTCGTCAATCACCCTGGTTTCCTTAAAATGTCTCGATTAGCGATGGCAGGGGAGAGATAACAGCCTTTTTCTCCAGGTAATTAATAATTGAATTAAAGATGACCTTTCCATCTTCGCTTCCAAGTATCTTTTCGGAGGCTCTTTCCGGGTGGGGCATCATTCCAAGAATATTTCCTTCCCGGTTTATCAAGCCAGCAATATGGTTAGCCGAGCCGTTGACATTGGCTTCTTCTGTCAGGTTTCCATTTTCATTGCAATAACGAAAAACTATCTGTTTGTTCTTTTCCAGTTCTGCTAACACTCTGGGTGGAGCATAATAATTTCCATCAAAATGGGCAATGGGAATTTTCAGCACTTGTCCCATTTGGCCGGAATTACTGAAGGCCGTCTGATTATTTTCAATCTTTACCCAGACGTGCTGGCAGAGAAACTTGAGATTCTTATTCCGGAGCATGGCCCCTGGGAGAAGTCCAGCTTCCAGCAGAATTTGAAAGCCGTTGCATATTCCAATAATCAGACCACCAGTGGCAGCAAATTTTTTCACCTCAGACATGATAGGGGAAAAGCGGGCGATAGCTCCGGAGCGGAGATAATCGCCGTAAGAAAAGCCGCCCGGCAGCACCAGGCAATCAACATTTTGTAGGTCGCGATCTTTGTGCCAAAGAAAAACTGTTTCCTGGCTGATGACGTTCTTAAGCACGTGATAAGCATCATAATCACAGTTGGAACCTGGGAAAACTACTACTCCAAACTTCATCTACCCTCTCTTTCTTTTCCTGGCCCTCAGGCCTCTATTATTTCCCAGTTGTATTTTTCGATGATGGGATTAGCCAGAACTTTATCAGCCATTTCCTGGACAATTTTTTCTGCCTGACCGGGGTCAATTTTATTCAGCTCAATTTCAAAAAATTTTCCCTGCCGGACATCTTTAACTGAAGTGTAGCCGAGGGTGTGCAGAGCATTTCTGACAGCCTGTCCCTGAGGGTCAAGGACAGTGTCTTTAAACCTTACTATGATTCTTACTTTCATTGGAGAACTCTTTTAAAAATAAAATCTATTTTTGCCAGATAAGGTTCGAGAGAAAAGCAGCGGTCAATTTCTTCTTGACTTAAAAAACTGGTGATTTCCGGGTCACTGGTCACCAGTTTCTTAAAATCTAGATGGTCCTTCCAGGATTTTAAGCTGCAGTTCTGAACAAGTCTGTAGGCTTCTTCTCGGCTGAGGCCTTTCTGAGTCAGAGCCAGCAGCACCGCCTGGGAAAAAATCAGGCCGCGGGTGGCTTGAATATTTTGTAGCATTCTCTGGGGATAGACCTGCCAGTTAGAGATAATGTCCAGTGTCTCGGCCAGAAGATAATCAGTCAGGATAAAAGAATCCGGGAAAATGATGCGTTCAGCTGAAGAATGAGAGATATCACGTTCATGCCAGAGAGTGATGTTTTCTAAAGCCACTTGAAGGTTTCCCCTGACAATCCTGGCTAAGCCAGCGATTCTTTCGCAGCGCACGGGATTTCTTTTGTGCGGCATAGAGGAGGAACCTTTTTGCCCTTTAGTGAAGGGCTCCTCAAGTTCCAGAACCTCAGTTTTTTGAAGGTGTCTGATTTCCAGAGCAAATTTTTCCAGAGACGTAGCAATTAAAGCCAGGCAACTCATCACTTCAGCATGACGGTCGCGCTGCAAGACCTGAGTAGAAACAGGAGCCGGCTTCAGCCCTAAGGTTTTAAGAGCATATTTTTCCACTCTGGGGTCAAGATGGACATAGGTACCAACCGAGCCAGATATTCTGCCAACCCCGATGACCTCTCGGGCTTTCTTCAGTCTTTCTAAGTGGCGATTTACTTCTTCATACCAGATCAAGATCTTAAAACCGAAAGTAATTGGTTCAGCATGGACCCCATGGGTCCGGCCGATACAGGGAATCTTTTTATATTTTATAGCCTGTTTTTTAAGGCACTTTCTGAGCTCCAGCAATCCTTTCTCAATTCTATCGAGAGATTCAACAATGAGTAGAGAAAGGGCGGTGTCAACCACGTCGTAGGAAGTTAAGCCCATATGGATGAAACGGGAATCCTCTCCTACATGTTCAGCTACAGAAGTTAGAAAAGCAATAACATCATGCTTGGTCACCTTTTCAATCTCTTCGATCCTCTGAACTAAAAAATTGGCTTTTATCTTGATGGTATTTAGAGAACTCTGGGGAATCTTGCCCAGTTTAGCCCAGGCTTCACAGACGGCCAGTTCCACATCCAGCCATCTTCTATATTTGTTTTCCTCAGACCAGATTTCCCCCATCTCTGGCATGGTATATCTTTCGATCATGGCAGGTTCCTTAAAAAGCAAATTTCATTCGCCAATACTATCAATTAAACCCGAGTTAGTCAATTAAGCACTGGAAAAAAATAAGAAGAGGGGTAAGATAAAGAAGGACAGTCCCAGCGTATGATTAAAACAGGATAATTTTCCAAGGAAAATAGTGAAAAATTGTCTAAATATTTGTGATAAGTGCCTGCTCAGAAAGGTTGAAAATGCCCAGTCTCCTCTTGTAACTTGGGCTCTGGAAAGTTGAGCTGTTATGAACAGAGAAGAGGAGAGGCAGTTGATTCAGCAAGCCCAGCAGGGAAATGCGGAGGCTTTTATGACCCTCGCCAGGACATATCAGAGCAGAGTTTTCAACCTGATTTATCGGCTGACGAAAAACAGGGAGGATACGGCTGACTTAACTCAAGAAACTTTCCTTAAGGCATTTAGGGCTATAAAAGAATTCCGGGTCAGTTCCAGCTTTCACACCTGGCTGCACAGAATAGCTGTGAATCTAAGCCTAAACTTTTTAAAAAAATCTGAGCCGCAGAAGAATTACCGTGAGTATTTTAATAGCAGAGAGGACCGAGATCGAGATAATAAATTAGCTAACAATTTTATCTCTCCAGAAAATGCTTCTGAGGCTGAACAACTGAAAGCCAGTTTGGAAAAAGCTTTTGATGGCTTACCAACTATTTACAAAGCTGCTTTTTCTTTGGTTGTTTTTCAGGGCATGAGTCATAAGGAAGCAGCAGAGGTTCTGGGTTGTTCTGAAGGGACGGTTTCCTGGAGGATCCACCAGGCCAGGAGGATGATTAAGGAAAAATTAGATCCTTATTTTGGCCGGACAAAAGAGACTTAAGATGAGATGCTCAAGATGTCAAAAATTGATTTCTGATTGGCTGGATGGAAACCTCAGCCAGCAGGATAGTAAAAGATTAGGTGCACATTTAAAAAAATGCCCTGGCTGTAATGAATATTTTGAAGCCTTAAAAGTGATTGATAGGGAAGTAAGACGTCTGCCGGAAGTAGAAATCGGAGATATAACTGAATTTGAGGCGAGTTTAAGACGAGAGCTAAATCAGATAGACCAGCAAAAATTAATAACAAAAAGAAAAAGATGGTTTAAAATACCCGTCCCGGCCTGGGGTATCGGGTTGCTTTTCCTGGCTGCGGCCATCTACCTGCTATTTTATTTCCGTCCTGGTCCTGCCGAAAATGGACAGATAGAGCTGGCGACTCTCCTATCTTATGAGGATTCTTACCTAACGCTTACCCAGACAATCGCCACCGATGATGATGTTATGGAGAGCCTCAACCAGGAGATTATAAACAGTATCATCCAAGAAACCTTGGCCTGGGAACCGGATGGATCAGACTATTCTGAAATTTACCATAAGCAAATAAATGTAATAAATATTGATGAATATTTACTACAACAAGAAGATAATATGGGTTTCCAGGAGGGAAAATGATGTCAAAAAAAAATATTATAAATGGGCTTTATTTAGTAATATTTATGCTATCTATTAGTTTATCTGCTGTTCCGGTCAAGGCTCAAAACCGGGCTCAGGATTCAACTCAGCGGAACTTGCGGCATAACCTTTTCACTTTGCGGGCTTTAAGAATGACTCAGGAGCTGGAGCTTACAGAGCAGCAAACTGCGGCTATATTTCCTGAACTTAACCGGGCTGAAAAAGACAAGGCAGAACTGCAAAAGGCCTTAGCGTCAGAGTTAAGAGAATTAAGGTTGATGTTAAAAAATGACAAGAGTAAAGCAGAAGATTATGAAGAACGAGTCAACCGGATAAAAGATTTAAGAAGACAACTCCAGGAGAGAGAGAAAGTTTTTGAAGATTTCCTTTTCAGCCAGTTGACAGCCGTTCAGAAAGCCAGGTATATTATTTTTAGCTTTGATTTTAACAGAACCATGATAGAAAGAACACATCGGATGAAGATGGGCGGTCAAAAAGTAAAATAAGATCTACTCACATCTTGACAAACAGTTTGAATTAAGTTAGTATTCGGAACGAAGTTTTTTATCTCAATTTAACTATTTATCAACGAAAGTATTGTTGCAAGAATCTTTTGAAAATTTAGGAATTTCTATCAATTTAAGTATGATTGCCAGCGTAGCTCAGCCGGTAGAGCAGCTGATTTGTAATCAGCGGGTCGGGGGTTCGAATCCCTTCGCTGGCTCAGAAATAGCCGGTAAGTCAGGAATCATAGGAAAGGCTGGTTTGGGCAGGTACCAAAGTGGCCAAATGGGGCGGGCTGTAAACCCGCTGCGGAGACGCTTCGGAGGTTCGAATCCTTCCCTGCCCATTTTAGTTTAGATGCGGGAATAGCTCAGTTGGTAGAGCGTCAGCCTTCCAAGCTGAATGTCGCGGGTTCGAGCCCCGTTTCCCGCTCTTGAAGAAATGCCTTTGGGCCCAAGTAGCTCAGTTGGTAGAGCACGTCCTTGGTAAGGACGGGGTCACCAGTTCAAGTCTGGTCTTGGGCTTTAATAAAAAATTTGCCTGACTCCGAGGAGGTAAAAGAGATGGCCAAGGAAAAGTTTGCCAGGACGAAGCCGCATGTAAACATAGGGACGATAGGGCACATAGATCACGGGAAGACGACGTTGACGGCGGCGATTACTAAGGTTTTATCGAC
>JAQULR010000025.1:17311-25678 GCA_028749205.1 Acidobacteriota bacterium | reverse complement strand
CTGCGGCGGAGGCTCGGGGTTGGGCTTGGTCTGAATGAAATCATGACCATTCATCAGGAAAAAATTGAGGCTCATATCAAAGCGGCTGAGGAGACGGGTATTAAAACCAGCCTCATAATTCCAGAGGATTTCTGGCTGAAGATTGGGGTTTGAGGCTGGGAAAAGGTAAAGTTCATTCAACTGTGGAGAGCGGAAACCTTTGCTGACCAGCCCGCGGATGGAAGTGTCGGGGGTCAGGAAGAAGACTAATCCGGCGCTGGGCACAAATTCCTGACCATAAACGGAATCCCTGTTAAGCCTCATGCCTCCCGTCAGGATCAACCTGTCTTTAAAAGTGAATTGATCATAGAGGAATAGTCCGCCTTCGCTTCTATGCCACTGGCCAACAGGATAGCTGTAGCTTTTGCCGTCAAGATAGCGGAAATCAGCACCGGCGGTGAGCTGATTGTTTTTCCAGCCTGAAAAGCTATATTTCAGGATGGTTCCATAAACCGCATCACGTGAATTCCAACCATCGGAGAAACGATGTCGGCCAAAGTCAGTATAAAGTTTCAAACTGAAATCCGTCTTTTCAGTAAGGCGCAAGAGGCTTAGATCAGCGGCCCCTCTTTTATAATCGAACCAGTATTCTTCCGGTGGGTCAGCAAAGAATATAGTTGGCTCATCTTTTGTGCCATCATAATATTTGCCGCTCAGAGTAAGAGTCCAGAGAGCTGGAAGTTCATAAATGAATTTTCCGGTCAGGCTGTTACCCGAATAGGCAGAGTTGGGGAGGTGGCCGTTGCTATGGTCACGATGGTAGGTCAGGTAATAGCTAAATTTTTCAAAACCTGCTCCGTGACGAAGGTTGAACTGCCAGGTGTCAAAAGAGCCATATGATGATATTGCTTCAGTTTCGAAGCCATGGGCAGGGGTGTGAGTTATGATATTTACGACGCCGCCAAGAGCGTCTGAGCCGTAAAACACTGAAGCTGGACCCCGGACGACTTCCAGGCGGTCGACGTTGTCAAAAGGAAAAGTCTGGGTGACGACGCAGCCGAAAATACCCATTTTTTCGGGCCGGCCATCGACCATAACTCCGATCCTCTGACCGCGCTGGCCAAGGCCTCGGATTTCAACGTCGGAACGGCCGAAATCACCGGTTCTCATGATAAAGATGCCCGGTTCGTGGAGCAGAGCGTTGAGGGCGCTGGTAGCCTCGAGGGCTTTCAGCTTTTCGGTGGTGACGACTGTCGTCGAGACCGAGCAATTCTTGACTTCAAGGGGAGACATGGTAGCGGTGACCAGTACTTCCTCATGGAGCCGTGGTATATCAGTAACAGCAGAATTTTCTTCCCGGCTCTTTCCTTCAGTTGAAGTTTCCTTTTTCTTTTTCTTCTGCCTTGAATCTTCATCTGTAGAGGTAGCTTTAGAGGAAGAAGGTGATGAGTGATCAGTGCCATTTAGACAGGCGTTGTCCGGGTAGGTTGTTGTTTCAGCGCTGGTCTGAATCCGGGATTCAGCCTGAGGGCTGCTGCCCCAAACGTCAGAAAATAATGCCAAGCTGAGCAGGATGATGATAACTCGAGTGATAAATTGATTTATACTCTTCATAATAACATCCTTTCTTTAGTGTTACGATATCACAAAACGTAACACCTGTAAATTACCAAAAGCCAAGAAGACTCCATAATTGTCCCATTTTTTGCCTATATCAGATTCAAGAAAAGCAAGAGAAAAAATAGTAAAAAAATAGGGACACGATAGGGTGTCCCCCTTTTTTATTGTCAGCATTTTGGGATTTTGCTATCTTAATAAGGAAGAGAAAGCAGCAGAACTGAAAGGTCGCCCAATTAAATGGGAATATCAGGGTATCAAGGAAAGATACTGGAGATTAACCTTAGCACCGGGGCCATCAAGGTCGAGCCTCTTGACCCGCAGGATGCTATCCTCTATCTCGGCGGACGCGGGCTCGGGACAAAGCTTCTTTATGACCGGATTGACCCCTCTACTGACCCCCTCGGCGAGGGAAATGTCATCGTCATAGCCACCTCGCCTTTGGTGGGTTCGAAGGCGCCAACCTCAGCCCGTGGACATATGGTTTACAAATCGCCTCTCACTGGCTACATCGGTACATCGAACTCCGGAGGAGCTTGGGCTCACACCTTAAAAGCAACTGGCTACGATGCCCTCATCATCCGGGGCCAGGCGGCCGAACCCGTCTTTATTGACCTTAGCCCGGAGAAAGTTGAAATCCTGAGTGCCACCAACCTCTGGGGAAAGACTACTCATGAAACGACTGATATCTTGACGGCTGAAAGTAGCCCAGGAAATTTCTATCGGGCTTTAGCCATTGGTCCGGCAGGTGAAAATTTAGTCCGTTATGCCGCCGTAGCCAACGATAAGAACCGGGTCTACGGACGCTGCGGGCCCGGTGCTGTCTTCGGGAGCAAGAAGCTTAAAGCCATCCGGGTCCGCGGCCAGGAAAAAATCACCATCGCTGATGAAGCTGGCTACCGTTCGGGCCTCGATCAAGCTCTCTATTTAATGAAACAGGCTCCCATTACAAAACGCCTCATGAGAGAGCTCGGCACGGCCGGACTCCTTCTTCTCATTAACCTCATCAGCATGCTGCCTCACCGCAACTTCCTCGACGTTGAGCACGATGAGAACAAACTGGAGAAAGTCTCTGGCGAATACCTGGCCCGCAATTACTTAGAAAAAGCTGGTTCCTGCTATCTCTGTCCCATCGGCTGCCAGCGCCACACCCGGGTTAAAATACCTGATGGAAGCGAAAAGAAAGGTGAGGGCCCTGAATACGAAACAATAGTGATGACTGGCCCGGTCTGTGACATCTACGACCCGGAGGCTATAATCCGTGCTAATTACTTAGCCAACGAACTTGGCCTTGACACAATATCATTTGGGGGCACAGTGGCCTGTGCCATGGAACTTTTTGAAAAAGGATATTTGACTCCAGATAAGACCAGCGGCCTCGAGGTCAAGTTTGGCAGTTCCGGGCTTTTAGAAAAGCTGGTTGAGCTTACCGCCTACCGCCAGGGGCTGGGAGACCTTCTGGCTGAAGGCTCATACCGCTTAGCTCAGGCTTGTAGCCATCCTGAAGTGGCCATGCAGGTTAAGAAGCTGGAAATCCCGGGCTATGACCCGCGGGCTTCGTATGCTCAGGCTCTCGGCTATATGACCTCGCCAACCGGAGCCTGTCATTTACGCGGTGGTTATGCAGTCTCACTGGCTTTTTTTGGTGGCACAAGGGAAATTCCGCGCTTCAGCCTTCTGCAGTCCCCAATTGCCATCCGCAATATGCAAAACACTGGTATTCTCCAGGACAGCCTCGGGATATGCCGTTTCACCGGGTTTGCTTTTTCGGTTGAGCCCTGGGCCAGGATTGCCAGCGGTATAACCGGCCAGGATTTTTCTACTATCCGCCTTGAAGAAATTGCTAACCGCATCGCTGCATTAGAAAGGCTTTTTAATCTCGAAGCCGGGCTGAACCCGGAGGAGGAAGACCTGCTGCCAGCCAGGTTTTCTGAGATTGCCATCATGGCTGAGGGCCAGCCTCGCCTGATCACCCGAGATAATATGCTCCAGATGAGAAGAGATTACTACAAATCCCGTGGTTGGAATGAAGAAGGTCGGCTAAGCCAGCCCCTCCTGGGGCAAATGAAAATTGAGAAGAAAATGGAGCCAGAAAGTTAAAATAATGCCTGGCGATATTAACCGAGCAAAGAAAATTGATTTACCTGAAAAAAATATAAATTATAAATTAAGGAAGCCGCCAAGCCGAGAATCGAAGGGAAGGTGAACAGTCTTCAAGGCAAAATAAAAATCATAGCCCCGAAAAATAACTGCCTTCTGGGCTGCTTGGCTGAATAGTGGGTTTAAGATGAGTAAGAAAAAATGGCAGATTAGAGAGGAGATATTTCGCCTTTTCCATTCGATCGGTCGGGCCTCGCTTCTCTGCGACCTTCAAGATAGTCACAGTGGAAATATGGCCATGCGCTGGAGGAATGAATCTGGCGAGGAGCTTATAGTCATCACCTCAACCGGCTCTCAGAAAGGCGATTTAGAACCCAACCATCTTTGCTATCTTTCTCCCAACGAAACTGACTTTGGATATTATAAAGCCTCCTCAGAAACTGATATCCATGTAGGGATTCTTTCACTACCAGGTGTTAAGGCTTCTATGCATGCCCACTGTAAAGAAGTAGTTATGGCGACACTTGATGACCAGCCCTCTCCAAAAAGCCTGCCTCCCTTTATGCCAATTGATCCACTGGCCTTTTATCATTTAGGGGCAGAGATTCCAGTGGACTGGTTTGCTGTGCCCAGTGGTTCGCCAGAGATGGCCAAAACCATTCCAGCCAGGTTAGCCGAACATCCGGTGACTATCATCTACGGTCATGGGGCCATGAGCCGGGGCCGCAGCCTCAAGGAGGCCTTTTTCTATTTATCCTTGGTAAATAACGCCGGATACATAGTCAGGCTTCTTGAAAGGCAGAAGATAAACCTAAATGAACTCAGGCCAAAAATTAAGGCTAAACCAGAGTCCTGTTTTCATTTTAAGCCAGCCCCTTATAACCTTGAGATAGATGGTCGCTGCGATTTTCCCGAAGAGGAAGAAATCCTTAAAGAATTTAGGAAAGCTGGAAATAGAATCTTTGAGTCGCGGCTTTCGCCTTTTCACACTGGTTCGATCTCAGTCCGTGGGGTGGATTATCTGCTTTATGCTCCGCAGGCTTCAATGCCCTATGAGGTTGGTGGACCGCTTCTTAAACTCCCTCTAACTGCCTCGGAAGACGAGGACGACCGGGAGCTTGAACTACACCGGAAGATCTACGCTGAGAGCAATTTTCAGACCATAATGCATTGTTATGTGCCTGAAGCTGAAGCCCATGCCCATTACATCTATTCGGGTGAAAATCAGCCCATCAGTCGGATTATTCCAGTTGATGCTGAAGGCGGTTTTATGTATTTATCGATTCCGGTGGTTGGACCAGAAGTGAAGGATGAACAACTAATCAGGCTGCTTCATGACTACAAATTAGTGGTAATTCGTGGTGGAGGTATCTGGGCTGTGGGCAGCCTGTCGGTCAGCGAGGTGCTTCATCATCCCTCATCGCTTCGGGAAATTTGTCTTTACCGGTTGGCAGCCATCGAACGGGGTCTTGACTTGCGGAAAATGGAGCCGGAAAAAGCTAAAAAGTGGTGATAGTCCTGGACCTGATTTCTCTGGCAACTGGTTACCTAATCATTTTATAATAGAATAATCCAGGTGGATTAATTTAAGGCGTTAGGTTTTGCCATGAGGCGATGTCTAATATATCTGGTACAAAAAACTATGAGGAGGGAAAGAAAAAATGAATAGATTTAGGAAGATTGGGAGTCTGGCCTTTATAATCAGCTTGATCCTGGCCTCGTCCGGACTGGGGGCCGATAGACAACCTTTATTCAGTCTTGAGGCTGTTTTGAGTGCTCCGCATACTTCGCAGCTGGTTGTCTCTCCAGCCGGTGAGGCGGTGGCCTGGGTTATGGACTTCCAGGGGAGGAAGAATATCTGGGTAGCAGAGGGGTCTGACTTTAAGGCCAAACAGCTAACTCGATATGAATTAGACGATGGAATGAGAATTTCCAATTTGCAGTTTACTCCAGATGGCTTTAGTCTTCTTTATGGTTATGGCAATACCTTTAATCCTACCAGTAGCCCCCAGCGGCCGCCTCAGGTAATTAAGGTGCTAAATCTTAAAACTGGCCAAGAAATAGTCCTAACCGATGGACAGGATCCATTAATCTCTCCTGATGGTAAGACTGTCCTCTTTACCAGAGGCAGCGAGCCTTATGTGATTCCCTTCGACCGGAGTTCAGAGGCCCGAAGACTTTTTCAAGCCAGGGGGGTCAGCCGCTCTTTCGAGTGGTCTCCCGACAGCAAGAAAGTGCTTTTCGTCAGCTTCAGAGAGGCCCATAGTTTTATCGGAATCTATGATCTCGAGAAAGATGATCTTACCTGGCTTATTCCCGATGTTTATCGGGACAGGTATCCCGTCTGGTCGCCTGATGGAAAGAGTGTGGCCTTCATCAGAATGCTTCCGGGACCAACTCCTGGTAGTACATCTGGCAGAGGAGGCCAGGTGCCTTTTTCCGTCTGGGTAGTCGATTTAGAAAAAATGGCAGGCCGAAAGATTTGGGAGAGTGAAACTGGCGGTGGCTTTGCCCACAGCTATCCAGCCAAGCCGCTGTGGTGGGCAGCAGATAACAGATTGGTGTTTTATTCAGAACATACTGGCTGGATACATCTTTATTCTGTCTCGACTGAGACCGGAGAAATGCTGGCTCTGACTTCAGAGGAACAGGTAGCCGAATATGAAGTAGAGGAGATGACAGTCTCCCCAGATGGGCAGATGGTCTTTTTTAACGGCAATCGAGATGATATTAACAGACGTCATCTCTGGAAAGTATCGGTAAAAGGCGTGAAACCTGAGGTGGTGACTAAAGGCGAAAGTGTAGAGTGGGACCCTGAGGTTTCGGCCGATGGAAAAAAACTATTCTTTATTCAATCAACTGCTAAAAGGCCGGGATTGCCGGCGGTTATGGACTTAACGAACGGAAAAATCAGGTCCCTATTTGAGCTTTCCTCGGTAAAAGAATTTCCCGAAAAAAATTTAGTTGTTCCTGAAGAGGTTGTTTTCAAATCCTTAGATGGTCTTCAGATTCATGGTCAGTTGTTTAAGCCAGTAAATATCAGAAGCGGAGAGAAACTGCCGGCAGTTATTTTTATGCACGGCGGTCCAACCAGGCAAATGTATCCTGCCTGGCATCAAAGTGAATACTACCATAAATGCTATGCATTCAATCAGTATTTGGCTACTTGCGGTTATGTGGTGCTTTCGGTTAATTTCAGATGTGGCCTTGGCTACGGAGCATCTTTCCGGGAGGCTCCAAATCAGGGGCCAAGGGGAGCCTCTGAGTATCAGGACATTCTGGCGGCGGCGGAATTTTTGAAAAGTCAGGCTTTCGTTGATGGAGAGAGGATAGGGTTGTGGGGAGGTTCTTACGGTGGATATCTAACAGCCCTGGGATTGGCCCGCAATTCGGACATTTTTGCAGCCGGGGTCGATTTTCATGGAGTTCATGACTGGGCTCTCAGAGCTAAGCGGAGAAGCGGAGGTGGCTGGGGGATCGGAGAAGACGAAATGGAGATAGCCTTCAAGTCTTCACCGGTGGCTGATGTTGACAAGTGGACCTCTCCGGTGTTGTTTATTCATGGTGATGATGACCGTAACGTCGATTTTGTTCAGACCACAGATCTGGTAGGAAGGTTGTTGGAGCTGGAAAAAGCGTACCTGGAAACGCTGGTTTTCCCTGACGATGTCCACAGCTTCTTTCTTTACAAAAACTGGGCCAGGGCTTTTAGTGCTGCCAGTAATTTTTTTGACAGATTTTTGAAGAACCGGTAAAGCTGTTGGTAAGGAAGTTTTTGGGAATATTGTTCTGCCTGGGAGGTGCCTTCCTGGGCAATGTTGACTAACGGAGACAGCTCATATAAAATCCTTATAACCTGGCGGCGTAGCTCAGTTGGTCAGAGCATGCGGCTCATATCCGCAGAGTCGGGGGTTCAAATCCCTCCGCCGCCATTTATCTGATGATTTACCAGAGAGTTAAAAAATTCATCGAGGCCAATCGCCTGTTTTCACCTGAATCCCGTCTGTTAGTAGCAGTTTCCGGTGGCCAGGACTCGGTAGCTTTAGTGCATCTTCTAATAGAGCTAAGAGAAGACTGGCCTGAGCTGGAGATCGCCCTGGCCCACTTTAATCATCAGCTTAGGAAAAGTGCCTTGGCTGATGAAAAATTTGTCAAACAACTGGGCCAGAGGCTGGGGCTGAAGGTTATGGTCGGAAGGGCTGAGGTTAGAGAATATGCCCGTCAGGAAAAGTTAAATCTGGAGAATGCTGGCCGGCTGCTTCGGTATCAATACCTGAAAAAAACTGCTGAAAAATGGGGGGCTGAGCATATCTTGACTGCTCACACCATGACTGACCAGGCGGAAACTGTCTTGATGAAAATTTTCCGGGGAACCGGATTAGAAGGGCTGCAGGGTATTCGGGTCAGGGCCGGGCTGGTCGTCAGGCCGCTGCTTTGTCTGAGCCGTCGGGAAATCGAAGTTTATATTAGAGAAAATAACTTTGAATTTAGAACGGATGAAACCAACCTCGACCTTGAGATTTTAAGAAATAAAATCAGGCTGGAACTTATTCCTTATTTAGAAGCCGAATTCGACCCAGAAATTGTCAGCCACCTGAGTCAATTAGCCCTAATCGCTCAAGATGAAAATGAGGCCTTGGCAGAGCTGGCCGAAGGCCTGTGGCCAGTGGT
>JAQULR010000025.1:0-17211 GCA_028749205.1 Acidobacteriota bacterium | reverse complement strand
AGAGGCCTGAATCAGATCTGGCTAACTGAGAATTAAAAGCCGAGGAGAAAAAATCGCAAGTGGATATGCTTCTTCTTTTCTCCTATCTTTTTATGCCTTCGCTAAGTAGCTGAAAACAAATAAATAAAATTAGGGACACGAGAGTGTGTCCCCCTTTTTATCTAAAAAGGCTGAAGTACCAGGTAATGACGGGCTGGCCCCAGATGAGACAAACAAAGGCCGCCGCCGCGATAAAAGTGCCAAAGGGCAGAGAATACTGCAGATCTTTTTTCTTGAATTTGATTAGAAGGAGTCCAAATATAGCTCCAACCACCGAAGCCAGAATTAAAGTTAAAATCGTCCGGCCCAGGCCCAAATAAGCCCCAACCATCAACATCATCATCACATCACCCATCCCCAGGCCCTGCTTTTTTCGCCATAACAGATAGACGAGATAGACCAGGAGTAAAAAACCGCCACCAACTGCCGCTCCAATCAGAGCCTGCCTGAGGTTCAGGTCGTAGCGAAAAGGAGCATATACCAGGGATAGAACTATCACTGGCAGGGTTATATGGTCAGGAATTATCTGATGGAAATAATCAATAAATCCTAAGACAATTAGGCTGCTTGAGAAAAGACAATCGGCAAAAAACTGCAGGTCAAAAAAGCTAAGATTATTAAAATAGATGATAAGAAAGCAAACTGCGGTCAGGGCCTCAACCAGCGGATAAACGGCAGGAATCTTCTCTCGACAGAAGCGGCATTTGCCTCCTAAAATAAGGTAAGAAAGCAACGGAATGTTGTCATACCACTTTATCCGTCGCCCGCATCGCGGACAACTTGAGGGAGGCTTTATCAGGCTTAGGTCACGAGGCAGCCTATAAATCACCACATTCAAAAAGCTGCCCCAAACCAGCCCCAGGACAACGACCAGGATTGTTCTTAGCGTTTCCACCACACCCTCTGAGGTGTGACCTCGCCGGTTTGAGGATCGTAGAGATACTCCTGGCCGTCAAGGTCAGTTGGTACTTCTCTTATTAACCCGGCTCTGACTAATTGATTCAGGTCAGCCGGCAGGCGGCCGAATCGTTCCTGAAACTTTTTAACTGCTTCGGTCAGAGCTTCGGTGTCCACGGCCGCCTTAATCCGATAAAGATGATTTAGAGCGATTTCTTTAACCCAGTCTTCCTCAGCCGTTTCATAGACTTCTTTCCAGGTTTCCCAGGATGTTTGGTAGTCGGTGGTTTTGAAGGCTGCATGAGCAAAAAGTCTTTTGGTAATCGGTGGGGCACCGGGAATCTCCATAGCTTTTCGGTAATATTCTCGGGCCAGGTCAAAGTCCTTAAGATTCATCTGAGCAATGTGACCTGCCTGAAAAGGAAAGATCCACATGTCAGGATTTTTCTCCAAACCCATATCGAGAATCTTAAAAGCCAGCTCGGGATCGTGGGCCTCATAGACGGCAATTAAAGCCCCCACCTCATAAGGGTCAACATATTTCGGATCAAGTTCAGCAATAATGGAAAAAATATGTTCAAGATAATTGAACCTGTCAGCGATTTCGTAGGTTCCGTAATACTGGATAGCCCACAGGTAAATCAGGTCGGCTATTAGAGAAGAGTAACCGAAGGTCATATACTTGAGATGTTTACCAGAAGGCAGGTAAATTATGGAAGACCCCGGCACCTTTTTCCTAACCACTTTATCGGTCTGAATTTTCAAGAAGGAAAACAGCAAGAGAGAAATGATGAGAAAAACAACCAGGAGATTCCTCTGATGGCTGAGAAACTTCTCTCCGTTGTTTTTGACTGTGGCTTCTATCTTTGCTTCCATCTTATCCCTGATTTTTTTCTTTCCGCCTGGCCTTTCTGGCTATCGCCCTGGGCTGCCTCAGATAAAGTCGCGCCGCCTGAAGACCAGCATGGCTAAAAGCAACAGAAAGGCAGTGTAAACCACCCCGTATAGAAAACTAATACCCAGCAAACTGGTTGGAATCGGCAGGTTATGAACAACTTCAGTCTTGAAATTAAAATTCTCTAAGTCTGGAAGGACGATGTAAAGAGCCTGTAGAACCACCCGGCCGGCACCTGCTTTCACTTTCTTGATGAGCATCTCTAAGCTCCAGGACAGGTGTCCTATCAGGTAAAAAGCCAGTGAAAAGAGTGTAGCTAGAATCGGGCTAGAAAAAGTGGAAAATAACAAGGCTACCGCCGTCATCAGGCAGAGCTCAAAAAAGATATAAAGGATAGCTAGAAGAATTTTCCAGTCGATGGTAAAGGTATGGAGGAAAAGAATTAGCAGAAACACGGCTGTCATCAAGACAGTCATAATGAAAATCGTCAGGACCAGACCGAGATATTTGCCCAGCAAGAATTCTACCCGGTGAATGGGTTTGGCTAATAGGGTGAAGATAGTCTTTTTATCTATTTCCTTATAAACCAGACCTGTGCCCATCAGAATAGCCATCAGCATGCCGAAAAGAGAAATCGAAGCTAATCCGACGTCCTTAATGATCTTGACCCGATCGCCAACCGTGAGAAGTGCTAGAAAACGGGAAAATATCAAACAGACCGCCACGAAGAAAAACAATAGATAAAGCACCCGGTCTCTTTTGGCTTCTTTAAAAGTATTTAAAGCAATGGTGGTAATCTTCATTGGTTTCTTACCATGCTAACAAAGATGTCTTCCAGGGTTTCGGTCCTGGGGATAAGTGAGACAATCTTACCTTTTTTCTGCAAAACCAGGCTAATGACCTGGTCAACTTTTTCCTGTTCATAGACTCTAAGCAGCACCCGGTCGCCGCTGCTGGTAACGCTTTCCCCCAGACGACTGAATTCCGATGGTGGCAATCCAGCTACAATAATTTCGGTGTAAAGGACCTTCTCTGAAATTAAGTCTCCTAAATATCCTTGATTGATGATTTCCCCCGCCAGAATAATAGCTACTCGGTCGCAGATCATTTCAATATCCTGGAGGATGTGCGATGATAGGAAAACCGTCTTGCCTTCCTTTTTCAGGTTAACGATGATGTCGCGGAATTCTTTCCTACCGATAGGATCCAGCCCTCCCATAGGTTCATCCAAAATCACCAGGGCCGGATCGTTGAGCAGGGCCTGAGCCAGCCCGATTCTCTGGAGCATGCCACGAGAGTATTTTCTGAGCTGAAGGTCAGCGGCTCGCTCCATTCCCACCAGCTTTAGGAAATAGCCTATCTTATCTTCCTTGGCCTTCCCGTGAAGGCCAAGCAGGTCAGCATAGAAGGCCAAAAATTCTCGGCCTGTAAGATAGTCATAAAAGTAGGGATTTTCAGGCAGAAAACCAACTTTCTCTCTGGCTCTGGGCTTAAGCGAGTCCTCTCCGAAAATGGTTATCTTGCCAGAATCAGGAAAAATCAGGTTGAGGATACATTTAATAGTGGTGGTCTTGCCAGCCCCGTTTGGTCCGAGATAACCAAAGATCTCTCCCTCGTTAATGCTGAAAGAAATACCTTTTAGAACCAGCTTCTTTTTAGGTATAAAACCGAGCTTGTAGGATTTATAAACCTTTTCCAGTTCCAGTACTTTGCCCATCTTGTATTATCATATACAAAAATAATCTCTGCCTGTCAACGGTCTTATTTGGCTCTGGCGTTTCTTCACCTTTTCAGGTTATTTTCAAACAGCTTGAAAATCCGGCGGTATTCATCCACCCAGGAAGAAGTTGCCCGGAAAGAATGGTTCTCCACTGGATAAATGGCCACCTCCCAGTTTTCTTTCCCCAGCTCGATCAACCGCTGGACCAGCCTGACTGTATCTTGAAAATGGACATTAGTATCGACCATTCCATGGCAGATAAGTAGAGCCCCTTTGAGTCCCTCGGCAAAATAAATAGGGGAGCTCTGTTTGTATGCTTCAGGGTCCTGGTGGGGCAGGTTCAGGATATTCACAGTGTAACCTGGATGATAATGAGCCCAATCGGTGACCGGGCGTAGAGCTGCTCCTGCCCGAAATGAATCAGTCTTGAACATAGCCATCAGGGTGAGAAAACCTCCATAGCTTCCCCCATAGCAACCGATGGCCTGAGGGTTAACCTGGTAATTTTCTACCAAAAATTTGGCTCCATCAACTACATCCTCCAGGTCCTTTCCGCCCATGTGACGGTAAATTCCCGTTCGGAAATCCCGCCCGTAGCCGCTACTCCCCCGGTAATCAACATCCAGAATAAAATAACCTCTGTCTCTAAGGAGATTATGAAACATATATTCCCGGCTGTAAGTACTCCAGCCCTTGTCAGCATTCTGCAAGTAGCCAGCTCCGTGGATAAAGATAACTGCTGGTCTATTAGGATGGGGATTATCTGGCTTAAACAACCTGGCATAAATTTCAACTCCATCTCTGGCCTTAAAAGTAATTATTTCCGGGTCGTACCAGGGATATGCCCGAAAATCTTCTGTCGTCGATCTGGTGATCTGGATTGGTTTAGAGCCGGCGGCCAAGCTTTGAAGATAGAGCTCTGGAGGTCTGATAGAATAAGAATGAATTATGGCTACTGCTTTCTCGTCCGGTGAAAGATAAAATTCGTTCATACCGGTCAGGTTGCTAAGCTGGCTCTTTTTCCCGGTTTTCAGGTCGAGACTGTAGAGATGCCGTTCTCCGGGATGGACTTCGTTGGAGACAAAATAAACTTTCTGGGCGTCAGTGGAAAGCCAGGCTTGAGTAACTTCGAAAGAGCCTTCGGTCAGGGCTTTTGGCTCGCCTCCGTCTACCGCAATCCGGTAAAGGTGAGCATAGCCACTTTTCTCGGATATGTAAGAAACATACCGGCTATCTGGCCACCAGAAGACATTGGTTAAGCTGAGCTCTCCCACCCAGGCTTCATCATGGATATTTTCCAGGACGCTGGTTTTCCCAGAAGCAATATCCAGCAAAAAAATCCAGGCATCCTTGCGGTCTTCAGATTGTCCTACCAGCAGGCACTTTTTCCCATCAGGCGACCAGACCCACTGACGGGGATTTATCTGTCGTTCTGGTTGGCCGTAATCAACCCACTGGACCTGACCATTTTCAGTATTCATTATTCCCAGCTTATAGCTCTGAGGATTTTCGGCTGCTTTAGTATGAGAAGTGATAGTTTCAGTAAAGCCAGACCGGGTTACATAATTGGGTACGATGGTGCTTTTAGCATCTGTTATCTGTTCCATCAGCATAAAAATGACATATTTTTCTTCAGGGCTTGGCTCGGCCATCATCAGGCGCTGGTTTTCTGTCAATAGAAAGGATTTTCTCCGAGTCTTTGCTTGGCTTAAAGAAGGCAATAGCTCCTGACCTCGGCCAAATCTTTCAAAGCCCCCAAAACCAATTTGAAAAAGCTCTTTAAACAGTTCTTTTTGCTGGTCTTGATACCATTTCTGGATCTCATCGGGTTTTTTAGTTTCAGGTGGTTTTTCTCTAGTAAAGGAAGTAAGCTGCCGAAGGCTGTGGTCAGCGAGCGAGACCAGGAAAAGATTATCTCCAGACTGGTAGTAAATTTTTTTCTGGTCAAAGGTGAAACCGCAATTCCTTTCAGGCTGGTCAGTGAAGGTCAACTGTTCAGTTTTTTGGGTGGTCAAGTCATGAAGAAATATATCTCCATTTTGGTTGACTAATAGTTTCTTTCTGGTTTTATCCCATTGCCATTGGGAGCGGCCAAAGCCAAAACCGCCACGAAACTGGGTTGGGCTACCAACCGGGGGGCTCTCCAAAATTTTTTCCCGGCTTATTTTCACCGGGACAGGACTGGACAGACTGACGGCAAAAATCTCAGCAGCCTTTTCCTGGGACTTTTTCCAACGAAAATAGACCGTTTTCCCATTTACTGCCCAGACTGGGCTGGAAGGTGCCTGACCATAAAAGTCCTCTCCAGCCATGATTTTTTCTAAAGTCAGTTCAGGCTTGGTCTCTTGATAACCTGGTGATAAACTGGCAGTTAGATTCAGTTGAACCCCAAGTATCAACAGCAAAAATACGGCCACATCTAAAAATCCTGGTAAGATTTTAAACCAGGCTGTCCCATACCTTTTTATTCTCATGACTTACTCCTTAATGATTAATCTGAATTATTCTCCTAAATAAATGATTTCGAGAGGACAATCTGAAAGATAATTATTTGAAAGCCTTGATGATATTGAGTGAGCTTCCCAATTGCCTGGAAAGCGAAAGCCAAGAAATCTCATCC
The DNA here is from genome assembly GCA_028749205.1 of Acidobacteriota bacterium. Lineage (GTDB taxonomy): Bacteria > Acidobacteriota > Aminicenantia > Aminicenantales > Saccharicenantaceae > Saccharicenans. The sequence continues at coordinate 11,040 of JAQULR010000025.1, read as the reverse complement.
TTCTCACTATATTATGCCAATAATTTTAAGGAAACAGACAAAAATAATAAAGATTTTTTTACCTGGGCCATTCGTGAATCTACCATCTCAGTTGCCTAAGATGACTATAAAGCAAACGGATCGGTCGACTGGTTGGCTACTGGTCGCTGTTAAGTTTGATTTAATAAAAACTAAAAATATCCAGTTTTCAGTTGCCCGGTGGGATTATTCTTCTGGCATTATCTAAAAGGTTCTGTTGGGTATAAAGATGTTCTAAGCAAAGAGCCAGTTGAGCCTGCAACTGACTCCTGATGTCTCCTTCAGGAAACAAGCCGAGGATTCCCTGGTATTTTTCAATCAATTCTTTCTCGCCCTTCAGGGTGTGTTCCAGAGCTTCCAGGCGGTTTTTCCCCGGATATTCATCGGGCATAGGCTTGCTGGTCTGTTCTCCTCCATGTTCTAATGGTTCTGGGTTCTCCAGCCTGATAACATCACCGAGTTTGACCAGAATCCCAGCCAGCTTGTCCCAGTGCCTCATGTGGTTGATGGAGTTTTTGAACAGCCGCTGGCTCAGGTCCTGATGTTCACTGAACTTGATCATGTAATAAAGGTATTCGTGGGCCAGGGCATTTTCTAATTGGCAAATTTCATGGACCTGTTTAAGGTCTTCTCTTTTTTCTGCCTCGGGATTGGGCGAATAGCAGAGGTCGTCAATCAAGCCCTGGGCCATCATGGTCTCAATCATTGCCTGAAACTGCCGGCTGTGCCTGAGCTCATCGGCGGCCATATTCAGCAGCATGTTCTGAAGTTTGGGATCATCAACTTTCTCGAACTTTACCTTTTGGTAGAAAGCCGCTACCTGATCCTCAGTCATCTTGTCCCTTTTCAGGTTGTCGATTATTTTTGGGTAACGCTTGACTACATCAGTCTTAAAAGAAGCTTGGCGACCCAGCTGTTGCAGTAGGAGACCGATCTGCAGAGCATGATACATCTCATCTATCCCTATCTGGATAGTTTGGGCCCGGCTGTCAAGCTGGAGGTTCATTACTGGATCCTGATAAAAATATTTTCCCTTGGGCATGGAGTAGGCATGGATAACATATTCAAAACTTACTGCCCATTCGTGCTCTAAAGCTAAGTTAAGGTATTTGGTTAAGGCTTCCTGGTCTTGGATTGTATAGGGCTCTTCCATTATTCAAACTCCTTTTATAACCTGTTTAAGCTGCATTATTCACAAAACGGGAAACTTCTCAAGAGGAAAAAGCAATAATGGCTGAAGAACCCGGGAGAATATAAAATTATCAGGCCGGGCCGCTTTTGGCAAAATTTCTGCCAGTTAAAGTCTTAAACCTTTTTTGTTGCATTAGCTTATATCATAACTTGAAGGGGGTGAGAAAAAGAAGGAATATTAGCCTTAAGTTTCACCCCACAAAGCATCGCTGGGGGTGATTGTCAGATTTTAGGGCTGATGTAATATTGGGTTCGCCTCTATAATGAGGCGAGGCCAAGGTTGCCGAGGAAAGGGAGGGGAGGAAGATCCTTCTCCTCTTTCCTCCATCTTTTGGAGGGCCTTGACCTCATTTTTTTATTCCATCTTTTTGGTTACGTTAATCTGAAACCCTCTTTAATCATCCTACTAACTGCATTTAATCTATAACAACAAGGAACAATTTTGAGCTAGAACCTCACAGTATGTCCAGCCTATGAAAGAAATTTCTATCCCGACCTGGTTCCTCATTCTTCGGGGAGTTAATTCTAAAAGCCTGTTCTAATTTCAATTTTGCCGGGCTATCTTGTATAATTTTGTCTGAGATATAATTTGGAGGAAGGAATGACTGATTTTGGTGGTGCTCTGAAAAATTTGGCCCAGGTTAAAAATTACAACTTAGTGATCATCGGGGTTCCTTTTGATGAAAAATCAAGTTATCAACGTGGCGCGGCTGGTGGCCCAGCGGCCATCCGCCGGGCTTCAACTGGTAAATGTTACAATCCGGATACCGAGTTGGGTGTGGACCTGGCTGAGGACAGTGTCTTGGTAGACCTGGGAGATGTGGATACCGCAGGCGATCCCCTCAGGACTTTCTCCTCGCTTGAGGAAAGTATCACCCAGGTGTTATCTACCGGGGCAGTTCCAATCATCCTGGGCGGAGATCATTCCATCACTTACCCGGCTGTCAGAGCAGTTGCCAGGAAATACCAGCCTCTGGACCTGCTTCATCTGGATGCTCATCCAGATATGTACCAAGAGCTCTATGGCGACCGGCTGTCCCATGCCTGTCCCATGGCCAGGATTCTGGAAGATGGTTTAATTAAAAATCTGGTGCAGATTGGGATCAGGTCTACCACTCCCGAGATAAAAGCAATGACTGAGAAATACAAAGTCAAGACGATAGAAGCTAAGGACTTTCCAGAGAAGTTGCAACTGGAATTTACTAATCCGCTTTACCTTTCTCTAGACCTTGATGTTTTTGATCCAGCTTTTGCTCCCGGAGTTTCCCATCTGGAACCAGGTGGATTAACTTCCAGACAAGTGCTGGATTTAATCCATAGTTTGCGGGCTAGAATTGTAGCCTTTGATCTTGTAGAACTGAATCCTAGCCATGATCTGGCCGGGATCACTGCGGCCTTGGCTTTTAAGTTGCTTAAAGAAATCGCTGGGAAAATCGTTAAACCCTGAAAATAGAGAATAGGAGGAGGTCTCATATGAAAAAATATTTTATTCTGGCTCTGGGCCTCTTAGTAATAGTCCTGCCAATTTTTTCCATCAAGGCTGAAGAAAGACCGGATTTTGATCGCTATTTCATTGATAAGACTATGAGAATTGATTACTACCATGTCGGGGATCATCAAGAAGAACTAATAACCCTTGACCGGGTTTACCAGCAGGGAGTCTGGGCTGGGCCGGTTAAGAATCTGATTGATCCATTTATGAGGGGAAGATATTGCGCTAAGGTCTATGATGCGGCCAGCGGTAAGCTGATCTTTGCCCGGGGTTTTGACAGTTTATTTGCTGAATACAAAACTACCGATGAAGGGCTTAAAGGCATCAAGCGGACCTTTCATGAATCGGTCTTAATTCCCTTTCCTAAAAGTAAAATTATTTTTAGCCTTGAAGTCAGGGACCGCGAAAATAATTTTTATAAAATCTTTTCTGAAGAAATTGACCCGGCTTCGATTTATATTATCAAGGAAAGTTTTGAACCCGGGATCAAGGTATTTGAACTCCTGAAGACTGGTAATCCCCATGATAAAGTGGACGTAGTTTTCCTGGCAGAAGGCTACCGGAGTGAAGACGAGGGCAAGCTGAAAAAGGACCTGGAGAGGTTTACCGAAGTTTTTTTTAGCCTGGAACCTTACCAGAGCCAGAAAGATAAATTTAACCTCTACGGTGTCTTCAAACCATCAACTGACAGCGGTTGTGACGAGCCTTCTCACGGCCAGTACAAGCAAACATCTCTGGGCTGCAGTTTTGATTCCTTTGGCTCAGAGCGGTATCTGCTGACAGAAGATAACCGCCGAGTGCGAGATATAGCGGCCAGGGTTCCTTACGATGCCTTGCTGATAATGGTTAATCATAGCCGTTATGGAGGCGGCGGAATTTACAACCTCTACTGTACTTTCACCACAGATAACCAGTGGTATGAATATCTAATGCTGCATGAATTTGGTCATTCCTTCACCGGTCTGGCAGATGAATACTATACCTCAGAAGTGGCCTATAATGAATTCTATCCCCGAGGTGTCGAACCGGTTGAACCTAACATCACTGCCCTCCTGAATCCGGCTGAGCTGAAATGGAAAAAGCTTGTTTCTCCTGGCTTAGAAATCCCCACCCCCTGGGAAAAGGAAGAGTTTGACCGGATGGATATGGCTTACCAAAAGATAAGGCAGGAGCTGAATGAAAAGATCGCCAGAATGAAAAGAGAAGGTGCTCCCGAGGAAGACATAGCCAGGCTGGAAGAAGAAAGTGAAAAGCTATCTCTGGAACAAGCCAGAAAAGTAGATGACTTTTTGGCCCGAAGCCGCTATGCCGGGAAAGTTGGGGCCTTTGAGGGAGCAGGTTATTCTTCCACCGGTCTTTATAGGCCTGCGGTTGATTGCCTTATGTTTACGAAAGGTAAAAAGCCCCTCTGCCCGGTTTGCCGCCAAGCAGTTAGTGACATGATTAAATTTTTTAGCCGGTGAGATATCGGTTGAGAAAAAAATAATCCCCAGGTTTCGAAGTCTAGAATCAATTGCCACCCTGGTTAAAGTTGCGGGCTGTTGTCAGCAAAAGGGGGGTTGATGATGGGAACCAAAAAGGTGGGGGCTTTCCCCAGCCCGCCCAGGAAAGCCAAATATATTATATAAGTCTTATAAGCCAGCAGTCAAGCTTTTTCCGGGCTTTTAACTTTTTAATTATCAGCTGGTTAGAAAAAAGTTTAAAAAATTGCGTTAACGTTATGATTTTTTCTGGAAAATTATTTTATTTTCCGGCTGATGTCCTGTGGATTAAATTCTGAGAAGATTAAAACAATTTTATCAGCCCAGCCAAAAGTCAACCTAATGCCAGTAAAAGTTGATATTGATAACTTCTATTATACAGATATAGAATAAAAGCCGATCTGGTTCTGACTGCTGGTAGGTTAAGGAAGACAAGTTTTTCTTCTAATCCTTAACCAGACCTGTAAGAAAATAATCTGAAAACTTCAGGAGGATAAGATGACACAGGATAATATCAAAGAAAAAAAAATTGATATCAAGGTTGATGAACACATCGCCATCGGGCATTATTCTAACCTGGCGGCTATCAGACATAGCCGGGAAGAATTTATTTTTGATTTCGCTTTCATCTTTCCCGATGGTCCAATGGGTAAACTGGTGGCCAGGATGATTTTGAGTCCGGCTCATGCCAAAAGGTTTTCCGAAGCCCTTGAAGGGAATATCAAGAGATACGAAGAAATGTTTGGCCCGATTATCCCGGCTGATGTTCCACCTGGGGTAGGCTACATCCAGTGACCACAACAAAATTTCCAGCTGGCTTGACAATATCTGATAAATCTAATAAAAGAAACGAAGATTGTCTTTTAATTCCAGGTAACTCTGAACAGGAGGGAAAGAAGTGAAAAAAGTGTTAGTTTTGTTGATCAGTCTAAGCGTTGCTTTTAGCTCGGTGGCTTTTGGTTCAGGATTTCTGATCTACGAACATGGCACAGCGGCCATGGGTCTGGCCGGGACTTTTGTCAGTTTGGCTAATGACCCAACTGCTGTCTTTTACAATCCAGCTGGAATAACCTGGCTCCCCAGAACACAGGTCAGTGCTGGCGGGTCATTTATTTTCCCTTCTGGTTCGCTGTCACTTCCCAACTGGCCTGACCCGACCTTTCAAAAAGTCAATCAACTGGACCAGACATTCTTCCCGCCCCATTTTTATTTGACCCAGCAATTGAGTTCCAGGGTAAGCTTGGGACTGGGGGTTTTTGCCCCCTATGGGCTGGGTACTTCCTGGCCGGTCAATTATCCCCTAAGATACATCTGTACTGAGACTTCGCTGGAAACTCTGTTTATTAATCCAGTTTTGGCTTTTAAGCTGACTGACAATCTTTCTATTGGTGCCGGGATCTCTTACATCCACTCTACTCTCTCCTTGGACCTGGTCAGCCTGGTGGAAATTCCTGAAACCTGGAGTGGTGATGTCCCAGCCTCATTGGATAAAGCCAAGGGAGAAGCTGTGGCTTTCAATGCTGGAATTCTTTACAAAAGGAATAAATTTGCTGTTGGATTTAATTGGAGGAGTAATTTTACTGTTGATTATTCTGGAGATCTGGTGTTGGATAAAAGCAATGTGCCAGAGGCAATTAGTCCCTATATTCCGGATGGAGGTTCAGTGGCTACCTCTTTCAAATTTCCCAATATTTTTGATTTAGGATTTTCCTATCAGCTGAGCAATAAGTTCTTAATAGCCCTGGCCGGTCAGTATTTTACCTGGAAGGTTTATGATAGTTACGAGATCGATATTGATTACGGGGGAGGATATACTGAGCAGGATGTAGTAGAACAGAATTTTAAGAATTCGGTCATTCTAAGAGCTGGCTTCCAGTATATGCTTAAAGATTATTTTGCTCTGCGGGCTGGGGTCATCTACGATCAATCTCCCCAGCCGATTGAGACTATGGATCCTTCTTTGCCCGATGCCAGCCGGGTAGCTTTTACTCTTGGATTTGGTTATACTAAAGGGAAACTGAGGGTGGATGTAGCCTATATGTTTGAAATATTTGAGGACCGGACTTCGCCCAACAGAAATATCTACCCTGGAAATCTCGGTCTGGGAACCTATGAGACCAGTGCTCAGCTCCTCGGTTTTACTTTAGGTTACCGTTTTTAGTTTGAATCAAAACTTTTTATGGAGGTTTAATTCATGCCTTACCAATTCACCAACAAAAAGGGGATTACTTACTACCTACATTCCCGTGAAGTCAAGCTGAGGGGAGGTAAGCTCCAGAGGATTTATTATTTTGCCAAAGATATTAGAGATGGAGCTCTGGATGAGGTTCCAGGCGGGTATCAGGTAGTGGAGACGGCCAAGACTGGTATGCCGATCCTTAAGAAAGCGGCCTGATCTTTTAAGTCAGGCTAAATTAAAACCTTAAAAGTCCCTTTTTGAATTTAAACGTGGGGAGAGGAGTTCCCGAAGGGAATTCTTCTCCTTTGTTTTTTTAAGTTCCGCTTTCTGGTCTTGCTCGATGAATTTTCCAAGGATTGATAACTTCTGCTGTCTAATAATTATGAAGAGTGAGAAAAAATTCAATCAGGAGAATTGAAGATGAAAAACCGTTTCTTGGTGATTTCTTTAGTAACTTTATTTCTTAGCGGTTTGGTGGTTGCCAGTCTTAATGCTCAGCCGCTTCGCGGCCGGAGGATGATAGGTCACGGTCAAGGGGCGGGAGCCCAAATTCTGAAGGATGCTCTTCAGCTGACTCCGGAACAAGAAAAAAAGCTGGAGGAATTAAGGCAGGCCAGGCAAGAAGAGGCTAAGGCCTTTCAGGAAAAAAGGGCTAAGCTGAGTGAAGATTTTAGAAAGCTTATGGAAGATCCCAAGACTGATGAGAAAAAGGTAAACAGTTTGATAGATGAAATGGCTAAGTTGAGAGCTGACCGCATGAAAACTATGTTCAAACACAGGAAAGAATGGGAAAAGATTCTGACTCCTGAGCAGCTTCAGAAGTTGGAAGAATACCGCAAGGACGCCAGACTTAAAGACCACCGGTCGATGAGCCCTCGGAGAAGAATGGCTACCAGAGGCATGATGATGAGACCTAAAGGATTATGTCCACTGTATGGGAGATAATTTAGTATCATTATCGGGACTAAGGAGGTTGCTGAAGTCAGCAACCTCTTTTTTTTCTATAAATAACTTTGAGCAAGCAGGTCAATTGGTCTCGATTTAAGTCCAGCTGTCCTGTTTTCAGGACAGATGTAGCTTTACCTGACTGTTTTTAACCTTGATTCTCCCTAATAAGATTGGCACAAATATTGCACTTTAGTAAAGCGAAAGGAGAAGAAGATGAGAAAAAAAACTTTATTCGGCTTGGTAATAGCAGGCCTTCTCTTCTTCTCAGTGCAGGTCTCAGGGCAAAATTATTATTCTGGCTCCTTCGCCCGGCTAAACTACGTTCAGGGCGATGTCCGGGTTAACCGAGGTCAGGAACTTGGAGTTGAAGCTGGTGAGGTTAATTTTATTCTGACTGCTGGAGATCAAGTCATTACTGAAGATGGCCTGGCTGAAATCAGCTTTGGCCAGAATAACTATTTGCGGATTGATCGCTATTCGCATGTCGAGATGTTCAGATTACCTGAATCCACCTACGAAGACCTTTCGGTTCATCTTTACGGGGGAAAATTCTATTTTAGAGTTAGTTCTCTTACCAGGGAGAAAGCTTTCAGTCTTCATACTCCCGATGCTTCTTTCTATGTGCTGGAAGAAGGTCTTTACCGGTTTGAGGTAGATGAACAGGGAAGAACTGAGGCCATGGCTCTTGAAGGTAGTTTAGAAGTCTCGGGTATGGATAAGTCTTTAATGTTAGCAGAAGGTGATTCGGTTGTAGCGGAAGAAGGATATCTGGTTGATTATGACCAATATTACCTGGCTGGTGATGAATTTGACCGCTGGAACCAGGGAAGAGATCAGCTTCTAGCCAGAGCCAATTATGGGTATAGCTCACATTTGCCCGAGGAAATCAGAGAATATGAACCGGAGCTTTCCTCTCACGGCCGCTGGGTTTATGAAAGACCCTACGGATATGTTTGGGTTCCGGTAGTAACTTATGCCGATTGGCGGCCATATCTCTATGGCCGCTGGGTCTGGTATCCTCGGATAGGCTGGACCTGGGTTTCTGCTGAACCCTGGGGCTGGGCAGTTTATCACTATGGACGATGGCATTGGCGCTTAGGGCTGGGTTGGTACTGGATCCCGACTGTCCACTGGGGTCCGGCCTGGGTTCACTGGTACTGGGATGCCAATTTTGTAGCCTGGTGTCCATTAAGTTATTGGAACCGGCCGGTGGTCATTGTTAACAATCATTTCTACGATAGATATTATGACCATTATTATCCTGTTAATTCCAGAGCTCTGGTTATAATCAAAAAGAATCAACTTCAAGCCCATCATACCGTTAGAAACCTGGTTCGACCCGAACAATTGAGAGGGGTTGAGAAAATCCGGCTTGAAGCCCGACAACCGCAAATTAAACCGGTGACTAACACTTCCCTTAAAGCTCCAGCCCTGCGGTCCGGCAACTCCGTGATCAGGGAACATAATTCCAGCAATCTAAAACGAATTTCAAGCTCCAGTCTAAAATCTAACCAGGGAAATAGCACAACTAAGAAGGTAACTTCTGGAGTAACCCAAGACAGACTCTCTCGCCCGAGCTCCACCAGGCTTAAACAAAACCAGATAAACAGGGAAATTAAACCCTATGCTCCCTCAAGAAGTGTTTCCGGCGCGAGATCGAATAGTCAGGTGGGCAGTTCTGGAGTTAACTCTGATGGAATCAGTTCCCGAGTCACTTCAGAAAATCTCCGTCCTGGAGCTAATCAGGATAATAACCGTTCTAGACTAAACCAGGACAGATATCCCGCCCGGCTAAGCCCTGAAAATACCAATCGTTCCAACCTAGGTTCTAATAATAAAAATTCTCCGATTATTAAGAAAGATAATCTAAGTCAGCCTCAATTAAATAATAATCAAAACACGCGGAAGATCTCTGAAAGGCCGGCAGTTACAGTCAGGCAGAAAAATATTTCTTCCCAATCAGAGGACCGCCGCCAGAGTCTGCAATCCAGACCAGCAAGTCAATCTTCCATCAGAACTAACCTAAACCGTAATTATCAGCAGAGCGCCCCTGCCACCAGCAGGTCCAGGTCTGTTCTTCAAAAACAGGTGAAAAAATCCTCTTATAATCTACCTTCATTATCTCGTCCCTACCAGGTACCTGCTGTTAAAAATGCCAGCCATCCCAATAAGAACTCCACTGTTAGCCTGAGCCGGAGCTCCAAAGCTCAGTCAGCCCAAAGCCGGGCCTCTTCGTCTTCGAGAGCCAGCTCCAGCAAATCTGTGAATAAAAAGAAGGACTGAGATAGATACACTTCGGATATTAGGTAATTAGCCTGGATTATTCACCAATAATTCAGGCTAACCTGCTTTTTCCCGGATCTAATGGATTATTCTCGGGGGCAAGCGGTTCGTGTCCGGCCTGATTTTCTTATCAAGGTTAATTGAGAATCTCGAGACGAGTTCAGTTTTATGAATAATGCAGGCTGAACCATTAAAGTTTTTTCTTTACTTTTATTAAAATCAGTGGTATAAAGTTTTCTTTCTGCATCCGTTGCTGGCGGATCAGCAGAAGAGTTCCGTTGGACTTGTAAGTCTGAGTAATAGAAATGGAGGTATATAAGATGACTTCCCGGAAAAATGATGTTTTGACCTTAGTTCTGACCATTTGCTTGATAGTGTTTGGCTCAGTGTTTGCTTTCAGCCAGGAAGCGGAGACTGAGGCTCAGTTAGAAATCAAAGAATATGAGGGTATCGTTAAGGTGGCTGTCGGCAGATATCTTTATATCCCCGAAGCTCAGGGCCTTGATATCTATGTGGCCGGGAGTGTAGAAGGTGGCCTGGATAGTCTGGTTGGCAAGGAAGTCAAAGTTAAGGCCAGCCTAATCCCAGACAAACCTAACTTAGTTTTGGCTGAATCTATCGAGATTAAAGAAGGAACAATATACAGAAACGTCTTTACCCGGACGGCCGAGCCTGAATTCACTGATTATTTTAGTATTCGCCTAAGAGAGGAATATGAGGCTCTGAACATCAGCAGTGTGAACAGGCCTTCTGACTGGGAGGGTAAGACCAAGGTTAAAGTATATGGGAAAGTAGCTACCGCTGAGGTTGAGGGCTCTGAGGAACAGAAAATTACTCATATTATCGTTACTGATGATAAGGGAAAAGAAATTGCAAAAGTTATTGTTGATAACTTCACTGATTATGCCAAATTCTATCTCAAAAAACTAAGACTGTTTGATCACTTCTGGTTTTATCTGAACGTTAATGAGCAGGTTGACAGGAGAGTCAGAACCAGAACCAGAGAAATTTTTAGTGCCGACGTAGTTTTCTGTGGGCTTTATTAGGTTGTGAATTATCGGTGAACACTTCAGGCTAAAGGCCTATTAGGCCGGCCGATATTGGTTTCTGACTACCTCGCTCAGAATAAAGATTGATACTACTGGGTTATCAGTTAACCTAATTGACAAAATTCTCCGGCCTTTTTCTCTAAGGGCTTCAAAATCAGCCAGGGCTTGAGCTGTAAAGAGCTGCTTGAAAGAAGCAGCTAAAGCCGGTGACTCTGGGAGGGAAGGGATCGGGGCTTCTACCGGATCATCGGCCATCAAGCTGATGAACATTCCCTGGCCAGAATCGCCTTTATAAAGTTGGCCTGTGGAATGAAGATAAGCCGGTCCATAATTCCAGATGCAGGGCAGGTGATATTTTTCCGAGAGCTGTCTGGCCAGATTATTAAGAGCAACTTCTAA
>JAQULR010000004.1:106445-107618 GCA_028749205.1 Acidobacteriota bacterium | reverse complement strand
CGCAGCAGCTCATCCTCAGATGATAAGGAGGGAGATTGGGCTACCAGTTGAACACGGTTTACTCCGAATTTTCCCTCGGTCAGGGTTCCGGTTTTATCGAAGACCACTGCGTTCACGCTTTTAGCCGCTTCAAATGCCCGGCGGTCGCGGATGAGAATACCGCCCCTGGCAGTGAGAGAGGTGGAGATGGCCACCACCAGAGGGATGGCTAATCCAAGGGCGTGGGGACAGGCAATGACCAGGACGGTGACGGCGCGTTCCAGAGCGAAATCTGAACCTTTCATAAAATTCCAGACAGCAAACGATATAATCCCGGCGGCTAAAGCCACATAAAAGAGGAAGGCGGCTGACCTGTTGGCCAGGTCCTGGGTTCTGGAGCGGCTGGCTTGAGCCTGTTGGACAAGGCCTATGACCTGAGCCAGGTAGGTCTCTTGGCCGGTTTTCTCTATGGTAATCTGAAGAGAACCCTGGCCGTTAATCGAACCGCCTATAACCAGGTCGCCGCTGGATTTAGGAACGGGTTTTGATTCTCCGGTGAGGAGAGATTCGTTAACCTGACTGCTGCCTTCGGTCACCGTCCCGTCTGAGGGAATTTTTTCCCCGGGTCGGACGAGAACCTGATCGCCCTTCTTGAGTTCCGAGACAGGGACATCAATAACCTGGCCGTCCTGGATGAGATGGGCAACGGTCGGCATGATTTTGACCAGCTCTTCGAGGGCCCGGGAGGCACCGACTACACTCCTGGCCTCAACCCAGTGGCCCAGGAGCATGATGACAATCAGAGTGGCCAGCTCCCAGAAAAAATCTTGACCCTCGATAAAAAAGACCGTAGCGCTGGAATAAAAGAAGGCAACGGAGATGGCCGTCCCGATCAGGGTCATCATACCGGGCTGCTTAATTTTAAGCTCATCAATGGCCCCTTTAAGGAATGGCCAGCCCCCGTAGATGAAGATGATGGTGGAAAGGGCGAAAAGGATGTATTGATGAAAAGGCAGGCGGAAACTGATGCCAAGCCACTTCTGGATCATTTCCGATAGGAAAAGAATAGGAATGGTCAGAGCAAGTGAGACCCAGAAGCGTCTCTTAAAATCGTCAAGGTGATGGCTGTGGTCGTGGTGGTTGTGGTGAACGTGGTGAGCATGGTGTGGGTCGCCGATATGGTCAGCCTGGTCA
>JAQULR010000004.1:36409-106345 GCA_028749205.1 Acidobacteriota bacterium | reverse complement strand
AGGAATGGTCAGAGCAAGTGAGACCCAGAAGCGTCTCTTAAAATCGTCAAGGTGATGGCTGTGGTCGTGGTGGTTGTGGTGAACGTGGTGAGCATGGTGTGGGTCGCCGATATGGTCAGCCTGGTCATGGGCAGTGTGAGCATGGTCAGCCTGGCCAAGGTGGGGATTGTGCACCGCTTCGTGGTGCTGAGCTTGAGCCTGGCCGTTAGGGCCGTGGGAGTAGTGAGGGGCCTGCCCTTCGGGCGAGTGGCCTTCCGGCGGGTGATGGCTATGGTCGTGAGAATCGTGATGGTCATGGCAGGATTCTTCCGGCTGGTTATGAGGTTTCAGGTGGGGTTCTTCAGAGTGATGTTTCTGCTGATGGCTAAGATTATGCTCAGAAGACCCGGAGTCTAAGGGTAGATTCTTTTTCTGGTTTTCATTTTCAGGTTTATTTTTATAATTTTCGTCCATTTTTTGTTTTTTCCTTCCTTTTTCTTTTTAAAGGGGGACACAATAGCGTGTCCCCCTTTTTTCAGGATAGATTAAAGTCAGTTCCGAGTCAATTAATCCTATCGGAATATTGTAGATTAGAAAAAAAAGCAACGGAGGGGAAATGGAGACACACCCTCGTATGCCCGTTTTTATTTTGGTATAATCCACAGCATGAATGCCGTGGTAGTTGTGGCGATCGGATTTTTGGCCGGGATTTTTGCCGGCCTTTTTGGAATAGGCGGCGGCATCGTCATGGTGCCGGTCATGGTGATTCTGGCCGGCTTTCCTCTGATTAAAGCCACCGGCACCTCGCTGGCGGCTATCATGCTGCCCGTGGGTATTTTCGGGGTGATTACCTATTATCGTGCCCGTATCCTGGACTTGAGAGCGGCCATATTCATTGCTTCAGGGCTGTTGATGTCAGTGGTGATCGGAGCTTGGCTGGCTCACAGTCTCCCGGGTGACGTAATGCGCCGCCTGTATGGAATTTTTTGCCTTTATGTCAGCTGGAATTTTATTAAACCGCTGGAAAAGCTCAAAAGATTCCGCGGCGAAAGCTATTTACCGGAAGTTGAACCTGACAACAATAACCATCCCCACCCCCATTTTCTGGCTCTGGTGGGAGTGGGTTTGGTGGCCGGAGTGATGTCCGGGATGTTTGGCATCGGAGGGGGTAACATCATCGTGCCGTTTTTGGTTATGTTCTTAAAATATCCACCGAAACGAGCTATCGCCACCTCGCTGGCTGCCCTGTTGCCGCCGATTGGTCTACCTGGCGTAATATATTATTATAAGGCGGGCACCCTGGACATTAACATCGCCCTTCTGCTGGCTGCTGGCCTGCTGCTGGGGACAGTCTTCGGGGCCAGAATCAATATTCGCATGCCTACCGCCCGAGTCAAAATGCTTTATGGAATATTTCTGGTGTTTGTAGCTATCCGCTTTATATTTTTCTAAGGTGTCCAGATGGTCTTTTCCTTAAACGGATCCCTGTCGTTTTTTCAATCATCTCGATAAAATCCTCGCTGCCAAGAGGTCGGCCGACTGTTTGATTCTTCCTGAGAAGTTCTAAATCTTCTTCCTTATCTTCCCCCCGGAGAAAATTACTCCAGTTCTTGACTTGAGAGACTAAAGGCAGTGGACTGAGCACAGGATCCTTTAATCCAAAAACGTGGGCCCGGGCGCTTGACCACTGGTATTCTTCGGCCAGTCTGACCAGACCAGCCCTTACCGGATTTCGCTCAATATATTTGACGCAACAGAGAAGATAGACGTCGTCCATCGGATATGACCGAAACCGACCCTGCCAGAGATAACCTTTCCAGTTATTGCGAGTGTTTATCATCCAGGTGTATTTTCTGTGAGTCTCACCGATGGCTTTGACCAGATGCTCAGCACTTTCTGGGACCGCCACAAGATGAATGTGATTATCCATCACACAATAGCACCAGATTTTAATTTTTTCCTTTGAGCAATTAAAGCCCAGTATTTTCAGGTAGAGCTTTTTGTCATCTTCTGAAAAGAAGGCCCGCTGATTGCGGTTCCCGCGCTGGACTACGTGATGGGGGATGTAAGGAATGACGATTCGGGCTATCCTGGGCATGATAAATGAATAGACGTTGGACGACCAAGTTTTTTTTCACTACATAGAAAAAATTAGGAGAAAAAAGGGGGACACACTATCGTGTCCCTATTTTTTCCGTTTTTAGTCCAGCTGGAATTTTTTTATTGAAAAGGTTTCGTCGGGATTTTTGACTGTGGCCCACAGGCTCTGGCCCTCAGGGTCGATAGCCAGACCTATTCCCAGCGTGCTGCTATTTGGCTTTACTTCAAACGGAAATTTCAGATAAAAGCAATCAACGTATTTCCCTTCCTGGTTGAAGACATCAACCAGCAGACCTTTGCTTTTATCCACCGTCGAGGTCAGGGCCCAGATCAAATCACCCACAACCAGGACTTCTAATATGTCATTAAAGTAGGCTGGATTATATGAATACCGTTGACCGCCGATTCCAATCCAGGCCGAAGGCTCTTTTTTCTCCGGTATTTTTACTCTCTTGTATTTTCGCCTGAAGGTGGCGACCACTTGCTTTTTCTCTACATCGAATATTTTAAGCAGGTAGTCTTCTGTGTGAGAGATGATAAATTGATTGTTCTTATAAGGTATAGCCCTGAATGGGGTTGTATCGGCCCGGCCTCTGGAACCTCCTTGAGATATTGCCCAGGTGGTTATGGGAAAAGCTGCCAGTTCCTCCAGCTTATTTGTCTTTGCGTCGTAAACCTGAAAATAGTTAAGATTATCCACCTTAATCCATTTCCCGCCTGTGTCCGGAAAATCTGACCGCACAAAATAATAACTGCTTCCGTCAATATGCACTAGACTGCCTCCTATCTGCGGTGCGCTTACTTTAATTTCAGACAGCAGATTTCCGTTGAAATCAAAGCGGCAGAGTTTCCTGGGATAGATGTCAAAAGCCACTAAATTTTCGCCATCAATAACGATATCTGTTACCATCTGCATCTCTCCTGGCCCCTGACCTTTTTTGAAGTAGTTTCCCAAAAACTTTCCTGAAGAATCAAAATGTAGAATCTGCTCCTTATCCAAGACAAATATATGCCCGTTCCGGCTCAACTTGATATCAGATGGATATTTAAAGAAAAAATTCTCGGGTTGATCCATGATAGATAGCACGGGCTTTAGCTCAACCACCCGGGCGGGTTTTCTGCCTGGAGGTTTAGCCGGATTTTCAATAACCTGAACCTGCGGCTCGGCCTTTGAATCGGAATTGTTAATGGATGCAGCCCAGTTCAGTGTAGTGATTTTTTTAGCCGGCCAAGCAGGGATAGAAATTAGGAAGCAAAGTAATATCCCGATAGCCAAAGATTTTTTTGCCATTATAACCTTCCTTAAAAAGGGGGGACACACTCTCGTGTCCCTGGTTTTTTCTAGTTTTTGAGGCTAACCTTGAGATTGGCTGAAGCCAATGACCTGAAACTTTCCTCTATCTGTTTGGAAAGCCCCATATCACTTGAAGCTATCTGAAGCATGGCGACATTAATCTTTTCCAGGTCCCCTGTCCGAAATTCAGACCAGTTGCTCAGCGAGTTTACTGAGTCAAACAGAAGTTCCATAACCACGCCTTCATTGTCAACAGAAATCACCTTGAATGATTTTTCGAAATTAAGCTGATAACCTGAGAATTTTTGAATATGCTTGAAGCGCACTTCAGTCTCTGGCCGGTAAGCCGCCCAATATTCGTATGGTGATTTATCAAGTAGTTTTTGCCGGAGGTCGGTTTCAAACAGAGTGAAAACGGGCTTACTCTGAAGTCTCAGGATATCCTGGTCAAGATGGATTGGCAGTGGCTGCAGTGTCATTAAAGTAAAAAAGAAAGCCGGCCAGGAATTCTCATAAGTCTCGGGATGTGTTAGCAGAATGATCTGAATTACCTTCTCGCCTGCCAGGCTAAAAGCTAGAAAAATAATTTTCTCAGATTCCTCTCCTCCAATTTTTAAGACCGGATATCTGAAGCCAGACATTGAACTCATTACTGTTGTAGACTGGATTGTCAACCAGCCGTAGTAGTTTTCTAACTGGTCAACTTCTTCTTTAATTAGGTCTTCCAACCTAAGGTCTAGTCGGCTGTCAAGAATGTCCACTAAGATGGCTTCTTTGAACAGCAGTTGGCTTTCTTCGATTTCCAGCTTGCCCTGCGGATAGATAATAGATAAGCAGGGGGAGGGTGCCCTGACCGGGCTCAGGAGAGAAAAAATTCCAGCCCTTTGGCTTAATTACCAGGAGGCCGGGGTTGTCGCTGAAAGGCATGGCAAATGGAGCAGACACCTCTTTTTCCTGGCTGACGGCAATTGAGCCTTATCAGTCATGGCCTGAAAGGGAAAGATGGTAAAGGCTACAATTGGTAATAATAAAGAAAGAAATCTTAGATTGCCTGGAGTCAGCATCCTCTTCCTTCCCCTAAGATGTCTTTTTTATTTTCATAAAAGTTTACTGTAAAGTCAAATAAAAGGCTCAATTGGGTTGTTGGGTTTTGAGTATGCTATCCAGGAGAGAAGGGGGGTAATAGAAAAACGCGGGACACAATAGTGTGTCCCCCTTTTTTAATTGGTGTTAAAATAAAGGGGCGGGAGAAAGATGGCTCAAGCTAAGAGAGTGCTGGTGGCGATGAGTGGCGGGGTGGATTCCTCGGTGGCTGCCCTTCTGCTTAAACAGGCGGGATATGAAGTCACCGGAGTCACCATGAAAATAAGCTCGGAAGATGCGATTCCGACCAGGCGAAAACCAGCCTGCTTCGGTGAGAAAAAAAATGAAGAAATAAAAGCAGTCGAAACTGTGGCTGAGCATCTCGGCATAGATTTCCATATTGTCGACTTGCGGCAGGAATATGAGGACAGAATACTTAATTATTTCCGCCAGGAATATTCATCGGGCCGAACTCCCAATCCATGTGTTAAGTGCAATGCGGAAATAAAATTTGGTTTGCTGCTCGATGGCTGCCGGAGGCTTGGCCGGGACTATGATTATTTTGCCACCGGCCATTATGCCCGAGTTAAGCATGATGAGAGGAGCGGACGCTGGCTTCTGCTCAAGGGCCTTGACCCTAAAAAGGACCAGTCCTATTTTTTATCTCTGTTAAGCCAGAAGCAGCTCAGCCGAAGCCTGTTTCCGCTGGGAGAACTGAGCAAAGCTGAGGTCAGAAAAATTGCCCGTGACCACAACCTGCCTGTTAGCGATAAAGAAGAGAGCCAGGATTTCTACGCCGGAGATTACCGCGACCTTCTGGATAAGGGAAAACCAGGTTCGATTAAAGACCTGAAAGGCCAGACCATCGGACGGCATAACGGCATCGCGAATTACACAGTTGGCCAGCGCCGGGGACTGGGCGTGGCCGGCGGGCAGCGTCTCTATGTGATCAGGATAGAGGCCACCACCAACACCGTCTATCTCGGTGAAGAAAAAGACCTGCTAACTGAGAAATTTTCAGTAGAGGGAATGAACTGGATTGCCCGTCTCCCAGAAGCTGGACAGGAAATTAAAGCTAAGGTAAAGATTCGTTATAAGTCACCCGAGCTTGACTGCCGACTGGTTGCTGAAAACGGGGGGCGAACGGTCGAAGTTACCCTGCAGGAGCCCTATAAAGCCGTAACCCCTGGCCAGGTTGCCGTCTTATACGAGGGGGAATCAGTCCTGGGAGCCGGCTTCATCCATTAATAGAAAAGGTTATGGCACATGATTAAAGATTCTCCGATAAATGATGACAAGAAATATCTCTGGGAGGGCCAAGATGCTATCTAATCTGCAGACGGCACTAAGGACAGGAATTATAAGAGGGCTGAGTTTTTTGCTGGTATTTTTGATCATAGGAGGCGCGGCCTCAGTTATCACAGGTAGCCCAGGTAAAAATGGGCAAAAACTTAAGCCCATTAAAGAACCAAAGGTTGACCTTCCGGAGTCAGCCCTGAGTCCCTGGGTCAGCGGAGTCTGGATGCACCCTGGCATGTTCGGACCGGATAAAGAACTTGCTGCAGATAAGATAAAAAGGACTCTTGATGACTATGCTAAGGCTGGTATAAATACCCTTATCATGCTGGTTAAAGATACCAGCGGCCATGTCTATTACAACAGCGAAATCGGGGTGAAAGACCTGGCTTATGACTGGGATTTCTTTGGCCTTTTTCTGGCAGAGGCTCGGAAAAGAAAGATGGAGGTCCATCCCTGGTTCTGCGTCTTTCCTGAGACCGGGCTTCTTGGTCAGGTCAGGGAGCATCCAGAATGGCTGATAGTTGGACCAGGACGGGAAATGGTTCGCACCGTCAATCCGGCTCTTCCCCAGGTCCGGGCCTATGAGATAAGCCTAATGACTGAGCTGGTCAGAAAGTATGGAGTTAACTGGATTCATCTTGATTATATCCGTTTTCCCTGTGAACCAACCGAGCCTTACTTCAGTCATGATGCTCAAACCAGGCAGCTTTTCAAAGAGGAAACCGGGATTGATTTTGGCAGCCTTAAAGCCCGCGATTCTGGAAATCCATACTGGAATGTCTGGCTGGAGTGGAACCGCGACCAGGTGACCCGCTTAGTTAAGGAACTCCGGGCAGAGCTAAACAAGACTGGCAGGCAGGTTAAAATCAGTGCAGCTGTCTTTCCTGATGCCGATAATGCCCGGGTTCTCATAGGACAGGACTGGGAAGAATGGATGCGTCAAGGCCTGGTGGAGATGATCTGCCCGATGCTCTATACGAACGATACGGCCCTTTTTGATAAGCTTATCAAAAAAGCTGTTTCTTACAGGGACCCGGCTGGCCCGGGTAAAAAGGTCCTGGTCTGTGCCGGCCTTGGCCTTGGCACCTCGCACAATCAAAGCACACCGGATATTATGATAGAGGAGATCAGGCTGGCCCAGGAAGCCGGAGCTAACGGAGTAATCTTCTTTTCCGGCCACAGCCTTAAAGAACCATTCCTCAAAGAAATGAGGGACACACTATTGTGTCCCTAGTTTTATTGCTTATTTTTCTTTAAGTTACAAACAGCTAAAAGTCTAAAGCTTCTAAGATATTAATAACTATCGATACTCCGCCCACATTCTCCCGGATGCATCTGGCTCTTAAATAGGGGAAAAATCGGGGACACGATATTGTGTCCCCCTTTTTCCAATTTATTTGTTCTTTAGGCCGAAGCGGAGCAGGTCCAGGCTGCAGCTCCTGGTACAGACGGTGCAGGAGAAACAATCCGGTTTCAAGACAGACTCCTTAAGTATCTCAGCCGTGGTCGGACAAGGTGATTTGCTGACACAATCCTGACAGTCAGTACAGGCATCTTTCTTTTTGACCACCCGGAAGAGGGCAATCTGCTCAACCACATTAGTAATGAGGCCGATAGGGCAGATTATGTAACAGAAAGGACGATAAGTAACAAAGGCAAAAATTAGCGTTAGAACAAACGGTAAAAAATGGACCACATTATCGACAAAGGTCGGCTGAAGGCTCATTTCATAGCCATGGAAAGCGTTAATATAATCATAAAGTGACAGAGCCACCACCTGGCCATTGGATACAGTGTGGAGGGTAGCTGTCAAGCTCAAAAAAATGAAGGCGATAAAAATCAACACTCTGATGCTCTGAGTCAAACGGAAATTTAGCTTTTTTCTTTTAATTTTTGCCTTATCCGCCAACATGGCAATGAGTTCCTGAATAGCCCCGACCGGGCAAACCCAGCCACAGAAAAGCTTCGGCCCGACCAGGGTTAAAAATAGAATCACTGCTAAAGTGACAATCATGGGTATACGGAAACCATAAAGTATCGATTTAGTGGCCGCACAGATTGGCGAAGGATGCATCGAAAAGCCAGCAAAGAGTTTAAGGCCCAGATTGGCGGAGATGCCATACAGGAAGGTTGACAAAAGCAGGATTGGCACTTTAAGCTTGTTATTCATCTTTCTGGTGAGCAATAGAACCAGAACCAACCCGGCGATTACCAGCATGGTGATGAACTTGGGTCTGAGTAAAACCTGAATAAAATCCGGGGCAGCCTGTTGTCCTCGACCTCCGCCGGTTCTCTCCTGGGCAAAAGCCATCACTGGCAGGCTCGAAAGACAGGCAACAGTCAACAAAACTCCAACTGACTTAATTCTCTTAGTTATCATGGGTCACTATCTCCTCAAGTCTCATTAATGCCATATAATCCTTGAATCTACAAAAAATGTAAAGCGATTTTATCCACCAGGTAGGTGTCGCTTCCTGGCGGAGGAATTTGGTAAATTACTTACCAGACGGGATACTTAATGGTCCTTCTTTATTTTAGCAATTCTGATAATATGTCAGCCTTATTAATGATTTTTTTGAGCCGGCCTTATCCGGCTAAAAACCCGGCAGATTAGATTAGGTCCTTTTCCCCCCTTATTTTTTTTGAAATAGTGAACCTTATCCCTTCCGTCTTCGTTTAATAATATGTTAATGAGAGCGTTATAGGCAACGCAGATTACCTAAATGATTATGGATTAGATGATCAAAAAAAGAATTATTCCAGGAATCTTATGGTTGCTGGTGGTTAACCTGACTTTAAGTTTATCAGCTACCCCTCTTAATGTTAACAAAAACCTCACCAAGCAAGCTGAAGTCGATAAGGAAGCTTTGAAAAAGGCCCAGGAAAAGAAAGTGGTCAGGGCCATCAGGCTCAATGAACCTATCAAACTTGATGGTCTGCTCGAGGAAGGAGTCTGGAAAGAAAATGAACCGGTCAGTGATTTCCTCCAACAAGACCCGCTTGACGGTGCTCCGGCCACCGAGTTGACCGAAGCCTGGGTGGCTTATGATGATTCCAACCTTTATGTAGCCGCCTACTGTCATGATTCTGACCCTCAAGGAATAAAAGGTCTTCTTGGTCGCCGCGATTCTTTTGTGGATTCAGACTGGTTCTTCTTCTGTGTAGACCCGTATTTTGACCGCCGCAGCGGCTATTTGTTCGGTATAAACCCCGCTGGTTCCATTGTGGACGAAGCTCTGTCAAACGACATTGGTGAAGATACCACCTGGGATGGTATCTGGGAAGCCAAAGTGGCCCGAGTGGCCGACGGCTGGACTATCGAAATGCAAATTCCTTTTAATCAGCTTCGCTTTCCTAAAAAGGATAAATACCTCTGGGGAGTAAATTTCCAGCGGACCATCAAACGCAAACAGGAAAAGGTAGCTTTTGCCTGGGTGCCCAAAGAGGATATTGCCTATGTTTCACGCTTTGCCCGGCTTGAGGGCATCGAGAAGATCAAACCAGGGCGCCGGGTGGAGCTTTATCCTTATTCAGTGGGACAGGCTCAGTTCAGGCCAGCCGAGCCTGGCAACCCCTTTGAGACCGGTCACAAGTATGCAGGAGACGTAGGGTTTGACTTAAAAGCGGGACTCAAAAGCAATCTCAACCTTGACCTGACGGTCAATCCTGATTTTGGCCAGGTTGAAGTTGATCCGGCGGTTATCAACTTGAGTGCCTATGAGACTTATTATCAAGAGAAGAGGCCGTTTTTTATAGAAGGGGCCTCGATGTTCAATAGTTTTGGGCAAGGTGGCGTCTATCTGAATGTCAATGTCAACTGGCCTAACCCGCGCCTTTTCTACAGCCGACGTATTGGCCGAGAACCTCAGGGTTATCCTCTTCATGAGGGCTACGTTGATTTCCCAGACCGGACCACCATCCTGGGCGCTTTTAAGCTTACCGGGAGGGTTGGTAGTGGCTGGAACCTTGGTTTTATCAGTGCAGTTACCGGGCGAGAATTTGCCACAGTCGATGATCTTAGCACCCGCTACAAAGAAGAGGTTGAACCATTAAGTTATTATGGGGTTTTGCGAGCCCAGAAAGACATCAATGATGGCCAGCAGGGAATAGGTTTGATGGCCACCGGGGTCATGAGAGACCTGGATAACGAGCCGCTGGCTGCTATCCTGAATAAAAATGCTTTCAGCTTAGCCGCTGATGGCTGGTCCTTTCTGGACAAAAAAAGAACCTGGGTTGTCGGCGGCTGGCTGGGTGGGACTTTTATCCAGGGTAGCCAGGAAGATATATACCGGCTTCAGCAAAATCCCCTGCATTATTTCCAGCGGCCTGACGCTACCCATGTTAGCCTTAATCCTGAAGCTACTAACCTTAATGGTTGGGCCGGGCAATTCAAGCTGGTCAAGCAGCAGGGAAATTCGCTGTTTCTGGTCTCAGCCGGGGCTCTATCGCCAGGCTTTGATCCCAACGATGCTGGTTTTCAGAGCATGGGCTCGGATTTAATTGATTTAAATGGCTTTTATGGTTATCAATGGCTCAAACCAGGCAAAGTCTTCCGGCAGTCAATGCTGTTTGCTGGCTTCACCCAGCAGTATGATTTTGGTGGCAATAAATTATTCGGCTGTTTATTCGCTGATTTTAATGGCGTTCTGGCTAACTGGTGGCAATTTGAATACACCTTCCTCTTTATGCCAGCTACTCTGACCAATCAGCTGACCAGAGGAGGGCCGTTAGCCAGGACTCCGACTGGCTTTCTCCACCAGCTTGTCCTGACGAGCGATTCGAGGCAGCCGGTTGTTGTAAATGGGTATTTTTCTTATCAGCGGACCAGGGATAATTCTAATTACTGGTCGGCCAGTTTTTCGGTGCGCTGGAAGCCAAGAAGCAATCTGAGCCTTTCGATAGGGCCTATGGTTAACTATTCCCTGGATGAACTCCAGTGGGTGACTCGGGTGGCTGATCCCCTGATGACCGAGACTTACGGGACGAGGTACATCTTTGGGCGGATAGACCAGAAGACCATTGCTACTGAATTCCGGCTCAACTGGATTTTCACTCCGAAACTCAGCCTTCAGGTGTATCTACAGCCTTTTATAGCGGTAGGGAAGTATGACCGGTTCAAGCAGCTTAACCGGCCGCGGGCTTATGATTACCTGGTTTATGGAAAGGACGGCTCAACTATTGTGGATGAAGATGGCAGGTATGTAGTTGACCCGGACGGCGATGGCCCGGCCTCCTCATTTGAAATCTTCAAACCTGATTTTAATTATAAATCGATGCGAGGGACTATGGTTCTCAGATGGGAATACCGGCCTGGGTCTCTGCTTTATGTGGTCTGGACCCAAAACCGGGCAGACTTTAGTAATCCCGGTAATCTGTCACTGTGGAGAGACCTGGGTGACTTATTCACCGCCCCCGGCGACAACATCTTCCTTATAAAGTTCTCTTATCGCTTTAACCTGTAAAAAAGGGGGACACACTAGGGTGTCCCCCTTTTTATTATCGGTCGGCGTAGGCGAAGACGGTCAGGTACCCCAGCCTGGCTATTCTAGATAGTAACTCTCCGGAAGCCTTATCAGGATGATCCCCAGGCTGATGATAATCAGGATGCATGGAGGTCATATAGTAAACAAAGGGTTTTTTAACTGCGGCAAATGAGGAATGGTCAGAACCGCCACTGCCTTCACCAAGCTCGGGTTCTCTGATAAACAGGTCAAGCCCGACATATTTGTTCATCTCCTGCTGGAGCTCGTAGAAACCTGAATCCTTGGTGGCATTAACAGTAACAAAATAGCCTGGTCTGATTTGCTCGATTAAGTCTTCGACACCCTCAACCTTAAGCATTCTGGCGTAGCGGCCAATAGTCTGCTGGTCGAAAGGCCGGCTAATCATATCATAATTAAGGTAACCTACAGTTTTCTCGATAGGAAAAGTCGGATTCTGCACATAATAACGGCTACCCAGCAGGCCTTTTTCTTCACCTGTCCACAGGCAGAAGACCACCGATCTCTTGGGCTTTACCGGATTCATGGCGATAGCTCTGGCTATGGCCATAACTCCGACTGAACCAGAAGCGTTGTCATCTGAGCCGTTGAAAATATAATCTTCCCACCGGCCGAGATGGTCAAAATGGGCTCCAACCACAAAATATTCGTCCTTTAGTTTGGGGTCAGAACCTTCGATATAACCAATAACATTCATCGTCCGAACCAAATTAGTTTTAGCGGTGGATTCAATACTAACTCTTACCCCCGGCAGCTCCCTTGAGGCTGGCTTGTAAGTACTTTCAATGGCTTTCTTAAGGTCATCGATAGTCTGACCCGTATTTTCCAGAATCAAGTTGGCCATTTCTCTGGTGATGTTGATTGTTGGAGCATAATTTCTCCCCATCACTCTGTCCATTCGGCCGTCACCACCGGGGAGGCTCATTCTTGCTCTGGGCCTTTTTATGATCGGTCTGGAATCATCAATCTGCCGAGCCTCCATAGCCGTCAGCATATTATAAACATCAGCATCGTTGCCGGAGTTTGAGACGACCAGGACGGCTGCTGGCTGCTGCTTGTAGATTTCTTCCAGCTTGTTAAAAGGTCTCTGACCTCGCCTGGCAATCATCATCCGGAGGTCTTGAGCCCTGGGGAAATATTTTTCTTTAAGTTCTTTATTCTTATTAAAAGGAGAATCAGGGTCATCTTTTCCAGGAGCCTCGCTCAATACCAGGACAATTTTATCTTTTAGGTTAAGACCCTTAAGCTCATCCCAGCCGATTGAAGGCTCTTTAATCCCATACCCGGCAAAAGCTACCGCCCCGCTGATATCTTCAGCCGAACTCAGGCTGCTCATAAAATCGACTCCGCTTTCAAAGGTCCGGGCTTTGCTCATAGAGCCCCTGGAAACTTCCACTTTCAGGTTGGTCCTGGTGTCAGATGTTTCTTTAAGGGTGAATTCCTGGAAATAGCTGCGTTCTAATGTTGGGGCCTGGGCCGAAGTGTCCCCAGCCATAGCCCGGGTGATGCTGATTGCTGACCGGGGCGGGTCACCGCCTGGTCTGACTCCCCACATCTTAAAAAGGGAAGCTACATAATCGGCGGCTATAGCATAACCACGGCTTCCAGTGTCCCGTCCTTCCATCCAGTCAGAGGCCAGATAATTGAGCATTGACAGGACATCCCGAGGAGTTATCGACTCGAACCCTGTTTTGAATTTTTCTGGGACCGGGTCGGTTTTCTGGACCAGGCTGAGGGCCCTTTTCACCTCTTCTGGTTTCATCTGCTGTTGTTGGGGCATCTGAGCCAGAGAGTAGGAGAAAATTGCCAGCAGCATTACCGCTGTTAGGAGCGGTGACAATCGCTTTTTCATTTAAACCTCCTATAGGCTTGGTGAAAGAAATAAGATTTATTTTAACTGAATCAAGTAAAGATAATCCAGAGCTTTCCGCATTAAAGAAGCATCTCTAAAAAGGCGATCCTTGAGGGGAGTGCAGGAGGTTATTCTAAAGCCTTTGTAGCACAGGGTAAACCTATCATCCTCTACAATAGGAGTTACTAGCAAGACTGGTTCCCTGCGGGGCAGCAGCCAAGGGGAGCTCTCTGTGTCCAATTGAATCACATAATCTAAGATGCTTTCCGGCATTAATCTCCTCAAGCTGAATGCTCGGCCCCATATTCGGTTATGAGGGCTAAGGGGCAGCCATGTTTCTTCGCCTCTAAATATATAATTATTCTGCTCCTGATGTAATTAAGACGTTAACGAAAGACAATTCTTCCCTTTTAATTAAAAACGAGAAATTGCAGAGTACAGAAAATTTTCTGGGCATACTGGCTTAAATCTATGATCGGGCAACCCTCTGGAGCCCTGTTTTTGATCAGCTATCCATAGCTTAGATACCTAGACGACACAGAGAAGGAAACAATAGCCCGCAACAAAAAAGGAGATTAATTCGGAAACCGGCCTTTTCTACTACAAGAAGAAAAACTGTTGAGGGGCCTATTAAATTTGGAGGCTTTCGGAGAAGGCCAGGCTGGGAGTGAGCCAGAAGAAAAAAGATAGTGCTGTTTGCTGACAGGAATTAACCTCTTCTGACCGGAAGATTCTGAGAAATAAGAGGAATCCAGATTTGAGATCCTGATGATAAATCTATTTAACATGGATTATTCTAATAGCAGAGGTGGATTATGTTGCCACACGGAAAATAAGGGACACAAACCGGTTTAAGAAGATCGTATCATGTCTCGACTTTCCGTTTCATCAATGCTGGCTACTCTTAAGTAATGTGGACTTGTATGAATAATGCAGCTCAGCAAAAAATCTGGTAACATAAGGAAAAAATTAGCTGAAAGAAAAAGGGAGTTAGCAGTGAAGCCAGCTCTGTATCGGAAAGCTTTAATAACCGGAGCTTCAGCCGGCCTGGGTGAGGAATATGCTAAGCAACTGGCTGCGGGTGGGGCCGACCTGATTATGGTAGCCAGGAGGGAAGATCGCCTGGAAAAGTTGGCTTCAGAACTAAAGGCCAAATACGGAATTGAAGTAGAGGTTTTCCCGGCTGACCTGAGCCTGGAAGAAAACATAAATAGGCTGGCTGAGAAGATTAAAGCAACCGAAGACCTGGATCTTCTGATCAACAACGCCGGTTTTGGCGGACGGAACGATTTTGTTCGAGATGACAGCGGCGAAGCCGAACAGATGATAAGAGTTCATGTAGTGGCTCCAACTGTCCTGACCAGGGCAGCTCTGGGAGCCATGCTCAAAAGAAATCGCGGGGCGATAATTAATGTCTCTTCAGTGGCGGCATTTTCACCTCTGTCAGGAAGCCTGTATAGTTCAACCAAAGCTTTTTTAGTGATGTTTTCCGAAAATCTTCAAAATGAACTTTATGATACAGGAATAAAAATTCAGGCCTTATGCCCGGGCTTTACCCACACGGAATTTCATCAACTGGCTGGAATTGACAAGGAGAATATCCCGGGGTTTCTCTGGATGAAGGCTGACCGGGTAGTAAGAATTTCTCTGAGGGCCCTGGCCCGGAAAAAGGTTATTATCATTCCCGGGAAACGCAATAAGGTTTTGAGTTTTTTTCTGCGCTGCCCGTTGACTTTTAGACTGGTGAGCTGGGCCGGCCGGCAGAAAAAAATACGAGAAATAGCGAAAATTTAACTTCTATGTCTATTGAGTGAAAGATCAGACTGTATGAAAATAATAGAAGTTAGAAAACCTGAGAAGAAAAAAAGACAGGTTCGGGCTCTGGTGCTTTTTTCTGGCGGGCTGGATAGCCTCTTGGCTGCGAAATTACTCGAAGAGCAGAGAGTGGAAGTAGTCTGCCTGACCTTTTGCAGCCAGTTTTTTGGAGCGGAAGAGGCTCAAAAGGCAGCTGCTGAACAGGGTTGGCCCTTAGTGGTGATCGATATCAGCCAGGAACAGATTCCCATCGTAGAGAATCCCAAGTATGGCTATGGCCGGAATATGAATCCCTGTCTAGATTGCCATGGCCAGATGGTCAGGATAGCTGGTCAGTTGATGTCAGAATATGCTGCCGATTTTGTAGCCACTGGTGAGGTGGTCGGAGAAAGACCAAAATCACAGAACCGGCAGGCTCTACAGATTGTTGAGAAACTTTCCGGGATTAAAGGACTGGTGCTGAGACCGCTGTCGGCCAAATTATTGCCGGAAACTCTGCCAGAAAAAAAGGGGTTGATTGAGCGGGAGAAGCTGCTGGATATTTCCGGGCGGTCCAGAAAGCGGCAGTTAGAGCTGGCCGAGAAGTATAGGCTCAAAGAGTTTCTTTCCCCGGCCGGGGGCTGCCTGCTAACAGACCCGGCTTTTTCCGCTAAGCTAAAGAATTTGCAGCAATGGCGTGGACGGCTTTTGTCTGAAGATATAGAACTGATTAAGGCAGGTCGGGTCTTTTTTGAGGAAGAAGGGCTGATTATTATCGGACGTAACCAACAGGAAAATGAAAAGATAAAGGAGAAGGCTCAGGAATCAGACGTGATCATACTTATTTCAGCGGTAGAAGGGGTAAAGGGGCCTCTAACTGTGGTCAGGCTGAAGAGTCAGTCTGCAGCTACTTTGAGAGCCGCTGGAAAGGCCGACCTTGGGTGGCTGAAAGAAGGCGAAGAGATCAGGGATGATGACCGGGTTGGTTGGGCGAATGATAGCGGCCAGATTCAAAAAGGAAGTTCAAAAGTCGGATTGGCTGAGCTGGGGGAAGGAGAGATAGCTAGTAAGTTCTCGGTTGTTAAGAAAGCCGCCCTGCTGACCTTAAGATATAGCCAGGGCCGCCACAGAGAATCTGGTCAGGTAGAAATTTTCTGGTCAGGTCGAAGCTTTAAGCTGGAATTTTCTCGGTCTGACTGGCAGCCATATTTATAAAAGGGGGACACACTATCGTGTCCCCGGTTTTTTGATTGTCAATATTTATCAACCTGTAATATTCATAAATAATCTAAGTCGACCTGTTTTCTTCCCGGCGCCCTGGTTGTTTCTGACCCGATAGATTAAACTCCGGGCTTGCTGCCTCATTTTGACTCCTTCTTAAAATATCAAGAAAGAGTAGTGGCTGGTGGAGGACTATCTTGATGAGATAACCCAGGTCGTGGGCTCATCTCCAGTTGACGTCCAGGTCGCCAAAAAGCTTAAGATTGACAGCGATAGTCAGGATGAATATATTAAAGAAAAAATAAAATCCAGTGAGGATATAAAGGAGTAAGTATGCCTACCAAACCAAAAAGTCCATACCTGCCTTTTGGTGACCAGCAAACGGCCCCCTGGTACGGCAAGAATATATTATCAGTCAGACAATTTACCAGGAATGACCTTGAGTACATTTTCAGTGTAGCTCATGAAATGCGGGTGATGGTAGAGAGAATAGGAACCTTTGATTTGCTGAAAGGCAAGATTTTGGCTAATCTCTTCTACGAACCATCTACCAGGACCTTCGCCTCATTCATGGCGGCTATGCAGAGGCTGGGTGGAGCAGTGATTCCGATCAGCGAAGTGCGATATTCGTCGGTAGCCAAAGGTGAAAGCCTGCCCGATACGGTAAGAACCCTGGCGGCCTATGCAGACGTGATTGTTTTAAGACATCCCGAAGTGGGTTCGTCAGCTCTGGCCGCTGAGTTTGCTGGGAAACCGGTAATTAATGCTGGAGACGGGGTGGGTGAGCATCCCACTCAGGCTTTACTCGATGTCTTTACCATAAGAGAAGAATTGGGCCGCTTAGATAATCTCACAGTCACCATGCTGGGCGATCTGAAATACGGGCGGACTGTCCATTCCTTAGCCCGGCTGCTCACTCGGTTTAATCAGATTAGACTGAATTATGTCTCACCAGAGATCTTGAGGATGCCTCGGGAGGTGATTGATGAGGTAGGGGAAAAGAAGTTGCCTCAGAAAGAGTATCTGACTTTAGAAGAGGTTCTGCCCAAAACCGATGTTCTTTATGTGACCAGGGTTCAGAGAGAAAGGTTTGACAACCTGGAAGATTATGAGAAGGTCAAAGATGCCTATGTAATTAGCCCTAAAACGCTGGAGATGGCTCAGGAGCGGATGATAATCATGCATCCACTACCCAGAGTAAACGAGATAGCCATGGAGGTGGATAAAGATCCCCGAGCGGCCTACTTTCGGCAGATGGAATATGGGCTTTATGTCAGGATGGCTCTGCTGGCCATGGTTCTGGGTAAAGCCTGAAAAAAAGGAGCCAAAGAAAGGGGATAAAAAAACCAGGGACACAATAGTGTGTCCCCCTTTTTTAAATATAATAGCCGAGGGAGCAGAAACTGACCCAGTGCCGCAGGGAAAAGGGAGCGGTGATACCCAGGCCGATTTTTGTTAGGGGCAATACTCCTTCGCTGTAGGTATCAGAAAACTTGAATAGTCGACCTTTAATTTTTTTGCCGGTGGCTCTGGTAATTACTTTATCTATCGTTAGAAGGCCAAAAGGTATCGAATATTTCCCGCACCAGTAAGAGTTATTGTAATCCAGATAAGTTTTTCCCCAGAGCTCCTTAGTAAGGCCAGTCACTTTTTTTTCGGTCACCTCACCTGTCAGATAACTGTCTATAATATTGCGGTCAAAGGCCAGAGCTTTTTCCCAGGCTTCTTCCCCTTCACCAAAAGCCAGGTTGTTAAAATCTTCGCCGTAATGATTCCCGTCAGCAGAAATTAGAAAGAAAATATCCTGGCCAGCTTTGAGTCCGTTTTCTTTCATATAAGATACGATGGCTTCGGCCAGATCGTCAGAAATCTTTTTCATCTTATCAAGGGGCATAGGAGCCACCATGATAGGAGTGATTTTTATCTCGGGATTGAAATACTGAAGAAAAGGAATAAGAGCTTCAATAGAATGTTCCAGCCGGTGAGCCCAGCGGTTAACGAGGTAATACTCCGGGTTGAGACGAGCTTTAAGATACTCTCTAAGAGGAGAAATATCTACCGGTTTTAAAACTCCAGTCCATTGCAGGTAATCATCGAGAATGATCAGGCTATCCAGCCCTTTGATCCTATCGCGGACTGCTCCATGAGTAACCCCGAAAATCACCACTTCTTTGGCCTGGATGATACTGAATAGAGAGTAATAAAGCCTGCCGGCATAAAGATAATCATCATGAGGAGAGATACCTGCTACCAGGCCCTGAGAGTCAAAGGTTTCTTTTTCCTGGCTGGCTAAATAATCAACCAGAATTTTCATGCTCTCAGGGTTCCAGCAAAAGCCGACATCATCCCTTATAGGACGGACTTGCTCAAGTGCGGGATGAGATGGCTCAATCTGAGCTAACAGAGATTCCGACCAGAAGCCGGCCATGATGGCGATTACCAGGAAAAGGGCTATAAAGTCGGCGGCCAATGGCCAGTAGTGGTTAATGATTTTTTTTCTTACCGTTCTTACAGCCATGAATCCCTCCTTAATCGGCATTACAAGATCTTTAGAAAGGAATAGCTGTTGAGCAACGCCATCATTAATATAGAATAATCATTTTTGGCTTATAGAGCAAATCGTTCCTTTCTAAAAGGGGATACTAATTAGTCTAAGAGGCTTTACACTTTATTTATTTTATTTATATGCTATAATACGACTGCTCGATTATAAAGGAAGAGGGCACGGGCCCTTATCGGTCATACTCCTCTCCTTTATAACGGAAATTTTTAAGGAGAGTAGAGTATGAACATCTACGTTGGAAATCTTTCCAGAGACCTGACCGAGAGCGAGCTCAGAGAAGCTTTTGAAGCTTTCGGTACGGTCAACAGTGCATCCATTATCAAGGATCGCTACACCGGAGAATCCCGAGGCTTCGGCTTCGTGGAAATGCCTAACCAGGAAGAAGCCCGGGCCGCTATCGACGGTTTGAATGGCAAAAGCCTGAAGGGCCGGGCTGCTACCGTTAACGAAGCCAGGCCGCGGACCGATAGGCCGCGCAGTGGTTTCGGTGGCGGACGTGGTCGCGGATCATCCGGTGGCCGGCGCTATTAACCAAGTCTATCTATAAGAATAAGTTATTAGCTTAAGGCAATACCAGAAGCCAGGTATTAAGCTGTCCTTCCTGGCCTTGGGCCAGGAATAAGGTAAGATACCTGGCTTTTTTATTTTTTTGGCTATCTTTTTAGATTTATTATTTTACTTCGGGGTTGTCCCCACCACTGCCCATCACTAAACTTCTACTCCGGCCCACCAGCCAGCCTGCTGGCTGCGAAGGCACTCTCCTCCGGCTTCGGGCTGCAGGTCTTTTCTGGGCTGAGGTTGCTCCTGTAAGGCCCGGCGGAATTTTTCTGGGTCAAAGATCTGCAGGTACTTGACGATATTGGTGTAGGTATTATGAAAACCGAAACCGCCTTTCTGCATTTCCCGGATAGCCTCCTCTCTCGGCCAGCCCTGAACGACGATTCGATAAACGGCCACAAACAATCCAGTCCGGTCAGCCCCGTGACGACAGTGAACTGCATAAGGCCCATCATCAGGGTTGGTTACTATTTTTAGGAATTGCAACAGGTCTCCTTCCTGAACTTCAGTGGCCTTAGAAGGAATTTCAATATATTTAAGGTTGGTTCCGGCCAGCAGCTCCTGGTCTGAATGCTCACTCCGCAAATTAATGATGGTTTTTATCCCGAGTCTTTCGAGCTCCTGGAAGCCGAGTTCAGTAGGTTGAGCACAGCGGTAGAGAAGATCTGAAACTTTATAAAGATTTTCGGCTCCTTCAACCTGGACAGGCTGGGCCCAGGTTTCAGGTCTGGGTTTTGGTTGATGGCAATCTGTGGTGCTGGCTAAAAGAAAGGCCAACAAAAGTGGCAGGACCAATCCAAGAAATAACCGGACGGTGCTTTTCTGCTCTGGCCAGGTTTTTTTAGAATAATTATGATAATAATTTTGATTTGGTCCTGGCTCTGGATTCATAATAAGTTTCTCCATTTATCTGACACTAACCTGGATTATTCGCCAATGATGTCGGCCAACCTGGGCGAATAAAACTTAGACTAACATACTGAAAACTAAAAGGTCAACCCTTTGTCCACCTCGAAGATTCGGGTGCCAACCTGGCCGGTTGACCAAGTGAATGCTAATAAAGTAAGATAAAAGCTTTCATCTTGAGACAGCTTTGAATTTTAATTTTCTGTCAGAGTGGATAGCAGAGATAATAATTAGGAGAGATAGAATGTCTAAAAAAACGGAAGAGGCCAAAAGACTTTTTGAGGAAGGATTAAGTTGTTCCCAAGCAGTGTTTGCCCCTTATGCTGTCGAGCAAGGTATTTCAGAGGAAAAAGCCCTGAAGCTTTCCCAGGTCTTAGGAGGTGGGATTTCCCATATGGGGCTTCTGTGTGGAGCTGTGACCGGGGCTCTTCTGATAATCGGACTGAATTTTGGCCGGAGCCGAGCTGATGATAAAGCCGCCAAGGACCTGACTTATACCCTGGCTCAGAAATTCTGTCAGAGATTTACGGAACTCCATGGTTCGATCAACTGCAGTGATCTTATTGGTTGCAGTCTCAAAACCCCCCAGGGACTGGCTCTGGCAAACGAGAACAACCTTTTTAAGAAATACTGCTCTGGCTTTGTAGAAGACGCCTGCCGTTTGCTGGAGGAGATAATCGAGGAAGGGCAGAAAAAACAGGCAGAAGCCTAAAAACCAGGGACCTGATTTTATGTCCTCTTTTTTTTAAGCCTTAATTTTAGGAGGTCAAAGAGCATTTGACACGAGCCTTTGACCAGATGAACTTTGGACTCGGGGGAGTTTATCCAAACGACCGGCAGCTGGGCCACCCTCAGGCCAAGTTGCTCGGCCAGAAGCAGGGCCTCAACATCAAAGGCGAAACCCTCAGTCTGCAACCGGCTGAAAATAGCCCGAGCTGCTTCTTTTTGAAATAGCTTAAAGCCACACTGGGTGTCTTTATATCCTTTTAAGAGGAGCCCTCGCACCAGCAGGTTAAACACCTGGCCTGAGCGCTCCCGGAACCAGCTCTGCCTTTTTTTTATCTGGCTGTCCGGAAGGGCTCTGGAGGCAATCACCATCTGGTAACCTTCTCGGATTAGGGGCAGAAATTTTTCCAGCTCTACTATTGGTGTTGATAGGTCGCAGTCGGTAAACAGTATCAACTCTCCCCGGGCTTGTAGCATCCCTTCTCTGACCGCTGCCCCCTTGCCCCGGTTTTTAGGAAAAGAAATGACTTTAGAATCCGCCCATTGGGCCAGAATCTCTTTGGCTATTTCTGCGGTCCGGTCTGAGCTGCCATCATCGACAACTATGATTTCTGCGGCTATTCTTCTCGAATCCAGGTAGTTGAGGATTATTCTCAGACTGAGACCAATCCGTTTTTCTTCATTGCAAGCCGGGATGATGATAGACAGAAATAGGCTATTGTGAGGAGTCGTCATTTAGGCATCATCCTGCCAATTATTAGAACAGCCAGGATTATCAGTACAGCAAAAAAAATCATGGTGCTTAGGGCGAAGTTCAAAGCAAATTTTCTGGCTCTTTTGGGGTCTTCAGGAAAGTGTTTTTTGTATTCGCCATAGGTGATTAGATAGGCCGACAGGGCGGCCACTGGTGAAAAAACCAGGGCTAAAAGTAAGGCTAATCCAGTCATTATCTAATTTTTTCTTTTCTCGAAAATTATAACAGAAGCCGGCAAAATAGCCACCTGAATTCAGTTGATGAAGCCTCCTTAGATAAGTCATCTAATTAGCCTGCCAAAACCTCACCCCGAGCCTTCTTCTATGATTTTACTTGGTTGGATTAGGGACTGGAAAGACTAGGTCCCTGGGATTGTGGAAAGGACAACTAAAAACTAATTTATAAGCAAAAATGTCCATAGAATGTTTTATAATATGACAAGGTGCTTAAACTGTTTAGAACCGGCTATTCAAAATTCTGGAATAATGGCTGTTGTTTTCTTAAAATGGAACCGGGTGCAGAAAAAGTTAACAGCCGAAACTGGTTTTAGAAAATTAGCCAGGCTCTGATTGTCTAAGGTCCTGGCTATCAAGAGAGGCCAGTTGTCAGGAAATAATGCTGATTATTGCTATTAGGAGGAGGAAAGAATGACTAAAAAACTGAGATGGTCATCAGTCATCATCTTTTTATGGGCCTTACTTCCCTGGGTACTAATGGATGTGGCCCAGGCTGAAGTCAGCACTGCCTCTACTGCAGAAGAGCCCTTGAAAATTTTTGTTTCAGTGGACATGGAAGGTATTTGGGGAGTGGTCCATGGCAACCAGTGTTCAGCCAGTTCGCCCGAGTATCAGCTTGCCAGAAGATGGATGGTGGAAGATACCAACGCGGTAGTTAAAGGTCTTTTTGAAGGTGGAGCTACTGAGGTAGTGGTCAATGATTCTCACGGGAGTATGCGCAATATCATTGCCAGCGAGCTCGACCCGAGAGCCCAGTTAATTTCTGGTTCGCCCAAGCCTCTCTCGATGATGGAGGGAATTGATTCCAGTTATCGGGCTTGCGTTTTTGTTGGTTACCATGCCAGGGCGGGTTCGGCTCCAGCTATTCTGGACCATACCATCTCGGGAGCGGCTATCTATTCTATCAAGATTAACGGGATTGAAATGCCAGAGCTGGGGATTAATGCGGCGGTGGCCGGGTATTATGGAGTGCCGGTGGTTATGCTGGCCGGTGATACTGAGACCTGTCGCCAAGCTAAGGAGCTTCTGGGAAATTCTCTGGTCACAGTTCCGGTTAAAGAAGCGGTCGGCCGACTGGCAGCCAGAAATTACCCCAGGGAAAAAGTCTTAGCTGAGCTGCGGGAAGGAGCCCAAAAGGCCGTCTCGTCACTTAAGGCTCTTAAACCCTATGAACTTAAGCCTCCTTACCAATTTGAAGTAAATTTTCACACCAGTCAGCAAACCGAGTCTGGAGCGCTGATTCCTGGAGTAAAACGAATTGGCCCCCGAACCCTGACCTTTACCACCAAGGATTTTCTGGAAGGCTATAAGCTGATGCGGGCCTTAATTTCCCTGGCCTCGTCGATCTGATATGATAATAGAATAGCTGATAAAAAATAAAATAAGATGAGTTTGAGCACAATTATAAAGAGAGAAGGTCTGTCCAGAAAAAAATTGGCCAGAGCTGGTAGCATTTGCCGGACCACAGTTAGTAGTTTAATTTTTATTTTAGCCTTTCTCTTTATGATTTTTATATCAGCCCGGGCCGGTCAATTAAGGCCGGACTTTTCCCCGGAGACAAACCGTCCCTGGATTGGACCGGATTTCTATGCCCACCGTCTGGAGGACTGGCGTCTCTCCCGGGGAAGGATTGAGTGCCTGGTGGGAGCTTCTAACCGCTATCTTTATCTTTTAACCGGGGGAGTAGCCGGAGGTTCAGGCGACCTTGAAGTAACCATGATAGTCTCGGTGCCAGAGCTACCGGAAAGACCCAGAGCCAGAAACTATCTCGGCTTAAGACTTGGAGTCAAAAGTAAAAGCGGCGATTTTCGTGAAGCCGCCCTCAGTGCTCAAGGTCTGGAGGCTGGCTTGACTTCTGAAGGCTTGCTATTTATCGGGGAACTGGAGAGTGTTACTTCAAGGGAAAAGCAGGAGACTATCAAAAGGGCTCTGAGAAAGGGGCTGGAATTAAAGCTGGCTCTGGAAGCTTCTGCCAACCGATTTAATCTTGAAGTGACTATCAGAGATACTGAAACCGGAAGAGTTCTCGATGAACTAAAAGATTTTAATCTGCCGGCTGAGCGGGTTGCGGGTGGTCTGGCCCTGGTCTCCAGCCTGCCTGAAGTCAAGCCGAGACCCGAGGCTGAAGTGAGCTGGTTTCAAGATCTCTGGATAGAAGGCAGCCTCTATCAGAGTTTTGAAGACAGAGCCCTGGGACCGGTGGCTTTTACCCTTTACACCCTGAGCCAAAAAACTTTGAGACTAGCAGCTCAGCTGATTCCCGGTTGCCTGGTTGAGAAGGCCAGAGCTTTTTTGGATATAAGAGAAGATGATTACTGGTATAGAGTGGCCGAGGCTGAGGTGGACCTTAATTCATGGATAGCCTGTTTTGAGGTTCCAGACTGGAGCTATGAGGAAGACTTAGAATTCCGGGTGATGGTCGAGGGTCTCGAGCGGGAAACAGCCAGCAGCCGGATTCCTATGGGGGTGATAAGAAAAGAATTGTTGACCGGTGACCGTCTGCGGCTGGCGGTGCTGAGCGGAAACCAGGAGGCTGGCTACCCCCATTCAGGATTGGTTAAGGCAGTAAAAAAACTGGATCCAGACCTGGTTTTTTTTGGCGGCAACCAGGTTTACGGCCGGCCGGCGTCTTTCTTTCGGGAAAGATTCACCCTGAAGGAGGCTAAGCAGGAATATCTAAGGCAATGGCTGCTTTTTGGCTGGGCTTTTGCTGACCTGCTTAAAGATAGACCTGCAATAATCATTCCTGATGCCCGAGATTTTTTCCAGACCAAACTCTGGGGTGAAAATGGCCGGCTGATAGAGGAGATTCCAGATTCTGATTGGATAGCGGCTCAGGATAGTGGGGGATTCTTAATGCCTGAAGAATTTGTCCAACTGGTTTTTAAAACCCAGACCTGTCATCTACCACCTGGACCGGGCAGTCGCTCAACTGAAGATAAAATTAATTCCTATTTCTGTGAAGTCAGGTATGCTGGTCTCAGCCTGGCGATAATTGATGACCGGACCTTCAGGTCAGCCCCAGCTCCGTTGCTTCCTGAAGCTCAGATAAGAAATGGCTGGGCCTTAAATCCGGATTTTGACCTCAAAAAAAAGACTCGGGTGAAAGAGGCCTGGCTCCATGGTCAGGAGCAGCTTGACTTTCTTAAAGAGTGGGTAACTGACTGGTCTTCAGATGTCTGGATGAAGGCCGTGCTTTCTCAATCAGTCTGGGTTTCGTTGCTGACTCTGCCAGAAGGGATGAGGGGAGAGGAAGCCCTGTGGAAATTGGCCTCAATTAAAAAAGGAGAATATCCGCCTGATGACCGACCGGCAGCTGACTTCAATTCAGGTGGCTGGCCGCCATCAGCTCGAGACGAGGCTTTGAGGATTATCCGCCAGGGCTTAGCTGTTCAGATCGCTGGCTCAGGAGGCCCAACGGCTGCCTTACAATACGGGCTGGAAAAATCAGCTGAAGCCAGTTGGGCCTTTGTCCCACCACCCATAGTGAGCAGCCTGGCAGTCCGCTGGATGCCAAAACCCTCTGGCCGACTGGCGGCCATAAAAGAACCTCAGGCAACAGGCAGCTTTGAAGATGCCTTCGGCAACAGGTTCAGCCTGCAAGTTGTAACCAATCCGGTGGAGGGAGAACAGCTATCCTTCGATAAAGGTCCGGCTGGTTTTGGATTGGTAACTTTTGATAGAACCACCAGACGGATAACCTTTGAGAGCCTGAAACGTCCTGAGGATACAGAGATCTCTGAATTGAAACTTTATCCCGGCTGGCCGGTGGCCTTTGCTCAATTGGAGAATGAAGGCCGGAAGCCGGTAGCCTACCTTCCGGTCCTCAAAATAAAGGGCCTGGAAAATCCAGTGGTTCAGGTGGTTGAAGAGAGAACTGGTCAGATTGTTTACAGCCTGAGGATTTCGGGCACAGAGTTCCGGCCGGTTGTTTTCAGAGCCGGAAATTATACCGTCCGCTGCGGTGAACCGGGCACAGAGCACTGGAAGGAAATTAAAGGAATAGCCTCCTTGCCGGGTACTGTGGAAAAAACCAGGGTTATTGATTTTAACTCTCTAAATGAGTTGCCCTGAAAACCCCGCGGGAAATAACACGAAACACTCAACTCTCGTTCCCCAAGAGGCCTGAGGGGAAACTCAGGTCTCTAAATACCATTTAATACCCCGATGTATTAGGCGCCAATTAGAAATCAACCTGGCTAAGTTGATACCTCAGGGACAAGACATAAAAGTAATGGTTTCCCACGGGGCCGGATAGCAAAGAAGAAGTTCGAGTTTCTCCATTGGACTCCACAGGGGAGGGAGGACCCGCCAGCTAAGACGGCGCAGGGGCCGACGGGACTGGTTCTCAAGGAGGCCAAGGGGAGAATTGGAACCAATGAATACCTAAATATCTCGCTGATTCCCATGGAGAAATTGCTTCAGAGGTTTTAAAATATGTAATGTACCGGTTCCTCAGGGGGCGTTAGGGGAGACTCGGGCACAAAGTTGTCTTAATATTGGTCTGTTTTATTAGAAAATGAGTAAAAGGAACCTGAATAAAAGACAATAAGAGGTCCAAAGCAGATTCCTTTAAGAGATTAAGAGAAGATATTTTATTCTGCGGTCTTTAAATCAAGGCTTAGACCGCAGGCTGAAGTGGTCATAGCCGGTTTTCTTGAGCTTAACCAGGCGGTTCTCTTTTAGATATACTAATTTTCCTCTATTGGCAGTTATTGTCCCGATGGCTCGGAGTCTACGGCCAAACCGGCGGTAAAATCTGGCGGCTAAGGTTGAAAAGTTCTTCGGGTTAACGGTGAGAAGCAAGCAATAATCCTCCCCTCCAGCCGCCGCCACTTCTTCCAGATTCCAGCCATATTTCCGACAGCAGTGGCGAAGAGCCGGCGAGACTGGTAGGTTTTCCAGATTGATTTTCACTCCACACCCAGAACTTTCCATTATTCTTCTGAGGTCGGAGTCGATACCGTCCGAGATATCCATCATGGCCCGGACCTCAGGCTGGTGGGCCAGGAACTGTCCTTCTTCAAGCTGGGGGCGGGGAAGGTAATGGCGGCGGATAAGATATTTCTCTCGGGAAGTCAACTGGTGTTTCCTCGAATTCTGTAAGATAAGCCTTAACCCACCTTCGGAATCCCCCAGGTTACCGGTTACAGCTACGAGATCCCCGGGTCTGGCTCCTGAGCGATATTTGATTAATTTCTCCTGGGCTTCCCCCAGGACGACTACGTTAATTACCAGGTTGTTATGGGATCGGGTGGTATCTCCGCCGAGAAGGTAAACCTCCGTCCTGGAGCTCAGATGACGCCAGCCACTG
The DNA here is from genome assembly GCA_028749205.1 of Acidobacteriota bacterium. Lineage (GTDB taxonomy): Bacteria > Acidobacteriota > Aminicenantia > Aminicenantales > Saccharicenantaceae > Saccharicenans. Next base: position 79,165 of record JAQULR010000004.1, on the reverse strand, counting down.
AAGAAGGCTTTTAACCAGGTCATCTCGGTTTCGGGCGGGATGGCTGCTGATAGAAAAGCCCAGCGAGGAGTTCCCCCCATGGCGGCAATATCACTCAGGTTGACGGCTAAGGATTTATAGCCTAAATCGGCCGGTAAAATTTTATCCTTTAAGAAATGTACTCCATCGATTAGCAAATCAGTGGTTACTAAGAGCCTTTTTGTTCCTCGCCAGGGAATTACGGCGCAATCGTCGCCGATACCGGTGAGCTGGGGGGGCAGGTTTTTGGTGAAAGCCGGAGAAAACCAGGAAATAAAACCAAATTCTCCCAGGTCGGCGATTTTTAGCTTTGATTTGTTCTTCATTTTTATATTTCTCTTATTTTTCGAGCTTCATCAACCAGCCTTCTTAGATTTCTGGCGGCCTCTTCGGGATCCTCGGCGGCGCAGATGGCTGAAACCACAGCTACTCCGTCAGCTCCGGCCTTGATGACCTCGGGGACATTGGTTTTGTTCAGACCACCGATGGCTACCAGAGGCTGACTGGTTATTTTTCTGGCTTCAGCTATTCCTTCCAGACCCCAGGCGGGGGCAGTATCGGTCTTGGTTGAAGTCAAAAAAACCGGACTTAAAGCCAAATAATCAACCGGTAGATTCCGAGCTCGGGTAAGCTGCTCTGAAGTTTCCACCGAAAGGCCAATTATTGCCCTGGGGCCGAGAAGTTTTCTGGCCACCTCTACTGGAAGGTCTGTTTGGCCAAGGTGAAGGCCGTCGGCTTTAGCTGCCAGGGCTATGTCGAGACGGTCATTTATAATCAGAGGAATTTCGGGCGTTAAAACCTTTTTGATTTCAAGTGCCAGCTCTAAAAACTCCCGGGATGAACAATCCTTTTCTCTTAGCTGGACCACAGTTACTCCTCCAGACACTGCTCTCTTGACTAATTCTTGAAGGGGTCTATTTTGAGCTAAACGGCGGTCAGTAACTAGATAAAGGCTGAGATCAAGAGTCTGTTTTTTCTTCATGCTCGTTACTGGCTGTCCGGAGCTTCTCCTGTCAGCGCCCATCTCTGCCATCTATTCCCTCCTGTCCGCATCTTGAATAGAAATTTTCAATCTGGCGGTGATTTGTTTCTGGTCTATTAGATAAAGCCAGTCTAAGAACTGAAGCTCGAAACTGGCTGGTCCCTGGGCTTTCTCGGCGGCCAGCTCTCCGCAAATGCCCATCACGGCCATGGCGCCGGTTGCAGCTTCCAGAAAGTCTGGATTAACTGCCGCAAAGGCTCCGGTTAGGGCTGAAGCGGTACATCCCAGCCCGGTGACCCTTGGCATCAAAGGATGACCGTTAGCTATGCTAACATTTTCGTCACCTCTGATAATAATATCAATTGGCCCGCTGATACTGACTGCGCAGTTGAATTTAGTTGAAAGTAGCTGACCAGCTTCAATTGCAGCTTCAGGACCCTCAAGGCTGTCTACCCCTTTGGTTTTAGCATTTGTCACAACCAGCGACCTGATTTCTGAGGCGTTTCCCCTGATTATAGCCACCGGGCCTGAGTCCAGCAGCCGCCTGGCCGTAGTTGTTCGGTAAGCTGTAGCTCCGGCTCCTACTGGGTCCAGAATAACCGGAATTCTTTTCTCCTCAGCAGCTTTGATGGCTTTATCCATGGCTTCAACCCAGGGCTGGCTCAAGGTTCCGATGTTAATGACCAGGGCTGAAGCCAGGGCTACCATGTCTTCCACTTCATCCAGGGCATGAGCCATAACGGGCGAGGCTCCTATCGATAAAAGAGCATTGGCGGTGATGTTCATGGCAACATAGTTGGTAATGTTATGAACCAGGGGAGCCTGGTTGCGGATTTTTTCCAGGTCGCCAACAATAATCTCTGATGAAAGCATAGCCAGTTACCTCCTGACTTATTATAAACCTGATGAATAAATTGACAATAAATAGTTAACTGTATAAATAAGGTTGGATAAATAAAATTAAGGGGAGTCAAACTACAAAGTTACAGGCGAGAGCTTGGGTCGAAAAAGACTGAAGAAATGAAATAAAAAAAGCGAAGTAAAAAAAGGGAAGGATAATTACTATCCTTCCCTCATAGTCTGGTCGTAGTTATAAAATTAGAAGGAATAGCCAATCATAAAGAGCCAGGTTCTGGTCTTAGCGGATTCTCCCTCAGCTGCGTCTTCAACAATATTGGTAAGTCCGAGATCATAACGAACATCCAGAAGAAGTTTTCCGGCCCCAAGCTGCTTGCCCAAACCAATTCCAAAAGTCAAACCAAAATCGGTGTCTTTTATATAGTCTTTAAGATCCTCAGTATAGGTTTCACCGCCATAGGTTGCCTTGGCCTTAGCGCTGGTGTTCAAGCCAATGTAAGGTCCGGCAAAGATTGAAGGAGCAAAAGAAGAACCCTCTTTCTGAAAAGATAAATTCAATAACAGAGGAATTTCCAGGTAATCAAAGTTAATTTTAACCTCGTATGAATCTCCGTTAATACCCTCTGAGAATTTGCTGCCTTTTTGAACGTAAAGAACTTCGGGTTGCAGACTGAACATCCTGCTCAAGCCGATGTTCATAGAAACTCCTCCGACAAAACCAGCCTTGCTCTTAAAATCAACTTCAGGGATACCTGGCTCGAAAGACAGATTGGCCAATGATAACCCTCCCTTGACTCCAAACTTGATGGCTGAGAAACTGGGTGAAACCAGCAGGCCAATTAGTAATAGAGTTATGACCATCACCGACAACTTTTTACTTAGTTTTTTCACTCGTGAACTCCTTTACTTTAAGTTTTTTTGGATTAGATTATTGGAGGTTAATATAACCCAAACTTTACCCATAATACAGGAAACCCTTATAAAAAACAACACCTATGGCCAAAATTTATAAAACCGGTATTATTCATAAAAAAGGACATGTTTCGAGATTCTCAATTATTATTGAGAGGAAAATCATGACACGATATGATTTTCCGAAGCACCAGAAAGCTGTGGGCTTAAGCTCAGGGATGAATGGAGAATTCTGATAGGCTGTCGGTGCGGGGTTCCGCCTTCAACAATACCAGGAGGTTATTGAGTTTAGCCCGTGAGGCTTCACCTAAATCGGTTCGTGTCTCTTATTTCCTTTTTCTCAATTTTCCCTATCGGGATCCTGATTTTCCACTGGCAAGGGAGAATAAAGCAGGTAAAATTGAACTGATTGGGGGATGATTGAAATCAAGATGCGGGCCAGGGTTTTTAGAAACTATAGCCAATCATAAAGAGCCAGGTTCTGGTTTTCATGGTATCTGTCCAGCCTGATTCTGGGATTAAGATATTAGCTAATCCCAGGTCGTAGCGGATATCCACCAGAAACTTTCCTGGCCCCCATCTCTGGGTCAGCAGCAAGCCAAAAGTCAAGCCGTATTCGGATTTTTCTAAATCTGCTTTGATATCTTCGGTTTCTTCCAAAGAGGCTTCTTTTAGGGTCACCTTAGCTTGGTTATTAAAGCCAAAAAAAGGTCCGAAGAAAATGGAGGGAACCACAACCGAGTCTGGCAGGTTCAAATCAATTTTCAAAAGAACAGGGATTTCAAAATAATCAAAACTAAACCTGGCTTCAAAATCATATTCTTCATCTAACAGTCTGGCTCCTTTCTGCACCAAGAGGACCTCTGGTTGAATGGCCAGGCCTTTCACGACTTCCAGGCTGAGGAAAGCTCCTCCAACCAATCCTGTTTTGGTTTTCCAGGGAAAACCTTCTACCAAATATTCAGGTCTGGTGTTGACTTTCCCCAGGCTGAGCCCGCCTTTAAGCCCGTAATTAATCTCAGTAGCAGTTAGAGAGCTGCCGGGGCAGAGCACCAAAAATAAGATAAAGAGAAAGAAAGGCAAACACCTTTTACAGGTTTTTCTCATGGCGGTTTCCTTCCTTATCAGTTAATATCAATTAATTATTAATTACCTTTCCGACTTTACAAAAATACTTTAATTTTTAGTTTAAAACAAGAAAATATTTATTATCCCTCGGGCTAATTGGCTTTAGTTTTATAGATTCGTCAAATTAGTGATCAAGAGTGCGGTTTAAATCTCTTTGAGTCTGGTTATAGTGGTGGTCAAGGGACTCTCTTCTTCATATACGCTCTCGGTTGCAGAAATAGAAACGCTCCACCAGGTAATTGTTTTTGGGTTAAAGATATTGTATGTTCAAAGCTGGCAAAATGTTTTGAAGGAGGAAAAACTTGAAACTACCAAAGAAAAATTTTTTTCTGGCAGCTTTAGGGCTGCTGGTGTTTTTAATCTCAAATTTTACCTTGTCGGCCGAGACTGGAAAGAAGATTCTGACAGTCGAGGACTACGCCCGGGCTGAAAAATATTTAAGTCAGTACACGGAACCGCTGGTTTTTGGCGGCAGTGTCCTGCCCAGTTGGATTGATGAAGACAGCTTCTGGTACCGGAACAATATCCAGGAGGGATATGAATTTGTCCTGGTGGACATGAAAAATAAAAAAAGGCAGAGAGCTTTCGATCATCAACAGCTGGCCAAAGCTTTAAGTCAAGCCTCGGGGGAGTCGTATGAGCCGTTCCAGCTTCCTTTCCGGACAATTGAGTTTTCAGACGACCGCACCTCAATTTCATTTAAGGTAGATTCTGTCCAATATACCTATGATCTAAAGAAAAACCTCTGTACTAAAAATGAGAAAAAAGTAGATTTAGATCGCCAGATATTTGTCTCTCCCGATGGCAAACTGGGGGCTTTTATCCGTGATTACAATCTCTGGGTAAGAGATCTTTCTTCTGGCGAAGAAACTCAGCTTACCAGAGATGGTATTAAAGATTTTGGTTATGCCACCAACAACGCTGGCTGGATAAAAAGCGAGCGGCCAGTGCTCCTGTGGTCACCGGATTCAAAGAAAATTGCCACTTTCCAGCATGACGGTAGAAAAGTGGGCGAGATGTACCTGGTAACCACCAATGTTGGCCACCCAAAACTTGAGGCCTGGAAATATCCCCTTCCTGGAGATGATTCTATTTTTCAGATTCACCGGGTGATTATTCATCTTGATGGTCCCCGGATTGTCAGGCTCCAGATGCCGCCTGACATGCATCGCTCTACTATCACCGATCATATCGCTTTAGGGAATGGAGAGCTGGCCGATGCAGAATGGAGCCCGGATTGCTCTCAATTTGCTTTTGCTTCGGTCTCCCGCGACCACCAACAGGTAGTCCTGCGGATAGCTGAGGCCGCAACAGGAGAAGTCAGAGATATTCTGGAAGAAAAGGTGGATACGTTTTTTGAATCGGGATTCAACCAGGTTAACTGGCATATCCTACCTGAGTCCAATGAAGTCCTCTGGTTTTCCCAGCGCGACGACTGGGGCCATCTTTATCTTTATGACTTAAACACAGGTCAGCTTAAGAGACGCCTGACCGAAGGTAGCTGGAATGTGCTTCAAGTATTAAAGATAGACCGGAAAGAGCGGGTTATTTATTTTACTGGCTGCGGCCGGGAAAACGGTGATCCCTATTTTCAGTATCTCTACCGGGTAGGAATGGATGGCTCGGAGGTAGAACTTTTGACTCCGGAGATTTCTAATCACACTATAACTTTCAGCCCATCCGGTCAATACTTTGTTCACAGCAGGTCAACTCCGGTGGAACCTCCGATAAGTGAGATTTGTGATTTAGACGGCCGGAAGATTTTAACTCTGGAAAAAGCCGATATATCTTCTCTAATCGAGGAAGGCTGGAAGCCACCGGTGCCGTTTACTGTAAAAGCAAGAGATGGGAAAACCGACCTTTATGGATTAATGTTCAAGCCTACCAACTTCGACCCTAACAAAAAATATCCCATTATCAATTACATCTACCCTGGGCCACAAACAGGAAGTGTGGGCAGCCGCAGTTTCCGGGCTTCACATGGTGAAAACCAAGCTTTGGCTGAGCTGGGATTCATTGTGGTGGCTATAGATGCCATGGGAACTCCTATGCGGTCAAAATCATTTCAGGCGGCTTATTACGGTAATCTGGGCGATAATGGTCTGCCTGACCAGGTAACTGCTATGAAACAACTGGCTGAAAGGTACCCCTGGATTGATATCGACCGGGCCGGAATTTACGGCCATTCAGGCGGCGGATTTGCTTCTACCGGAGCTATTCTGCGTTATCCTGATTTCTTTAAAGTAGCAGTCAGCAGTGCCGGAAATCACGACAACCGTAATTATGAAGACGATTGGGGAGAAAAATGGCAAGGTTTACTTGAGGTTTATCCCGACGGCACCACTAATTACGATAACCAGGCCAATCAGCTCCAGGCAAAAAATCTGAAAGGCAAGCTGCTCTTAGCTCACGGAACTATGGATTCCAATGTGCCCATGTACAACACCCTGCTGGTAGTAAACGAACTTATTGCTGCCAATAAGGATTTCGACCTCATTTTGTTTCCCAACCGAGGGCATGGATTTGGCCGGGAAGCCTATATGATGAGACGCCGCTGGGATTATTTTGTCAAACACCTTTTGGGAGCAGAGCCTCCAAAAGAATATCAGTTCAAAAATAGAAATTAGGGATATCTTACCTGGGTAAATATATTAACTGGCATTATTAGCTCGATAGTGACCTTAAAATCACCAAGGTCATGGTAAGAGAGCTCTCATTGCGAGAGACTGCCGGGGTGTTCCACTCGCCTGGTGATCTATCGCGGGTGGCAGGCCAGTATTGCTGGAATTTATGGCCTGAACTTTGAATGTATACCTGAGCTTGGCTGGAGGTGGTGGAGCTCTATCCCCTGGTTTGGCTACTAAGCGGTTTTTCAATGGACAATTTTAGTTGTTTACCGTAAAATTAAAGGTCTGAAGATCAGAGTGAATCAATCAGATAATCCCGGTTAGGAGTTTTTAAGTGAAAGGTTTAATCATAGCGGCAGGGCGGGGTAAAAGGTTGTCTAATATTTTTCCCTCAAAGCCGCTTTTGCCTATCGCCCAGCAGCCTCTAATTGACTGGGTGGTAAAAGCTCTGATTAGAGCCGGGATTAAAGATATAGTAGTGGTTACGGGATATCAAAGTGATCAGGTAGAAGATCATCTTAAAAACCAGGTTTATCCTGAAGAGATTAGCTTTAACTTTGTCTTGAATGAAGAATGGCAGAAGGAAAATGGACTATCGGTTTATAAAGCTCAACCTTTTCTTGGCCAACCTTTTTTTTTGCTGATGGCTGACCATATTTTTGATCCGTCGATTCTAATAGAACTAAAAAAGGCTGAACTGAAGAACGGCCAATTAATTCTGGCCGTCGATTCTAAAATTGACAGTCATCCTTATGTTGATCTGGAAGATGTCACCAGGGTCAGGATTCAGGATGGATTTATTGTGGACATTGGTAAGGGACTAACTGATTATAACGCTTTTGATACGGGAATTTTCTATTGCAGCCCTGCTATTTTTCAGGCTCTGGAAGAAAGCCAGCGGCTGTTTCAAAATTTCAGTCTGTCTGGCGGAGTAAAGAGGCTGGCTGCCAGAGGTCAGGCCCGGGCCCTGGAGGTAGCCAACAGGTTCTGGATAGATGTTGATGATGAAAATGCCCTGGGAAAAGCTGAGGCTTTTCTAAAAACTGGCGGAAGCTGGTTAGAGGGTGTAGGGCAATAAAGCAGGTTAATAGGGAAGTTAAATTAATAAAAGGAATTAAAAGGTAAATTAAGATGCTTTTAAGAAAAGCGGTTATCATCCTGAGCCAGAGAGGGCAGAAAAAACTTCTTGGCCTTTCTTTGCTCAAGAGAATTATTCTTAATGGGAGTCAAGCAGGGATTAAAGAATTTTGGCTGTTCCATCCTGATCTGGAGCAGACTAAAAAGACCCTCATGGAGCTTTCGTCCGATAGCCGGATATTAGACAGGGAAATTCGGCTGAAAATTCTCGGCCCTGAAAGTTCGATTCAAACCTTAGAGTCTTCTCTGGATGATGATTACCTGTTGCTAATGGATGATGACCTGGTTCTATCTCCGGATCTTTTATCGCGGCTGGAAGAAAAACTGGTTTCAATTGACCAGGAACTGGTGACCATAAAGATTTCAGGAAAAGAAGGCCAGCAGGAACATATTCCAGGTTTTCTGGCGGTAAAGCCTGGGAGCAGGGTAGAATCGGTCTTAAAACTCGTCGTCTCTGGGAAGACAGGTTCTGAAATTGCGGCTGAAGCCGACGAGGAGCCTGCGCCGGTGATTATATCAGATAGTTTTGCGGTAAAAGTTATTGACAGAAATAGCTTTAAGCGAGCCGAAAAATTGCTTTTGCAGACTGGGCGGAAACCCCAGGATGGCCTCATTGCCCGGGTCATCAACAGAAGGGTTTCGCTTTTTTTGACCAGATATATTTTAAAGACCGGAATTTCTCCCTCAGCCCTGACGGCGATGATTTTTACTGTCGGGGTCTTAAGTGTCTTTTGTGTTGCTTACGGCCGACAGCTCCTGGTTTTAGGAGCTTTTCTTTTTGAACTGGCTTCAGTCATTGATGGCTGTGATGGAGAAAACGCCAGGCTGACCTACAGGATGAGCAAATCAGGAGGGGCCTTTGATATTACCGCCGATGCTGTTACTTTTGTCTCTTTTTTTGCTGCCCTCCCAGTGGGTCTCTACAGAACAACCGGTCAGAATCTTTGGCTCTATCTTGGAGCCTTTAGCCTGCTATCAATGCTGGTCTTTTATCTTCATTTGATATTTTATGCCAGGAAGACCGGCTTAGGTCATAATATAGTGGCGGTGGTCAAGGAAATTGAAGCCAGCCGGAACAATCCAGAATTTCAGAAGCCATTTGACCGTCTGGCATCCAAAGTGGCTTTTGTTTTTCGTCGGGATTTTTTTGCCACGGCGGCTTTTGTTCTAATCGTCTGCGGGCTGGCCAGAGAGACTATGGTGGCAGTAGCCGTCGGGACTTTTCTCCAGGCGGTCTATTTCGCCGGTTATTCCAGAAGGCAGCTGGCTCTTAAACTAAACCAGGCCGATGCCAAGTCCTGATAAGCCCAGGAAATCTTCAGCGAGATTTTAGCATAGCGGCCACCGGCCAGATTCTAAAAGTTGTCGAGCTAAATACCAATCAAATTCTGAAGTAATCTTGAAATTCATCTGACTTCCTGGCAGAAGACCACATCTCAGGCCGGCCGTTTTGGCTAACGACAGATCATCTGTAAAACTTTGACCTTTCAGCTTCTCATAAGCGCTACGAATCTTATCAAACTGGAAAAGCTGAGGAGTCTGAGTAAAGTAGATTTTGCCGCGCTCAGGAAAGGAGATAATCTCCTGTCCCTCAACTTTAACCAGACTGTCGGTTGCTGGGATGGCCAGAGCCAGACCGTCATAGTCATCTTTTTTTAGAGATTCCAACCCCTTAGCGACAGCTTTCATTGGGAAAAAGGGCCGGGCCGAATCGTGAATAATAACCAGGTCAGTTTCCTGGGGGCAAGACCTTAAGCCGCTCAGGACGGATTCCTGTCTGGTCTGGCCAGCCGGAGCGATCTTGAAAATAGCCGGGTGAGGTTGGTAATAATTATGATAGCCATTGATTAGGACGGCAATTATCCGGTCAACTTTAAGGGTGATAAATTTTTCTACCGAATAATCGAAAAGGGGTCGGTTCTGGAGCGGAGCAAATTGCTTAGGGAAGGCTAAACCCAGCCGGGTTCCCCGGCCTCCGCCGAGAATTATGACCGTAGTCTTCATGACTTCTGACCTATTTTTTGTTATCAGGCTTTAATGGCCTGTGGTTCTTCCGGAAGAAGAATTCTTTTTATTAGCATAGTAGCAAAAGCTCCCCGTGGCAAGGTAAAAGACAATACTAAAGCCTTTTTCTTCGAGTGGAGCTCGTCAGCCCGCTTGTCAACTATTTCCAGGTTTTCTGGATATATCAGGACTTTCCTCTGGAAAGACCTGAAAAAAACCCGGCTCAAGGCTCTGGTTCGGAATGAACTGAAGGTAAGATTATTTTCTTCAAGGACTCTCAGGTAGAGATTTCTGGAAAGCTCATCGGGAAAATGCATCTTAGCGGCCGGGGTGGGTAATTTGAGATTCTTTAAATAATCAAAAACTGGTTCTTCAAGACTTTTCCAGAAATAGAAACTTCCTGATTCAGCCTGGTACTCTTTGAGCCCGGCTATTTTTTCTGTCAAAAGTTTGCGCAGCAGCTCATTCCACAGATGTGAGCCAAAAGCCGCATAAGCCATCGAGATTTCTTCTCTGGGAATTTTTTCCAGGGCTCCTAAGAAATCATCCGGCCTGAGAAGTAAGGTGTGAAAGATTCTCTTCTCGGTCAGGCCTTGAGCCAGCTCTAAGCATTTTTCCCAATCTCGCCAGCTGGCGATAATCTCGGCCACTCTTTCCCGGGCCTTTTTATCGGCCCGATTGATATTCTGGGACTGAAGGAAGATCTGGAGGGCCCCATTATAATGACCACGCAGGACCCGGTCAGCAAAAAAACCCAGGCTAAGGTCAGTCCCCCGGAAACGCTGGTCATCAAAAAAATTAGGAAAACCATAGACCTTAACCTCTTCCAGATTAGCTAAAACGGATTCTACCTCTTTAAGATTGCGGATGGTAATGCAGAATTTATTTCCCTGGATAAGGGCCGGACTCATTGACTTTCGCATAAAACCTATCGAGCGAAGAGAAAAATTCTTTTCTTCCAGAGTGAAATCGCGCTGATGGCGAATGGTGATGTATTGGGTGGTCAGGCCATGCTTATCCTTTTTCCCGCCATAGGCTATCGCCTTGGGAGAGATGGACAGCAACTTAGCCAGGAAGCGCCTTAAATCTGGGGTAGTCCAATTTTTTTTGGTTAGCTGATAGACTCGGAACTCTCCTGTTTTGGTCAGAGGAAGCTCGGCAATTTCCTCGACTACAAAATCTTCTGGAATGGCTTTTATCATAAGGCTGAGATAATTTTAAAAGAAAACAGGCTGAAAAGCTAATCTTTTGCCTGCTCAGATTATATCTTCCGGAGGCGGTAAGTCTAACGGCACAAAAAGGCTACTACTTCGAGATGGGCAGTATGGGGAAAGAAGTCTACTGGAGTCAGTCGGCTAATCTGGTAGCCGCTGTCAGTTAGAATTTTAAGGTCTCTGGCCAGAGATTTAGGGTTACAGGACACGTAGATAATATTAGGAATTTTAAGGGAAATTATTTGTTTAATTCCCTTAGGGCTAATTCCAGCTCGAGGCGGGTCAACAATCAACAGATCATAACTGCCCCGATAGATTTCAGGCAAGACTTCCTCCACTCGGTTTTCCCAAAAGCTAACATTCCTGAGGTTGTTAATTTTGGCATTTTCATTGGCCGTCTTGATATTGGCTTTATCCCAGTCAACCCCGACTACCTCAGCAGCGATTTTTGATAGACAGATCTCTATGGCTCCCGAGCCACAGTAAAGGCCGAGAGCTGACTGGGTTCTTAGTCTTCTGGCTTCTTCAACAATTTTGTGGTAAACGAGTTCGGCGGCTAAGGGATTGGTCTGGAAAAAAGAGGCTGGATAGATTTTGAAACGAAGGTCAAGCAGTTCTTCTTCAATGGCTTCTTGGCCGTATAGGTGGTGAGACTTCTCGAAAGAGACCACATCGGCCAGGCGGTTGTTCTCCACCCACCAGAAGCTCTTAAGCTCAGGCAGGGCTTGAAGCAGTTGATCTGTAAAGCTTCTGGTCTCGAGCTCAGCCTGGCTGGTAGTAACCAGGAGGAGCATCAGATCCCCGGTTTTTTTACCTTCTCTTATGACCAGATGGCGGAAAAAGCCCTGCTTGGTTTTTAAGTCAAAAGCTCGAAGTTTAGTCTTTCTGCAAAGCTCAGGGAAAAAAGAAAATATTTTTTCTGCTAAAGGAGTGCAGAGATGACATTCGTCCAGACGGACGATGGTTTTATCCTGGCGGCTAAAAGAGGCCTTGGTCTTTTGCTTTAAGCCGAGGTAAAGTTCGTTTCCTGATTGACCGAAAGAGAATTCCATTTTATTACGATAGAAAAAACGGGAAGGAGAAGGCCCAACATCATCAATTTCCAGGTAACGGGACTCTGAAGGAAAATATTCCTCAATAACCTGGAGTAAATACTGACCTTTTTGACGAAGCTGTTCAGAGTACCTTAAATCCTGAAAACTGCAGCCGCCACACTGACCGAAATGAGGGCAAACCGGCGGTTCTCGCAGGGGGGAAGGATTGATTATAGAAAAAACCTTGGCTCGAAGGGGCTGCTTCTCAGAAAGCTGGTAAGATATTTCTACCAGGTCGCCGGGATAAGTCCCGGGTACCTGAAAGGTGTGATTCTGACTCTGGCCCAAGCCCAAACCCTCTGGAAATAGGAAATCGGTAATCTCAACTTCAGTTTTTCTTTCTAAAAAACTGGACAGCACCTGGCGCAGCCGTCTAATCGGCAGACCAACTACGTTATAATAGTCGCCCTCAAGCTTTTCTAAAAATGAAGATTTGATTTCCTGAACGGCATAAGCCCCAGCTTTGTCCTGGTAGGTGCTTTGGTCTAAATAAGAGTCCATCTCCTTTTCGGTTAAAGGCTTGAAGGTAACCAGGCTGGTTTCACAATCACTGAGGATTTTAACTTTTTCTTCCTGCTTTTGGCAGACGGCCACGGCCGTAATCACCTGATGAGTTTTACCCGAGAGGCTCTGGAGCATTTTTTTGGCCTGGTCTCTGTCTTTGGGCTTTCCGAGAATCAATCCATCTACAGCAACCACCGTATCAGCAGCAATTACCAGAGCTTCAGGATTTCTTTCGGCCACTTCTCGAGCCTTGGTTTCAGCTACTTTTAAGGCATAGTTAACCGGGTCTTCTTTTGGAAATTGATTTTCGTCCAGGCCGCTGGGGATAACTGAAAAACGCTTAAAAATCTTTTTAAGTAGTTTGGTTCTCCGGGGAGACTCAGAAGCCAGAATTACCTTCATTTTCTGTCTGAAGCTCCTGGCTTGACCAGGGGCCGGCCTTGCTGGCAGAGAGGGCAGAACTCAGGCTCAAAAGCTTCAACCTTTAATGATAGTAAGCTTCTTACTGGATTGCCTTCTATAAGAACCTGACCCCCGCTTCTGTCCACCAAGCAATAGATTTTAGCTACAGTCACCTCTTTCTGCTTCAGACATTCTAAGACCTCTCGGACTGAGCCCCCGGTAGTCAAGACATCTTCCACAATAATCGCCTTGGAATTGGTGAGGCCGGAGAAACCGGAGCGGACAGTCATTTTTTCTTCAACCCTTTGGGTAAAGGCGAAAAATTTTTTAAGCTTTAAGGCGGCCAGAAAACCGATGGCAATGCCCCCATAGGCAGGCGAAACCACATAATCAAATTCGGGAGCATCTTTTTTAATTTCTTCGACCAGCAGGTCAATAATTTTTTCCAAGAGAACCGGCCTTTCTATAAGCCTGATTTTTTCAAAGTAGTATTCGGAGTGTTTACCAGAGGTTAGCTTGAAATGACCCTGGAGTAAAGCCTTACTTTCCTCAAACATTTTGAGTATCAACTCGGAACGATTTTCTGACATAGTTTCCTCCAACGGGTAAAAATAGCCTTAAATTAAAAACCAAGTATAACCCAAGATCTTAATTAAAAAAAGCCTGGTGCCGGGGTTGTGGGAGATTTGATAAAATAGACCCATGAGAGAAAGAAACCTGGTTATTGTCCCAACCTATAATGAAGCCGACAACTTAGAGAGTCTAGTCAGGGAAATAATGGCTCTGAGTCTGGATTTTAAGGTGCTAATAGTTGACGATAATTCTCCAGACGGGACTGGCCAGATAGCTGATCGTCTCAGCCAAGAAAACCCCGAGCTGGTCTCAGTACTTCACCGTGCTGGTAAACTGGGTCTGGGGACAGCTCATCGGGCTGGTTTTAAGTGGGGGCTCAAAAGGGGTTTTACCCGACTTCTGACCATGGATGCTGATTTTTCTCATCCGCCGTCGGCCATCCCGGAAATGATCAGACGGCTTCAGAGAGCCGGGTTGGTAATTGGTTCCAGATATGTTGAGGGTGGAAAAACAGAAGGCTGGACGATCTTAAGAAAGATTAATAGCTGGGCCGCTAACTTTTTAAGTAGGTTGCTGATGGGGCTTAAAGCCAAGGATACCACCGGCGCTTTCAGAGCCTATCGGGCGGAGTGTTTGGAGAAAGTTCCTCTGGACAGACTTAAAGCCCGAGGCTATGCGGCTAATCTGGAAATCCTGTATTTTATCCAGAAAACCGGCGCGGTTATTGAAGAAGTTCCAATAAAATTTGTCAACCGGGAAAAGGGCCAGTCCAAAATTTCCAGCCGGGAAGTCAGAGAAGCCATAAAAATTATGCTCTATTATAATCGGCTTAAAAGGCTGGACATCAGGAATATCTTGTAAAATAAGAAAGGCTGTCTATAATAAATCTTTTTAGGAAATGTCCTGGTAGAAAAGAAAGCCCCGGGAAGTTTCCTATCAGGCTTAAAAAGACTGGAGGAGAGCAGTTTATAGCTGGTCGAAAACAACCAGGCTGGTCAGAATCATTTATTTGGCTGGTCAGATTAGGTTTATTGAATTTTAAATATTAAGCTAAAATTTAGCCAAGCAAAGGAGAAATATATGAAAAAAACCACTATCCTGAGAAAAGCTATAATGGAACGCCGGGCTCTGGTAGCTCCAGGTTGTCATGATGCCCTGAGCGCTAAAATTATTGAAAATTGCGGGTTTGAGGCCATTCAGGTTTCAGGCTTCGGGCTGGCCGGCTCTTTTCTGGCCAAGCCCGATGTCGGCCTGGTTCAGATGAAAGATATTCTGGATTTGACCTGGAATATAGTTCAGGCGGTCAACATTCCGGTAATGGCCGATGTGGATACCGGAGGAGGAAATGCCATCAATGCTGCCTGGGTGACTGAAAGAGTTATTACCATTGGAGCAGCCGGAATGAACATAGAAGACCAGGTTTTCCCCAAGCGCTGCGGCCATATGGCCGGCAAGGAAGTTATTCCGGCCGAAGAGATGGTGGGCAAGATTAAAGCTTGTGCTGAGATCAGGAACAGACTGGACCCTGATTTTATAATTAATGCTCGAACAGATGTTTTCGCTGTGGCCGGCCTGGAGGAGGCAATTCGGCGCTGTAATCTGTACCTCGAGGCCGGAGCTGACCTGGTTTTTATTGATGGTATCAAAAGCAAGATTGATATTGAAAGAGCTGTAAAGGAAATTAAAGGGCCTTTGTCGGTCAATCTGATGGATGGTGTTACCGGAGTTAAAACCGAACTTATACCTGTAACAGAACTGGCTAAAATGGGAGTAGGCCGAGTCTCCATTCCAGTTGCTTCGATTATGGTTATGCACAAGGCTTTGACCGAATTTTTCACCGCCCTGAAAAATTCAGCCTCAGGAATTTTGCCTGGCGAAACCCACTGGATTACTACTTTTGAAGAGTATACCACCTTCGTAGGACTCAAAGATTACCGCAAGCTCGAAGAGAAATATCTGCCGCAAGACCGACTAGAAAATAAATATAAATAAGCCTGAAAAATAAGGAGGATAACCTATGGGCATGACCATGGTGGAAAAAATTCTGGCCAGAGCTACGGGCCAGAAATCAGTTAAGGCTGGCCAGGTACTGGAACCTGAGGTCAGTTTAGCTATGTCCCATGAGAATGGGGCTCTGGTTATAAACCAATTTTTAGAAATATTTAAAGATACTGGCCTTAAGCCGAAGGTCTGGGATCCAGACAAAATTGCCCTGATCCTCGACCACCGAGTTCCGGCCGAAAGCTCCAAGACGGCTACTAACCAGAAAAAAATTAGGGAATTTGTTGCTGCTCAGAAGATAAAAAAATTTCATGATATCCGAGGGGATGAGGGCGGTATCTGCCACCAGATTCTGCCAGAAAGTGGCTATGTTTTACCAGGAAAAGTGGTCGTCGGCACCGATAGCCATACTACGTCTCACGGAGCCCTGGGGGCTTTTAGTTTCGGTATCGGAGCCACCGAAATGGCCTCGGTCTGGGCTTTGGGCCGAGTCCTGAATGTCGAAGTCCCAGAAACCATCAAGGTGGTGGCCACTGGAAAATTCTCCCCGTATGTTCTTCCCAAAGATTTTATCCTATTCCTTATCGGAAAAATTACGGCTGAAGGAGCTAATTTCAAGGTGCTGGAATATCACGGACCAGCCATTGAGAAAATGTCAACTTCTGGCCGGCTGACAGTTTGTAACATGTCAGTTGAAGCTGGAGCCACTTCAGGCATTGTTCCACCTGATAAGGAAACGCTGCGTTATCTAAAAGAAGAAGCCAGAGTTAAGGGAAAAGTCGAGGTTTTCGGGCCAGACCCAGGGGCTGAATATTGGCAGGTAATTGAAATTGAGGTTTCAAAAATAGAACCTATGGTTGCCTGTCCTCATACGGTAGATAATGTCATGCCAGTTAGAAAAGTGGGCCGGGTAAAAGTTGACCAGATTGTTATCGGCTCTTGCACCAATGGACGGCTGGATGACCTGGCCGTAGCAGCTAAAATCCTTAAAGGAAAAAAGATTGCCCGCGGCCTCAGGATGCTGGTCTTTCCAGCCTCTTTCCGAATTTATCAGCAGGCTCTCCAGCTTGGTTATTTAGCCGATCTGGTCAAAGCTGGGGCGGTGGTGATGAATCCCGGATGCGGCTGTTGCCTTGGAGTTCACCAAGGAGCCTTAGGCGATGGTGAGGTGGCTCTTTCTACCACCAACCGCAATTTTAAGGGGCGAATGGGCAATCCTAAAGCTGAGGTCTATTTGTGTTCGCCGGCGGTAGCGGCCGCCTCTGCTCTGACCGGCTACCTCACTGATCCCAGAAAAGGAGGCAAATAACATGGCCAGGGTTGTTCTTAAACTTGGAGACGACATTTCGACTGATATTATTTATCCGGGAAGGTTTATGGCTACGGTCCTGCCGTCGGAAACTCCGCAGTATGCTTTTGCCGATTATCCTGAATTCAATGAGAAGTTAAAGAACAGAGAAATTCCACCTGGAAGTGTGGTGGTGGCCGGAAAAAATTTTGGTTGTGGTTCCTCCCGAGAACAGGCTGCCTCTTGCCTCAAAGGCTATGATTTAATCGTTGTGGCCAGAAATTTTGCCAGAATTTTTATGCAAAATGCCATTAATTTAGGGCTGCGACTAGTGGTTTGTCCGCAGATAGAGGCTGAAGAAGGAGACGAGCTGGAGATTCGGCCTGATAAAGTGATTAACAAAACCTCCGGTCAAGAATTTACAGTTGAACCTTTACCTGCTGCCAGGCAGGCCATCATTGAGGCCGGCGGCCTGATTCCTTACACCCGCCAGCGCCTGCTGGCCATGAGGGGCAAGAAAAAGAAGTCCCGGGCCTGAGCTTTTTTCATCTATATCAGCTATAAGATTGAGGACAACTTATAAGATTTTAGCTGAGCATAAATCTCACCATTTGCTAAATGGACAGCATCCTTAAGACCGGATAATTTATGAAGCAGGTGATGATAAATTAAGTCGGGGACTGAAAAAGAGGTTGAGTAATAAGGTGAAAAATGTTAAACCTGAAGGCTAAGAAAATGGAAAAGAAAAAGGAGAAGTTTTGCTGAAGCTGGATTTGATTCAGACGGTAGCCTTTGCCGGAATAATTCTCTTTTTAGGCTATGGGCTCCGACGCTGGATAAAACCACTGGACCGGTTAAACATCCCGGCTCCGGTTATCGGGGGTTTGTTGGTTTCGCTGATTGTTCTGGTCTTTCATCAATTTCAGATTACTCCGATTCAGTTTGATATCACTCTGCGTGACCCCTTAATGATTGCTTTCTTTACGACCATCGGCTTTGCGGCCAGCCTGTCGTTGCTCAAAGTCGGAGGACCGCAGGTTCTGATTTTCTTCCTGGCGGCTACCTTTATTGTGATTTGCCAGAATCTTCTGGGGCTGATTCTGGCCTTGCCTCTCGGGCTCGATCCTCTTATGGGGGTTATCTGTGGCTCAGCTACCCAAACTGGTGGCCCGGCCACAGCTTTGGCTTTTGGACCGGTCTTTGAACAGGCAGGAGTTTCAGCCGCTACCACAGTGGCAGTAGCTGCGGCTATCTTCGGGATAATTTCTGGGGGTCTTATTGGTGGCCCAGTAGGAACATTTCTGGTTGAGAAAAAAAAGCTTAAGAAAATAAGGGCTAAAGAGCTTAAAGTGCCGGAAATTGAAGCCGAAGGAGTAGTAGAAGAGCTGTTGACCAAGAAGAGGGAAGCCTCGGCTGAGGATGACGAACAGAAGGCCTTCGATTTGCTTAAAAGTGTAGTTATCATCCTTGTTGCTATGTGGGTCGGCTCCTGGATCAGCCAATGGTTTGTCAGCCTTGGTATTACCCTGCCGGCTTATATAGGAGCCATGTTAGTTGCCGCCATCATCAGAAACCTTGACGACGTGACAGGGCTGCTGAATCTGGACCAAAAAGTCATAGATGACCTGGGGCATGTTGCCCTGAATCTGTTTCTGGTAATTGCCCTTATGACTCTTGAACTCTGGGAACTGGCTGGGTTGTTTTTACCGATGCTGGTAATTCTGGCGGCTCAGGTAGCTATGGTGGCCCTGGTGGCTCAGGTGGTTTTCAGGCTGATGGGAAAAGATTATGAGGCCGCCGTTATGAGCGCTGGCTTCTGTGGTTTTGCCCTGGGAACTACGGCTAATGCCATGGCCAATATGAAAGCCTTAGTTGAGCGCTATGGCCGGGCCCCCAGAGCTTTTTTAGTGGTGCCAATTGTCGGGGCCTTTTTCATTGATTTTACCAATGCCCTGATAATCACAGTTTTTTTGAACCTGTTTAAGTAGAAGTCTATTGCCCTTGATTTTGGTGAATAATCCAGCTTAAGAGCTAAATTACAACAGATTCGAATCTGGAATTATTTAAAGACCAAAATCAGGATCGGTAATTTTCTTTTCCTGAAACTTTCCATATTTACTTAACAGGGTTCTGATGTCATCGCCTTTACCAACAACTACCAAAACAAAATCTTTGGCTGGTAGAAGCTTGGCACAGGCTTTAAGCTCTTCGGCCCGGGTGCTGCTAATTTCGGTTAGATATTTATCGTAATAATCAAAGCCCAGGCCATAATAGACGATTCGCAGATAAGCACTGGCCTTACTGGCGTTGGTCTCCAGAGTTCTGGGAAATTGGCCCAGAAGATAATTCTTACCGCTTTCAACTTCTTCATCACTAAAGCCTTTTTCTTTAGCTGTTTGTAGCAGGTCAAAGGTAATATCCAGCATTTCACTGATTTTATCGTTTCTGGTATAGGATGAAGCCATAAAAATACCCCCGGCTTTCCATGATTGAAAACTGGAGCTAGCCCCATAGGTCAGGCCTCTTTTTATCCTGAGTTCAGTGTTCAGCCAGGAAGTAAATCTTCCGCCCCAAAGGGTATTCATCAGACTGGCCTTGGCGGCAATTTTGTCGTCCACGGCAAACCCCGAAGCTCCAAGGGCGAAATAGCTCTGAGTAGCATCGGGCTTATCCACCAGGATTAATTTTTTCCCCTTAGGAGCCGGAAGAGGCGGGATGGTCACCGGTAGTGGGGGGGAAGATGGTTTTGGCCACTGCCCGATTGACTGATTTAGCAGCCCCAGGAGTTTCTCTCGGCCTATATCTCCAACTACAGCCATGATGGCTGTATCTGGCCGATAACGGGCGGAGAAAAACTTCTTAACTTCTCTTAAGGACATTTTCTTTAGAGAAGAATCAGTCCCGGTTGACAGCTGGCCGAGAGGGTGCTCTCCAAAATAGGCTTTTCTGAAATATAGCTGAAGAGCCCGGCCCGGATTATCTTTTATAGCTTTCAGGCCATCAATCTTTCTGGATAATTCTTTTTGATATTCATCTTCTTTAAAAGCCGGAGAAATGAGACAATCAGCTGCAATCTGGAAAAGCTTGGGCAGGTGTTCAGAAAGACATTCTCCATAGACTGTTGAGTATTCCTCAGCATCACTGATTCTAAATCTGGCCCCCATAAAATCTAAAGATTCAGCTATTTCCTCGGCGCTCAGGGTTTTTGTCCCGCGGAGAAGAAGAGTGGCTGTCAAATTGGCCAGGCCATCAAAACCTTGAGGCTCAAAAGCACTGCCGGCTCCAGGAATCAGCACCCGAAAACTGACCAGCGGAAGTTCGGAATTTTGAAGGAAATAGACAGTTAAACCATTATCCAGAACGAATTTTTCTGGCTGGGGCAGTTTGACCGAAGCCATAGTGGCCAGTGGAAGGATAAGCAGCAATATAGAGATGATGGTTAGATTCCTGGTCATTGGTTACCTCCTTGCGGGATAAGTTTGCCGACGGTTTTATTAAGTTCATTGAAATATTTTTTGGCTATTCCAGGGATGTCCTCTCTTTTGACCTGGGAATATTGTTCAACCATGGTAAATAAATTTTCGTAGCTGCCATATAAGAGTTCGTTTGAACCCAGCTGGTTAGCCTTACCTGAGTTGGTCTGGAGGCTGGAATAAAAATTACTTCTAATGATGTTTAGGGCTTTTTGATATTCCTGGTCAGTTATACCCTGCTCAACAACCCGGTTGAGCTCTTCATCTATGATCTTTTCTATTTTAGTTAAATCAGCCTCAGGTCTAGGCTGAACTGAAATAAAGAAAAGTTGAGGGTCAATAGTTTCGCTTATTCCACCGAAGACCGAGATGGCTAACTGCTCCTGGCGAACCAGCCTTCGATAAAGACGGCTGCTTTCGCCCTGAATTAAAGGTTTTTCCAAAATGGATAGAGCCAGAAAATCGGCGGCCCGGCAGTTTGGTGCATGGTAAACAACTTGAAAGGATGGACTCTGGGCTTGCTTTTTGATGACTACTTCTTTTCTGCCCATCTGAGGAGGCTCAATGGTGGAAACCGGAGAGGGTGGGGTCTGAGATGGAATATCTGAGTAATATTTCTTAATCAGCTCTAAGGTTTTCCCCGGGTCAAAATCTCCGGCCACCACTACCACCGCGTTATTCGGGGCATAATAGGTCCGGTAATACTGGATTACTTCTTCCCGGCGCCAGCTCAAGATATCACTCATCCAGCCGATGACATCCCAGTGATAGGGATGAGCCATGATGGCTGTGGCTCTGACATTTTCATACAGGAGAGCTTCATTGTTATTTTCTACTCCCATTCTTCTCTCAGAAGCAACTACCCCTCTCTCTGATTCAAAAACTTCGGGATCAAATATCAAGCTCTGCATTCGGTCAGCTTCCAGTTCTACCATCTTTTCCAGAGCCTGAGGAGGGAACCAGTCGGTGTAGGCAGTCAGGTCATCGCTGGTGTAGGCATTATTGGAGCCGCCATAAAACTCCATTAAGCGGTCGAATTCTCCAGGGCCAAATTTCTGGGTTCCGTTGAACATCATGTGCTCGATAAAGTGGGAAATGCCAGTGAGTCCGGGTCTTTCATTTCTCGAGCCGACTCTGAAAAATGTGTAGTAAGAGATACTAGGAATGGTGTGATCTTCATAGAAAATAATTTTTAGACCATTGTCTAACTGGTGAACCTGAATGTCTTCTTTCTTGAATGAGGCCTGCATGACAGTACTCATAAGAAAAAGGCCAATCATAGGTAGAACAAATTTTTTTATCATCTAATAACCTCCCGGTCTTTTTCTCACAGATAGCCCAAGATTATTTTTAGTAGGCTCTTGAAGACTGAGATAACCACCAGAGGATCTGAATCTTAGACTTCGGCCTTATCTTATCCCTGACTTAGAATACAGTCAAGAAAACAAAATCAGGATTAGGCCAAAATCAGACAGGGCTCAGGAGCAGAGTTTGAGGATCGAGCTCCAGCCTCAGCTTCTTGCTTAGAACCTGGTCGTGATCCTTGACCAGGGTTAGCCTGACCCGGCTATCGTCTGGTTCCAGAGTAATGATTACATCAATCGAGCCGAGATAGCTTTCTAAAACCTTGGGCAGCCCCTGGTCATCAAAGAGGGGCTCTTCACCTTTGAGGGAGCAACTGAACCAAATTTCTAACTGGTTGTCAGCAGCAAACTGCTTAAAAAGGGACAGGTCTTCGAAGCCGGGCAAATAAAAATTGAAGCCATCTACTATGATAGTTTTGGCCTGAAAGTTACCAGGGCCGATTAGAGCTTCGATACTTTTTAAGACCTGACTGGTTTTCATTCCTTCCTGACGGAAATTCATAATAACCCGGTTACGAATTATCTGATCATGAACTATCATTTCAGCCGATAGGTTTTCTTTACCAACCAGTTTTTTAAAGATTTCTTCATACCAACTGATTATATAATCAACTCGGCTGGCGTATGAAACATGGATAACTGGCTTGTCTTCAAACAGGCGATCTAAAGCAATCTGCACCAGGCAAGCAGTTTTACCTACGCCTTTTCTTGAAGCCAGAACTGTCAAGTTACCTGCTCCCAGGCCGCCAGTGATATTCTTTTCCAATACCTTTATCGGGCCTCTGGCTGAAAGAATCTTTCTTACCATCTTATCTCTCCTCAATCTGACTATCTTTTTTCTTCGGCCTCAAGTTTTTTTCTGTGCTGGTCTAACAACTGTTCAGCCAGAAAGGCCGGCAGTTGTCCATACTTCAGAAATTCCATGGTAAACTCAGCCCTTCCCTGAGTCATCGACCTTAGAACTGTTGAATAACCAAACATTTCCCTGAGGGGAACCTCGGCCTCTATCCTGGAACTGGTTCCATCTTCTATTGAACTGATGATGATCCCCCGACGTTGATTCAGACTGCTGAAGACCTGTCCGGAAAATTCAGAAGGAGTTTCTACCACCACCCGCATTATCGGCTCGAGAATCTTAGGTTTAGTTTTTTGGTAGGCTTCCTTAAAAGCACCCTGAGCGGCTGCCTGGAAAGCGATATCAGAAGAATCTACCGGATGAAACTGGCCATCAGTCAGGACCACGCGGACACCGATTACTGGACTGCCGATCAAAACGCCCTTTTTCAGCCTGGCCTGAAAGCCTTTATCACAAGAAGGGATAAACTCTCTGGGGATATGGCCGCCTTTGACCTGATTGACAAATTCGTAGCTGCCTTCGAAAGGCTCGATATAGCCGATAACCCGGGCAAACTGTCCGGCTCCTCCGGTCTGCTTTTTATGAGTATAATCGAAATCAGCCCTGGTGGTGATAGTTTCCCGATAAGCTACCTGCGGTGGACCAGTCAAGACTTCTACCTGATACTCCCGCCTCATTCTTTCCACATAGACGTCCAAATGAAGCTCGCCCATTCCCTGAATTATGGTCTGCCTGGATTCAGGATCTAAGTACATTCTAAAAGTTGGGTCTTCCTTAGTAAACCGGGCCAGAGCTTTGGCCAACCGATCGGCTGAGAGTTTATCGGCCGGTTCGATAGCCAGAGAAATTACTGGCTCCGGAACATAAATAGAAGTCAAGGCGTAGTTGAGTTCAGGCGAACAAATAGTGTCTCCAGAGGCACAATCAACTCCAAACAAGGCTACGATATCGCCGGCCTCAGCCCCTTCGATGTCCTCCATGTGGTCGGCATGCATCCTGACCACCCTTCCCACTTTGAATTTCTGTCTGGATCTGGTATTGAACAACTCATCACCCTTCTTCAGACTACCCTGATATATCCTGAGGTGGGTTAACTGGCCATAAGGTCCTTCTTCCAGTTTGAAGGCATAGGCAACACAAGGTAAAGCTGAATCAGCTTTGAGAACAACTGGTTGTTCTTCCCGGTCAAGGTCAAGAGCTTTATTTTCCACCTCAGAGGGATCGGGTAGATAGTTAACTACTGCCTCGAGCAGTAGCTGGATGCCCTTATTCCGGTAGGCCGAACCCATTAAAATTGGAGTAAATTCCCGGCTGATAGTTCCCTGTCTGATAGCTTTCAGGAGAAGAGCCTCGCTAACCCGACCTTCAAGGATAGCTTCAGTTAGTTCGTCTGAAAAAAGCGAGATAGTATCCAGCAGTTCTTCGCGGTACTTCCAGGCATCATCCTCCAGCTGAGGTGGAATTTCCTCTTCCTGGATAATTTCTCCGTTAGGGCCATCGAAATAATAGGCTTTCATCTTAATGAGATCTACCAGGCCCTGGAATTTATCTTCAAGGCCAATTGGAATTTGCAGCAGAGCCGCTCGGCGAGCCAGCTTTTCGTTAATCTGCTGTTGAACTTTAAAAGGATTGGCTCCGGTCCGGTCAAGTTTGTTAATGAAGGCTATGGTGGGCACTCGGTATCTTTTAAGCTGTTTGTCTACCGTCAGAGTCTGCGACTGAACTCCACCAACAGAACACAGGACTAAGATGGCTCCATCCAGCACTCGAAGGGAGCGCTCGACCTCAATGGTAAAATCGACATGCCCTGGAGTATCAATGATATTGATGGAATGGTTATTCCAGCTAACATTAGTGGTAGCTGAAGTTATGGTAATGCCCCGTTCATGCTCGAGCTCCATGTAGTCCATGGTAGCTCCCCCACCTTCTTTGCTTTTGACTTCATGAATCCGATGGATTTTTTTGCAGTAATAAAGAATGCGCTCAGTGAGAGTAGTCTTCCCCGAATCAATATGGGCACTTATCCCTATATTCCGCATCCTGTTCAGCGTTGTCTTCATATAAAACCATACCTCATAAAATAAAAATGGATTATTAAGCCCTTAATGGTGAGCTATGAATATTGTCGTCCAGCCAGGAGCTCTGACTCTCCGCCTGGTTATTTTACCACAGGATATAAAAAAATCCAGAGGCCCGGGCCAATATGCCCAGCAGGAGCTAAGTTCAGGGTATCTTATTGCTGATAAAAAAACCTTCTGGTCCAGCCCTACTTAAGCCAGAATAATGGTGAAAATTAGAATCGCTATAATGGCTAAGGGAGCCAGATATTTCATACTGAAAACCCAAAGGGGTTTAACTTTGAAAGAACGATTGCCCTGAGCAATTTCTTTTAAGGCTTGGGGTATGCCCCAGGCATAAGCCACAAAAATAGTTATAAACAAGCCTCCTACCGCCAGCATGATATTGCCAAAGACGAGATCCATTTTCATCATCAAGCCAATCCTGGTCAGAAAAGGGGAAGCCCCGTTAGAAAGAGCCGAAGGTATGCCCAGCAGAAAAGCCGCAGTCCCAATGACCACCGCTGCTTTTCCCCTCCTCCAGTTATGCTCATCTATTAGAAAAGCAGTAGGAACTTCGAGTAGAGAAATAGTTGAAGTTAGAGCGGCTACTAAAAGCAAAATGAAGAATAAAACCCCAAAGAGGTATCCTCCAGGCAGTTTGGATATGATTAAAGGAAAAACCTGAAACATCAGACCTGTGCTGGCCTGAACTTCCTGAGGATTAATTCCAGGAGTAGCAAAAAGGGTGGGGAAGATAATAATGCCAGCTAGAAAAGCTACCAGGGTGGTTGAAAAGCAGACCCACCCGGCCGAGGAAGACAGATTATCTTTTTTAGAAATATAACTTCCATAAGTTATCATCGTGCCCATGCCCAGGCTGAGAGAGAAAAAAGCTTGACCGACTGCATAGAAAAACAATTTAGGGGTTATCTTAGTCGGGTCAGGTTTTAGATAGAAAGAGATTCCCGGGCCAGCCCCTTTAAGGGTTAGAGCTCGGATAGCCATGATAATAATTAGGGCAAAAAGCATCGGCATAAGAATTTTTGACCAGCGCTCGATTCCCCCTTTGACACCTCTGGAGATAACAAAGGTAGTTAAAGCTATAACCACAAAAAAGCAAAGCAAAACCTCCAGGGGATTAGCGGCAAAAGAAGAAAAGATCTGATCTGAAACAGCCCAAGTAATTTCTCCCCGGAAGGCTCCAAATAAAGTTTTGTAGAGATAACCGGCAGCCCAGGCGGCTATGACAGAATAATAAGAAAGTATGCAAACTCCAGTAAAGACCCCCATATAGCCCACCAGCTTCCAGGGGGTGCCGGGTTTTAGGGCCTTAAAAGCACCTACGGGGTTCTTTTGAGTATGTCGTCCGATGGTCAGCTCAGTCAGCATCAAGGGGAATCCTATTAAAATTACAGCCAAAATATAGGCAAACACAAAGACAGCTCCTCCGTTTAAGCCAACCATAATCGGAAAACGCCAGATACTTCCCAATCCTATTGCTGAGCCGGAGGCGGCGAAAATAAAGGCAACTTTAGAGCCCCAATTTCCTCTGGGAGTCAGGCTATCGCTGTTCACTGTCTTCTCCTTATAGAAATTGTCATCTACAAATTTTGTCTATCTTTTTATCATAAGTAAAGTCGTTTGTAAAAGTATTGTATTGATTTTGATTAGTCTGTTTTATTCATATAACTGAACCTGTCTCGAGAATTTCAATTAACCTTGATAAGAACGTCGGGATTTGGGACGATTTTCTTATCAACGATAATTGGTAATTTTGAGATAGCTTCAGCTTGGTGAACGGTGCTGATTAACAAGACGGGTTAGATAAACAGTAACTTTTGAGCTAAAATTATGGAAAATGATAAAAAGGAGTTTGAATGAAAGCAAAAAAGCTTTTGGCCAAAGAGAATAAAATAAAGACTTTTTCAGCTTTCTGGCTGATGTGGCTGATCTGCTCAGCTCTGATTCTATCTCCAGCCTTTGTCCGTTTGGCCAGCGCCGAGCAGTTAGAAAAGGAAGTCTCCTGGTACAGCATCTATCTTGGCCAGGATAAGATTGGTTACATAAAAGAGACTGGAGAGAGAATCAAGCAGGATGGCCGGTGGTATTTTAAGACCAGAGCCGAGTCTAAAATATTTTTTAACCGCTTAGGAAAAAAAATTGAGATGGTCGTAAACTCAGAATATCTGGAAACTGAAGAAGGTCTCTTAAAAAAGGTTCTTTCTGAGCAACTACTCTCTGCCCAGCCGATCATCATTGAAGCCGAGATTGAAAAAGATAAGGTTAGTCTGAAGACAACTGTGGGAGACCGGACTTTCAGTCGTGATCTAACCTATAGCGGTCAATTGCTGGGACCCGTAGGGATCGCTCAGTTAGGCTCTAACTATCTGAAAAATGAGGGAGATAAGGTTGAATACCAGACTCTTCTGGTTGAATTGTCTCAAGTGGTTTCAGGCGAGAGAATTCTGGTCGGGGAGGAAGATTTAGAGTATCGAGGAGAAATAATAAAGGCTCGAAAAATTGAAGAAAAATTCTTAGGCCAGGGTGATACCAGGCAGGTCTGGACTGATTTAGAAGGGAACGAGATTAAATCTATCCAATCTTCACCTTTCGGTGAAATGATAACTCTACTGTCAGATGAAAAGGAAGCTCTCTCTGGATTGGAATTAACCATGCTCAGCCAGGAACACTTTCAGTCCAGTCTGATAAAATCTAATGTTCGCCTGCCCCAAGCCAGAGGTCTGGAAAAACTGGTGGTCAGGTTAAAGCATAAAAACCCCAACATCGGCTGGCCAGAAATTCAGAATGATTATCAGCGGGTGGTTGCCATGTCAGATGATACTCTAATAGTTGAATTAAACAGGGTAAAGATAGAAGCTGAGACTAAAGGCCAGCTTTCGGCTGAGGAAAAAGAACTTTACCTTAAAGCCAATGCCTATCTTGATTGTAATGACCCAGAGATCCAGAAAGTAGCTAAGCAGGT
Source organism: Acidobacteriota bacterium (assembly GCA_028749205.1). Classification (GTDB taxonomy): domain Bacteria; phylum Acidobacteriota; class Aminicenantia; order Aminicenantales; family Saccharicenantaceae; genus Saccharicenans. Next base: position 51,687 of record JAQULR010000004.1, on the reverse strand, counting down.
TAACGGTTCTGAGACGGATGCTCTTAAAAAAGCTTTGCAGCTACGTGACTGGGTTTTTCAAAATATGACCTTTGACCTGGGGATTGTCTTTGCTCCAGCCTCTGAGATCATAAGAGACAAGAGGGGAACCTGCGCTGGCTATGCCTCCTTGCTGGCTTCTCTATTGCGGGCAGCCGACATCCCCTCACGCTATTTAATGGGACTGGTTTATGTCAACGGAGTTTGGGGAGGCCATGCCTGGGTAGAAGCCTGGGTAAAAGGCCGTTGGGTTCCTCTTGATGCTGCTATCCCGTCTCCCGATGTGGCCGACCCAGCTCGGCTGGCCATAGCCTGGAGCAGTTTAGAAGAAGGCCCGGGAGAAAGCCTGGTGGCGGCTCAGAAGGTTTTTGGTTATCTGGAAATTGAGATTCTGGAATTCAACCTCAACGGCCAGAGTATTAAAGTCGAGGAGGGCCAGCCGCTTTATGAAGTAAAAGGGGGCCTTTACTGGAACCCCGGGCTTCAAATAGAGCTAAAGGCTCCGAAGGGCTTTTCTTTTTCTGACCTAAATAAAGTCTGGCCGGATAAAACCCTGCTGACCCTTACAGGACCTGAGGGACAAATAATCAAGCTACTGCAAGATGGTTGGCTTCCGGTTAAAGATCCGGAAAAACAGCTAATTAACTCGCTTAAAAAGGAAGTCAAAGGAGGGAAAATAACTTATTTGAATCTCTGGGGCAAGAAAAGGCCAGCCATGGTTTCGGCTGGAAAATCGGCCGTTGCCATAATCAACGGACTGGATTTATTCTTGCTAACAGCCCAGGGAGAAGATTCTGCCAGGCTGCTGGATATAGCTCTGAAAAATTTTCAGAACAGGCTGATAATAAACTGAATTCTGCTGGGTATTTCTGGGATTTTGGGCCTGGCTACCAAGCTATCTGGCCTGGAAATTAGTGTGATAATTAAGCTATTTTTTCAGACTGTCTAAGAAAAGGGCGGCCGCGCCAAGGATGGCTATATTCTCAGTGGTAGAAACTTTTATGGCGATTCTCTTCAGGGCGATGGAGTAAGCAAAAGTGGAAATATTCTCAAACATAGAATCCTTAAAAAAATCAAAAGCCTGGCTGACTGAACCTCCCAGGATTATTGCTTCCGGGTCAACCGCATGCATAATGGCTTTTATGGCCTCACCTAAATGCTGGCCAAATTCTTGAAAAATTTTTTTTGCTGCTTGGTCTCCGGCTCTGGCCAGCTCAAAAAATTCTTTTCCGGATTTTCCGTAAGATTTCCGGAAGAATTGTCCAGAGGCATAACGTTCAAAATTGGAATCAAGATAAGGAAGCATACCGAATTCTCCGGCTCCGCAGCTACGGCCCGAATAGAGGTAACCATTGATAATCAGACCGGCTCCCAGACCAGTGCCAATGATAAGCCCAACCAAATTTTCGTAGTCCTGGCCCAGACCAAAATATTTTTCACCCACGGCAAAACAATTGGCATCGTTATTCACATAAACTGGAATTTTATACTCTTCTTCAAGAACTTTTTTGAGAGGGACTTCTTTCCAGGCTGGGATGTTCTGAACGTCATAGATAATGCCGGTCTCCAAATCAACTAGGCTGGGAATACCAACACCGAGACCCTGGACTTCCGGGCTGAAAACGGCCTTAATTACGGCTTTAAGGTCGGAGAGAACTTCTTCAGCCCGGGCCTGGCTCCGTATTTTTCGGACGGCAATTTTCTCCAGCCGGTCCTTGGCAACCAGGCCGGCCCGGGCATTAGTACCGCCAAGGTCGACGCCAATTAGAGCCACCTGAACCTCCTGATTTTTTTAGCAGCTATAACTGGTCAGCTTTTAATTGTTGACTGGCTGCCAGTTTCTTTTTTCTTTTCATCCAGATGGTTTCGTTGCTGATGAGCGGCCTGGCCCAAAAGCCTATGCTTAGAATATAAGCCAGGGTTAGATAAAGGACAAACATCGCCTGGCGAAGGCCAAGATGGTCACCAAGCCAGCCGATAAGCAGAGGCACCAGGGCTCCGCCAACTATGCCGGTGCAGAGAAGTCCAGAAAAGGCCCCTTGATGAGCTTCAACTGAATTGAGAGCCAGGGAAAAGATAATTGACCACATCACCGAGGCTGAAAAACCCAGCAATGGGAAGGCCCACCTGGCAAGTTCTCCAGGACCAAAAAGGGCCAGGCTGAGCAAGATGATGGCTAAAATGGAAAAAATCACCAGGACCTTTTTGCTGTCCAGGAGCTTGAGGAGAACCAGCCCCATCAAGCAGCCCACGGTCATCAGTCCCCAGAAATAAGAGACCGCCTGGGCTCCGGCTGTCTGGGGGTCTAATCCATGGTAGGTTTTAAGAAATTGAGATATCCAGTTAGCCAGGCCCTGTTCAGTGCCGACATAGGCCATAATGCCAAAGAAATAGAGAAGGACGGCCCTTTTTTTCAAAAGAATTTTATAAATAGCCCAGGTGCCGGCCTTTTCTTCTTCTGTTAATTCGACTTTTGGAAAGCGGGAAGAAAAAATAATTAAGAACATCAGCAGGGCAATGGCCGCAAAAACCCAATAAAGGGATACCCAGGGGAGATGAGCTGGAACGAGCTGGCGCAAACTTTTGAGCCACAGGTTTTGCTTTTCGGCCAGCGGGAGGTTAGTTACCAGGTAGGAATAGAGGAGAGGACTCAGGAAGGAAGCCGCCCCAAAAATCAATTGGGCCATGACTGAATTGAAGGCAAAGTGCTCTTCTCCTCCAGATACCCGGAGCAGAGGGTTAATGGCCACCTGGAGCATGGCCATACCGAGGCCAATCAAAAAAAGCGACATGGTGGCGATTGAATAATTCGGAAACAGAGCAAAGAGGAGAGCTCCAGCTAAAGCCAGAATGAAAGCAGTTGTCATAACTTTTTTTTCGCGGTACTTCTCGACGAGAAAGCCCGCGGGAATCGACATCACCCCATAAGCTATAAAAAAAGCAAAAGGCAAGAACCCGGCTAGGGCCAGGCTTAAATTAAAACTCTGGATGATTTCCGGGATGAGCGGACCAATTATGTTGGTTAGAAGAGAAATGACGAAGAAAGTCAGAAAGATCAAAAAAACCAGGTAGTAATTTCTTTGAGAAGTTCTGAGCATCGGCCTTTCTGGCTGATTTTACCAAGCCTTGATTTTTAATTCAATCGAGATGAAAATCTTCATTGGTGGTCATATTATGAATAACAGAGGTTAAAATGCTTTTAAGTAAAATAGAACCGTGATATCCTAAAAAAAGACGCAATTTTGTGTCCCTTTTTAGGTAGGAGGAAGAAAATGAAAAAAGTGTGTCTGGCTCTGGCAATCATAATCCTGTTTGTGCCACTGGCCCAGGCAAAGGTTGGTCAGGTGGTCAAGGTCATTAAAACACCTGGTCCACTTCCTACTGGATTGGCCTTTGACGGGCAGTATCTCTGGCTGGCTGACAGCCGGCTGGATAAAATCTTCAAGATTGACCCGGCTACAGGTAAGGTTGTTAAGTCTTTTGATTCTCCGGGTTATCATCCTGAGGGTCTGGCTTGGGATGGCCAAAATCTCTGGCACGTGGATGCAGCTGAAAGATTGGTTTATTGCCTTGACCCGGAAACCGGAGCTATCCTGAAAGCTCTGGAATCAAACAGCAACCAACCGCGAGATTTAGCCTGGGATGGTCAAGACCTGTGGATGACCGATGTCCGCAATAACTCGATAATTCGCTGCTCGCCTGTGGATGGAATGATGATCCAGCAATTTGCCTCACCGGGTAATGAGCCGGCTGGCCTGGAGTTTGATGGAAAATATCTCTGGATTACTGACCGGGCTATGGACCGGATTTTCCTGGTTGACCCGGCCTCTGGTTGGTGCCTGTCTTCGCTTCGCTCCTATGGACCGTTTCCTTATGGTCTGGCCTTTGATGGTCAGGATCTGTGGAACGTAGATTATGAAAATGATGAAATATATCAAATTAAGGTATTTGACGATGACATAATGACTCTGTGGGATGAAAAGGAACTCGAGCTTCGATTTGTCAAGGAATTTCGAAATTATGGGCCAGGTACAGTTACCAGCCTTGACATCTACTTACCGATTCCCGAAGACCGCGATAATCAGAAACTGCTGGGACCGGTAGAATTCCTGCAGAAACCAACTGAGATGATTACCGATGTCTGGGGTCAGAAGATTGCTCATTTCGGCTATAAAAATCTTAAAGCAGGTAATACGGTTCAGCCAGGCTGGCTGGTTAAAGCCAAAGTTTATGCGGTGGAATATTTCATCTATCCCGACAGGGTTGGCACTCTTGACCAAATTCCCGAAGATATCAAGAAAAAATACTTGGTTGATGGCGATAAATACTGCTTAAATGATCCTTTCATTCAGGACCTGGCTAAAAAGATTGCCGGGGACGAAAAGAATCCTTACTGGATTGCCAGAAAAATCTATGAGTACCTGATCAATCATCTCAGCTATAACCTAAAGCCGGTTGGTGGCTGGAATCCGGCCCCAACTGTCCTCCGTCGGGGAACAGCTTCCTGCTCTGAATATACCTATTCTCTGATTGCTCTCTGTCGGGCTTTAGGAGTTCCTGCCCGCTATGTGGGCACAGTCAGCCTTCGGGGAGATGATGCCAGCTATGACGATGTTTTTCATCGCTGGAATGAGATTTATCTCCCACCTTACGGTTGGATTCCTTTTGATGCCAATAAAGGTGATGTAGATGCTCCCGGCGGTCGGGCACTTGGCATAGGCAATGTGGCTGCTCGCTACATCATAACTACCGAAAATGGTGGAGGTGATAAATACTTATGGTTTGGCTACAATTATGGTTTCACCTGGACTTCTGAAGGTCAATGTCGTCTTCATGAAGAATCATACGGCGAATGGCAGCCGCTTGGGCGGAAGAAATATCAGAAATCGTTGAGTAAGGACCAGAAATAAGGCTGTTGGAAGGCAGAAATCAGCATAAGATTGAAACTCCGGCTTACAACTTATAAAAAGGTCAGCTTTTAGCAGGCCATGCAGCCAAGCCAGGTGAAAAAAATATTTTAGGTGTTGGCTACCTCTAACTGACCCAGCTATCTCAGGAAAGGCAGATGAACTCTCCAGAAAAAGAAAGCTTTTTTAATCCCAGACAGTCTAACCTAAACCAAACCGTTTTCTTCATTTTGCTGGCCTGTCTAATTTTTGCTCTGGTCCTTTTTCTAACCAGACCGATTGCTCACGGCTACCGGTATGACCTGGTCTTAAAATTAACTATCGAGCTGTTATTAGTCTGGCTGATCTTTAGCTCTGACCCTGGATGGCTGAGCAAAAGAGGGATCATTATTGTTATTCTTATTGCCGGGCTGGCTCTGGCTTTTTATCAACTAAGCACTATAAACCCTGAAGCTGAAGTAATAGAATCTTATAATACTGTATTTAAAGACTTGGAAGAGGGCCGCAATCCTTACACTTCAGGACGGATTTATCATCGGGATGAATCAGGACAGGTGGTATACCAGAATTTCAATTATTTTCCTCTGGAGCTTTATCCCTATTGGTTTTTTTACCGGGTGTTTAAGGTCTGGAATATGCAGGCTTTAAGCCTGTTGCTCATCAGCCTGCAATTCCTGGCTGTTTTAATTATGGTGTTGACCTTCAGGAAAATAAAGAAGCCCTATTTTCTGGTTTTTCTGCCCCTGATTGTTTTCTCTGAGATAAAGACGACGGCGGCTATGACTATGCTGATGCTGGCTATTTTTGTCGCCCTCCTTTTCGCTCAGGAAAGAACTCCTTCGACTCCCAAGAGGCTTTTGTTGGCGGTGGTTATAGGTCTCGGATTGTTAACCAAATTTCTTTTCATTCCTATAGCTGCTGTTTATTATCTCCAACGTTTGGACTTTCGAAGCTGGAAGAATTTCTTTCAGGTTTTCTCTGAAGGATTGGTTTCTATAGCAGTAGCTTTAAGCCTGATGGTGCCCTTCGGGCTCTCAAATGTCATCAAAAGTACCATATTATTTAACCTTAATCTCGGAGAAAGAAATTTATACACTACTTTTTACCCCAATATTCTTTCTGGCGTTTTTTATCTAATAAAATTGCCTGAATTGTACCCTGTGGCTGCGGTAGTAATTATGATCGCGGTGGTTCTGGCCGTGGTTGGGCTACCGATTTTTACCGGCATTATGATTTCAATTATAACTTTTTTACTGGTTTCGCCGACTCCTGAGCCACAGTATTTTGGCACGGTGCTTCTTTTAGCCCTGGCGGCTAAGATGAGGGAACTATATTGGCAAAAGGAAATTGTTCTCCTTGCCTGATTTTGCTCTTTGCCAGCTGTACCCCCGGGCCGAACACGGTTGAAAAGACTCCTGATAAAGATGGTCATATCGCTGGCTTCTTGTCGGGACTGTGGCACGGATTCATTTCGCCTGTGACCTTCATTGTTTCGCTTTTCACCAAAAATGTCAGGATATATGAAATCCACAATAATGGGGGCTGGTATAATTTTGGCTTTGTCTTAGGGGCTGGCCTGTTTCTTCAGGGGGGGATATTGGGCTCGCGCCAAGCTAAAAAAAGAAAAAAAAAGAGGGGAATGGCCTGTTTCTGCTGGTCATTAGCTGAACTCTGTTGATGACTTTTTGGCCTTTATTCCTGGGGCAAAAAAAATGCTTTATAGCTGTTTCCAGGCCATGGTAAAATCAAAAAAAGTAGCTTTTGTCAGGAGGTTAGGATGTCGGAAAATATTTTCAGTATAAAGATGAATAAGACATTAGATAGAAGGTTTATATGGCGATTGGGTTTGTTGGTTTTTGCCATGGCTCTCAGCTTGATGCTGCTTGGTGAGGCCGCTCTGGCCCAGAGTCTTAAACCTTCTTTATCAACGCCGCCGCCTGGCCTTGAAAATTTAGTAGCCAGAGTGATGAAAACCTTTGAAGTCCCTGGCCTTAGCTTGGCCATTGTCAAGGATGGCCAGGTAATTCTGGCCAAAGGCTATGGGGTTAAAAAGCTGGGCGAGCCGGCCCCAGTTAATGCTCAAACTCTTTTTGGTATAGCCTCTAACAGCAAGCTTTTTACGGCCATAGCTCTGGGAATGTTAGTCGATGAAGGCAAAATTCGCTGGGATGACCCGGTTGTTAATCATATGCCAGATTTTCAGATGTATGACCCGGTAGTCAGTCGGGAAATTATGGTTAAAGACCTTCTCTGTCACCGCAGCGGATTGGGTCTGGGTGCTGGGGATTTGATGCTCTGGCCAGCCTCTGACCTTAACCGGAAGGAAATCCTCAGACGCCTCCGATATATTAGACCCAGCAGTTCTTTTAGAACCCGTTATGCCTATAGCAACATCATGTTTGTGGTGGCCGGAGAGCTTCTCGAAAGGGTCAGCGGGCTGAGATGGGAAGATTATGTCAGAGAAAAAATTCAGAAAAGGGTTGGGATGAATTACAGTAATACCAGCTGCGCCTTAGTTGCCCAGGAAGAAAATAAAGCCTGGCCTCATGTGCCCCTTGAAGGACAGGTGGTGCCGGTTAAAAACCTCTATTTGACCGAAAACGTTAATCCGGCGGGAGGTATCAATTCCTGTGCTGAAGATATGGCTAAATGGATGTTAGTCCTGCTGGATAAAGGTAAATTACCAGATGGTAGCCGGCTGGTTTCCGAAAGAACCTTTGATGAGATAACCTCAATTGTTACTCCTGTTCCAATTTCTAGACCAGCTCCTGAGTTGAGTCCTCTGGCTATGAATTTCAACGGCTACGGACTGGGCATAAGAATCAGAGACTACCGCCGCCATAAGGTCCTGACTCATACTGGTGGTCTGGAAGGCTATGTCTCCCAGGTCTGGTTGATGCCGGAAATCGGGCTGGGGATAACCATCCTGACCAATCAGGAATCTACTAACGCTTTCTATGCTCTGAATAATCAAATCGTTGACTATTACCTGAAGGTTCCCGACTTTGACTGGGTAGAAGCTTATAAAAAAGTCTCAGACCGAAACCTCAGAAGGTCTAAAGAACGCCTGGATAAAATCTATGCCTCCCAGAAAAAGAATACTCAACCGTCTCTTCCTCTTGGGGATTATGCCGGTCTTTACCGTGATGACTGGTATGGAGAAATTGAAGTTAGATATGAGAATGGCCAACTGACCATGCAGTTCAAACACAGCCCAGAGCTTTATGGCCGCCTGGAGCACTGGCACTATGATACCTTTGTAGCCCGCTGGTTTGAACGGGAGCTCCGAGCTGAGGCCTTTGTTACCTTTCACCTTGATCACAAAGGAGCTGTCTCCAAAATAAAAATGATGCCTTTCTCCCCAGATGTAGATTTTAGCTACGATTTTCAGGACCTGCTGCTTAAGCCGGTAAAAGAGAACCTCAATTAGCCTTCATTATTTATAAAACTGTGGGGGAACTGTGCTCTGTTTTCCCCTGGTCGCAGGCTGAAGGCAGAGAAAGGGAGGCAGTGAGTGGAGCAAATCTTATAGAGGGATTTCGAGTTACTTCCAGGTCATCGGTTATCTGCTCCGCTACCAAGGTTTTTGAGACTCACAGGCAGCCCATTTTTAGGTATTGTGGGCTTCAAAAATAATTTTAGACGAGGGATAAAGCCCTAATTTTAAGGCTCAGCAGAGTAGTAGAAATCAGTGTAATTTCAGGGCTCAGTTCATTCTGGTAAAACCCAGCCAGGAAAAATCTGGCAGCTGGCCAAAATGATCCTGGAAAATCCGGTAATAATAATATTCTTCCTTAGTCCGCAAGACATAGCCATTTTCTAACTGTCGGTGTTGGCTGAAGTCTTGATCTGAAATTCGGCTTTCGGCGAACTCGGCGATAATGTCTTGAACACCAGCCCCTTCCCAGAATTTAGCTTTGCCCCGGTTTAGAATGCTTTCGGGGAGATAGTCCTTCAGAGCCTGGCGTAAGATCCATTTCTCCAGGCCGTCTTTGATTTTGAGTTCAGGAGGAATTTTCAAGGCCAAGTTGACAACTTCCGGGTCAAGAAATGGGAGATGGGCTACCAGACCGAAGGCCGAGGAGCTTCTATCTACTCTCTGCAAGGCTGTGTTGTGGAGAGAAGCGGTAATTTTCAACAGCTCACCCGGGAGGTCAGCCAAAGGAATGTTTTTTAAGTAGCTGTAGCCACCAAAAAGTTCATCACCACCTTCGCCTGAGAAAATATGGTCTACATAATCAGAGGCTTTTTTAGCCACCAGATAGTTCATCACTGAAGACCTGACCAGATAAGGGTCGAAGGATTCCAGGTGAAAAATTACTTCAGGCAGGGCAGCTATGAGGTCTTCTGTTTTAACCACAATTTCGAAATGTTCGGTTTTTAAGTATTCAGCCATCAGTGAAGCATGGAACAGATCTGGAGAATTCTTTATGCCTCCAGCGAAAGTGTAAAGTTTTTGAAGCTCTGGCCGGGCCAGGGCAGCGATGGCGCTGGAATCTAATCCGCCGCTCAACCAGGAGCCGAAGGTTGCACTGGTAATCCTTTTAGTGACTGTGCTCTTAAGAGTCTCCTTTAGTCTGACCGAAATCTTATCAGAGGGGCCTTTTAGAAATTCATCGGGGAGAGATAAAGTCTCTTCGATTGATAACTGATTTTTAAACAACTTAGCCCCAGGAGGCAGCTCCTTTATATTCTTGGTAGCTTCCAGCAGAGCCTTGATTTCTGAAGCAAAACAGAGGCTGCCGTCTTCGGTATAGCCATAATAAAGTGGGACCACACCAAAGACATCACGTTTTAGCTCGATAGTTCCATCATTTTCTCTGGCTGTGGAGTAATGGCAGTCAAATAGATTATGGCTTACCAGGTTATTGTTCTTAAAATGCTCCAGCTCTGAGGAAGACAGCAAAGTCGAGACCATTCCCATGGTCGAATAAGCCGTAGAGAAAACCAGTCTGGAATTTTTTCCACGGTAGCTTATTTTATCCAGCATGTTTGTTACCAGTTCGGTCTTTCCTGGTTTATTTATTCCGACTATTCCAGACATTTAATACTCCTTCCTGAGATATTTTCTGAGCCGATTCTTTTCCTTGATAATCTTTCCTGTCCGGTTGTTAACTGCATACCAGGCCCCATCAATCAAATTAGTTTTGATCCGGCCACAGAGCTTGGGGTTTCCGATAAAGTGAGGAGTATCCAGGATTCCTTCCTTTATAGCTTTAGCAATAATCAGCGGATCGGTTAGGGGATCTCCGTTGGAACCTCGTCCCAGATTCCTGATGGCTTCCAGGATGACCCGGGCCTCTTTTTTTAATTCTTCTTTTCTTCTTATAAGAACTTTGTCTTTTGAGATCTCTGGCAAACCATGAAGGCTGTTTCTTATAACTCCATGGACTATCTGGCAGCTCTCAATTAACTCATCTGGATAAACTGCATGGTCTCCCTCGCAGTAAGCTACCACATGGAGAATATGCGGCTTTAAATACAAGCTGATCAGAGCTGAGGCCGCCAGTTGTCCTTTAGCGATGTTTGGGTCTGGTGAAAAATGGGCAATGCCGGCTCTGACTTCACGGTAAAAATCAAAAGTTTCGTCACGCAGCTCTTCAATAAGTTCGTTTTTGGCCATCATCTTGGCTAAGTCCATCTGAGGCCAGGTCCCTGGTGGAGTGTTGAACATATATTGAGAGACATATTTTTTAACCCCTAACTTTTTGGCATTGTAGGCGGCCAACAAGGCAGTGGCTACAGCTAAGGAGTCATGGGCATCTCTAAGGCTCCACTGGTGGGATTCATTTACCTCAACCGGAATATTTCTTTCGGCATACCATTTTATAGTCTGCTGATTTTCAGCTATGGCTTCTTCCAGAGTCCTGCTGGACCGGCCATCCATTTCGCTATACCAGGTCAAGGGAATAGCTCCCCAGGCATTGTTTATTGTCTTAACAGACATTTCTGCCCATTTTATCAGGTCATTGGTTCCGCTGTAGCATCTCATGAGAGGGAAATTGCCGCATCTTGAGGCCTGATAAAGGGCCTCTAAGTCCTCGGGCCGGCGAACTGGAACCCCGCCAGCTCCATTGAGCTCTGGTCTCATTTTATCTGGTTGGAAAAAGAATTCCTGGGCGTTCTGGTCAGGTCCTAAAGAAATTACATCCAGGACCTGAGACTCGGCTATCTTCCTGGCCCCTTCAATCGTTTCTTCAAGAGACGGGCGGCCGAAATGATGACGGATAATTGGATAGGGAAATTTCTGGTTGATTCTCTCTTCGAGAGTTTGGGGGTAAAGCTCTGATTCCTTTTCGACAGTTTCTCCACGAAGAAAAGCCCTGATTTCTTCCTGAGATTCCCGGCCGTCAAACACTTTGACAAAAAAGCTCTTCTTCCGGGCCACTTCAGCCACTGCCGGAGTTCCTCCAAAAATATATTTTCTGTTCTGAAGCTCAGGTTTGCTTCTGAGGTATTTTTCAAAGGAGTCCAGGAGCTTTTCAGCCACTTCAGGTGTTAGCCGGAAGCTCATAGCCACCATCTCAGGATTATAATTGATGATTTCTTTAACTAATCTTTCTACCGGAACAGCCGGTCCGAGGGAGATGGCCTTCAGCCCTTCCAGCTCGGCTAATTGTAGAAAATGATTCAAGCCAGCAATGTGAACGCAATTTCCCAGGGCACAGCCAAGAATCAATTTTTTAGCTTTCATGACTTCTCCCCAATGGCCAGCAACCTTAATTCCCTTAGAGTCATATCTTTTATGCCGAGACTTTCAACTGTCCGGCCTATTTGCCAGTAATCAGTCTGGGTTAAAATGGAAGCCAGCTTGATGATTGAATCTATAGTTGGGGTTTCTACTCCAAATTTCTTGCCCACCGAAGCAATCGGCACCAGACTGGTTGGAACATCCTCGGTTATGTATCTCATGTTTAATCTATTTGGAGCCATTATTCCCCGATAGCCCGGATTAGCCTTCATAGCTTCATAGAGATTTTTACCGGCAGCGTGATAGGCCAAAAAAAGCCATTCTCTGGCAGTTAAGGCCCTTATGCCTAAGGCTTCAGCTACCCTGGTTCTTTCCTGGTCTACAGCCTCCAGGACCTGACAGACAGAAAGACTGGCTCCCTGAGAATAGAACTGGAACTCGGACTCATCTTCGATCCAACCAGCGTTCAAGACGCAAAGTGAAGGGTGAAAGACTGCCCCGATATTATCCAGGCTGGTTTTAAAGATATTGTCCCCGGCTACAAATTGGGGATAGGCAACTCTGAGTTTGGCCAGCACTTCAGGAATAAGGTGAGCCCGTATGGAAGCTACCGGGATTGAGTTTTTGATTCTGAATATCTTAGCCTGGCCGGGACCAGTACTCCTGGAAGCGTAAATAAAGGTCTGAGCCTCAGCTATGATGACATCCTTATCCACTCCCTTTGAATTCAGAACCTGTTTGAATTCTAAAGCTCCAAAGGTTCTGCCAGGATTGAGAACGATGATCTGCCCATCTCTTAGATGGGGAGCTGCGGCCTCGGCTATAAACCTGTGACCGGTAGCTGGGACTACTACCATAATAATATCGGCATCATCAATAGCTTCTTTTATGTCTGAGGTGGCCAGGTTTACTTTTCCAAAACCTTCCAGCCCAAAATCGCTTTCTATTTGAATACCTCCCCGACTGATGACTCCCCAGATCCTTTCTTTGCTGCGGTTATATAGATTTACCTTAAACCCCATTAAACCTAAATGTCCGGCCATAGCCAGCCCCCCATGGCCAGCCCCCAGGACAGCAAAGGTTGGTTTTTTAGTGTCCTCAATAGTCATAATACCTCCTCTTATCTCTATCTATTGATTAAATGAGAGAACATAAATCGGATTTTAATTATGCCCAGAATTAAGGCTAAAATCCCGCCGGACTTACTCTGTGAAAAAAATATAAAACATTATAGAGTGGTTTGTCAACCACTGGCCAGAAGAATAGGCTGGATTCTTCATGAATAATCCAGGTCAACGTGCCTTACTCCTATTTACCGGAGCCAGGCAAGAGAAATGATCAGTCTCATGAAAAATGCAGCTTAATTCTGGTATAATAAAGCACTATCATGATAATCAGGAAAGCTTCCAAAGAAGATATTCCCTATATAGTCAGAATAGCCTGGCGTCTGGCTCTGGATTACCCGGGGATGGAAGATGACACCTTTTTTCTGGCCGAAGAAAGAGGAAAAATCATCGGAATTCTCGGTTTGAGAGAATATGGAGATTTTTTGGAGATGTTGTCGGTTGGGGTGTTGGAAGAGTTCAGAAAAATGGGAGTAGGAAAGAAGCTGGTGGAGGAAGCTCTAAAGCAAATTCGCGGAAGGCAGGTCTATCTCATGACCAGCATTCCAGATTTTTATGGGGCTTTAGGTTTCAAAGAAGTTAATAAATTCCCCGAGGTTATTAAAAAGGACCCCGCCTGGTGTGCCGGATGTGATGTGGATAAATGCACTGTTATGTTTCGGATAGCCTAAGTCAGGCTGAAAAGATGTAAATGACTTATGATTCCAGAATTTCCTGAGCTAAAGCCGGTTGAGCTGTCAGATAAAGAAGAGCTTAAAAAATACTTTAGGCTTTTTTCACCTGAAATTTGCGAGCTGACCTTTGCTAATGTCTACATCTGGCGGGACTGGGAAAAAACTCAGTTAACCAAAATCAAGGGGAATCTCTGCCTTCTATGCTCACCACCCGATGAAGCTGCTTATTTTCTGGAGCCCGTGGGGAACAATCAACTGGAAAAAACAATAGAAACCTGTCTGTCGATGGCTCCCCGGTTAAGCCGGGTCTCAGAGGGCTTTTTAAATAGGATTTCTAAGAATTATGAAATTCAGGAAGACCGTGATAATTTCGATTATGTGTATTTAACCGAAGAATTGATTGGCCTTAAAGGTAAAAAGTTTGATGGTAAAAGAAACTGGGTAAAAAGGTTTATGAAGCAATATCAGTATGAAGTAAGACGACTGGCCGAATTTGATATTGCTGCCTGCCTGGATTTAGTTGAACGCTGGGAGGCCAGTAGTCCAGAGAAAAACATACTGGCTGATGATCGTAGCCGGGCAGCAGCCGGAGCAATAATAGAAGCCCTGAAAAATTTTCAATCTCTGGAACTTGAGGGAATAGCCATCCTGGTAGATAGCCGGCTTGAGGGTTTCTGCTTAGGTGAAAAACTGAATTCCGAAACAGCCGTGATTCATATAGAATTAGCCAGCCGCGAAATTTCAGGTTTATATCAATTCTTAAACCGGGAGTGTGCCCGAACTGCCTGGAGAAACTTTCTTTATATCAATCGAGAACAGGATGCTGGAATTGCTGGTCTGCGCCGCTCCAAACTCTCCTATCACCCCCATCATCTGGTAAAAAAATATAATATATTCAGGTAAGTTACAAAACGGATTTTGTCAAAGAATAGACTATCAGGTTAGGTAGGCTGCGAAACTATAAGAAAGATAAGGTGATTTATCCCAAGCTTAGGCGCCCTGGAGGAGGCCTCCTTCTGGTATTGTAGAAGACCAAACTTGGAGAGAAAGCCTATTAGGATTCATCATTATTTGTACCAGGACTGAAACATCTGTCTTTATGGTTATGGCAAAAGTAATCTAATTTCCTCCAATTCTCCTGGCCCTGATTTTATTACCAATGAAAATTGACAATCTTAGGTCGGAGCCAATTTTAGAAATAATGCAGGTTAATAGTAAAAGCCGGAACCGGTCTTGTTAAAAAGCCGGTTTAGTTTAAAAAGTAAGGTCTGGTTAAAAATAAATTTTATTTAGGATAAAAGATTGGATATAATACAGCTTCAATTGATAAAAAGCTGTCTGCAAGAGCTAATAAGGCCGGCATCAAAGCCTGCGGGTCCTATTGTTTCTTGATTTTAGGAGGTTTGGATGTCTTGGAGAATTTTAGTCATAAATCCTGGTTCGACTTCCACTAAAGTAGCAGTTTTTGATGAAGAAAAAGAGGTTTTTACCATCAACATTTCTCATTCCCTGGAGGAAATACATAAATATCATCGGGTGGTTGACCAGTTTGACTTCAGGAAAGAAGTGATTTTAAAGGAGTTAGCCAGTCGTGGTATTAAAGAAGATTCTCTCCGGGCGGTAGTAGCCAGAGGAGGATTACTGAAGCCTATCTCTGGAGGGACCTACTTGGTGACAGAGAAAATGTTAGAAGACCTCAGGGCTGAGGTCCAGGGTGAGCATGCTTCAAACCTGGGGGCCTTGATAGCTGATAGTATCGCCTCGAAATTGAATCTGCCGGCTTATATTGTCGATCCGGTAGTAGTTGATGAGCAGGAAGAGGTGGCTAAGGTAACTGGACTGCCCTTTATCAAAAGACGGAGTA
>JAQULR010000004.1:33621-36309 GCA_028749205.1 Acidobacteriota bacterium | reverse complement strand
GCCTTGATAGCTGATAGTATCGCCTCGAAATTGAATCTGCCGGCTTATATTGTCGATCCGGTAGTAGTTGATGAGCAGGAAGAGGTGGCTAAGGTAACTGGACTGCCCTTTATCAAAAGACGGAGTATATTCCATGCCCTGAATCAAAAAAAAGTTGCCAGGCAGCTAGCCAAAGATATCGGTAAAGCTTATGGTGAGCTTAATCTGATAGTAGTTCATCTTGGTGGTGGAATAAGTGTTGGAGCTCATAAAAAGGGCCGGGTTGTTGACGTCAATAATGCCCTGAATGGCGATGGGCCTTTTGCTCCTGAACGGGCTGGAAGTCTCCCGGCCTGGGATTTAGTTGAGCTGTGCTTTTCAAAAAAATACTCTAAACTTGAAATAAAAAAACTGCTGGCTGGAAAAGGGGGAGTTGTGGCTCATCTCGGGACTAATAATATGAGAGAGGTGAAAAACAGGGTGGATGCTGGCGACCATCAGGCTGAATTGATAGCCAAGGCCCTGGCTTATAATATCTCCAAGTGGATCGGGGCTATGGCCACCGTTCTGGAGGGTCAGATCGATGGAATAGTTATTACTGGAGGACTGGCTCATTACGAGGATATGGTTAACTGGATTAAAGTCCGATGTCAATTCATTGCCCCTTTTTATGTTTATCCTGGAGGTGACGAGATGCGAGCTCTGGCTGAAGGCGCTTTAAGAGTTTTGAAAGGGGAGGAAGCCGCTAAAATTTACGAAAAGGAAATAAGGGAGGAAAAGTAATGATAAAAAAACTTGCTGACCTGATCTTAAAAGTAAAAGGTAGTCCTAAAAAAAGACTGGTGGTAGCCTGCGGAGAGGATCCTCATACCATCGAAGCAGTAGCTCAAGCTCAAGGCGAGGGCCTGGTTGAAGTAATTATAATTGGTAATAAGAAAAAGATCGAAAAAGTAGCCAGCGAGCATGGAGTGTCCTCGGTATTTTATAAGCTTATTGACGAACCCGAGCCGAAAAAAGCTCTGGCTATGGCGGTGAAAATGGTTAGAGAAGGTGAGGGAGAAATTTTGATGAAGGGGCTGGTGACTACCCCTGATTATATGAGAGCTATCCTAAATAAGGAAAGCGGATTGGTTCCACCAGGAGGATTACTATCTCATGTGACGGTTATCGAAGCTCCCGCTTATCCCAAGCTTATGGTTGTCTCGGATGTAGCAGTGCTGGTTCTCCCTGACCTTGAACAAAAGGTGAAGATGTTAGGTTATGCTATAGAAGTTGCCCAGGCTCTGGGAGTTGAGTCTCCTAAGGCTTATCTTATCAGTTCGGCTGAAACTGTAAGTCTGAAAGTGCCTTCAACTATTGATGGGGCCCTCATTAAAGTTATGGCAGAAAGAGGCCAGATTAAAGGAGCAAAAGTAGAAGGCCCGGTGGGGATAGACATTGCTATTTCTAAGGAAAGCGCAGCCATCAAGGGTTTTAAGGGAGAAGGAGCTGGTGAAGCAGATATTCTGATTTTCCCAAATATTGAAGCCGCCAATATCTTTTATAAAACCTGCACCATCATTGGGGGAGCCAATCTGGCCGCCATTGTCACCGGGGCGACAGCTCCCTGTATATTAACTTCCCGTGGAGATAGTGACAAGTCAAAATTTTATTCAATAGGCTTAGCTGCTCTGTTGGTTGGGCTGAGACAGGGGCAACATTAACCTTAAAAACAGTTAAACTGGGGGAAAGGATAAAAACACCCTAATAGTAATAGTTTTATAGGCAAAAGATCGGCCAGGATAGCCAGGGCTGGTGGTGACTTGAGATATTTATCTCGAGATTAACAGAAATTGAGAGAAGATAAAAATATTTCGGGAAAAAAATAACAGAAGATGCCTTCTGAATTCCAGGTTCTGCTTTTAGCCATGGCTCCGATTTCTGAATTAAGGGGAGCTATACCAGTAGGCCTGGCTGGACTAAAACTTCCTTTTTGGGAAGTATTTTTAATTTCCTATGTTGGCAACTTAATTCCGGTGGCCTTTTTGCTGTTAGCCCTGGAACCTCTGGCCAATTTCTTGTCAGGGCGTTTTAAGATATTTAGGAAGCTTTTTGACTGGCTTTTCCAGAGAACCAGAAAAAATATCGCTACCTGGGTTGAAAAATACGGCCAAAAAGCTTTGGTCCTGTTTGTAGCTATTCCTTTACCGGTAACTGGGGGCTGGACCGGCTCTATTGCGGCCTTTCTTTTTGGTTTTCCATTCAGGGTAGCGTTTCCTTTAATTGCCCTTGGAGTTTTAATTGCCGGTGTTATAGTGTCAGTTTTAACCTTAAGTGGGATAGCTATAGAAAAATACCTTGGCTGGCAGATGCTGGTAACTATTATTGGGGTTGTGATAATCGGCTGGCTGGTCTATCGGCACCTTAAGAAAAATAGATAACTTGCAACCTAAGCGAATATTTATTTTTTCTCCACGAAATTAAGTTGGCTTAGCTGGCTCAGGCCATCAGGCTGCAGATAGCGGCCACGTTGACCATGTCATCTGCAGAACAGCCGCGGCTCAAGTCACAATAAGGTTTCTGCAGACCTTGAACGATAGGTCCAATGGCTTCAGCTCCAGCTAACCTTTCGGTCAGCTTGTAACCAAT
This sequence comes from Acidobacteriota bacterium, assembly GCA_028749205.1. Classification (GTDB taxonomy): domain Bacteria; phylum Acidobacteriota; class Aminicenantia; order Aminicenantales; family Saccharicenantaceae; genus Saccharicenans. The sequence goes on along the minus strand of JAQULR010000004.1, from coordinate 33,702 downwards.
GTTTCCAGCATCCAGGTCAGGGAAAATAAGAACATTGGCCTTACCGGCTACTGGAGAACCCTGGCATTTTCTTTGGCCTAC
>JAQULR010000004.1:8898-33521 GCA_028749205.1 Acidobacteriota bacterium | reverse complement strand
ACGGAATCTACTGGATCGATGATCTCAAGATCATCAGCCTGGAGATTGTTCTCTTTGGCGATCTTTTTGATGTTATCAGGATTACCCACGAGAATAGGTAAGCCGATTTTTTCTTCAATTATGGACCTTGAAGCCTTGATTGTCCGGATGTCTTCAGCATCTGGAAAGGCGATTTTCAGATACTTTTTGGCAGCTTTTTCTCTTATTTCTTTTACAAAATTGCTTTCACTCATTCTACCCTCCGTTATTATCACCAGCGCCGTGGCGCATCTTTAACTACTCTGACGGTGTCTCTAGCCAGAAGCAGTTCTTCATTGGTGGGGATAACCCAAACAGCTACTCGGCTACCTTCTTTGGATATCTTCAGGCACTTACCGCCAACTGCCTGTTTGTTTAGCTCATCATCCAGCTCCAGGCCAAGATTTTCCAGACCTTCACAGACCATTTTTCTTATAAGGACGCTGTTTTCTCCAATGCCAGCAGTGAAAATGATGGCATTGACGCCGTTCATCTCGGCCATGTAGGCACCAATGTATTTCTTTACTCTAAGAGCAAATATCTTTAGAGCTAACTGGGCCCGATGATGGCCTTCAGCGGCAGCTTTCTCTAAGTCTCTCATATCATTGCTTATTCCAGAAACACCCATCAGGCCGCTTTTCTTATTCAGGATATTGAAGATTTCAGCCACGCTGCCAATACCTTTATTGAACAGATACTCGATGATGGCTGGGTCAATATCACCGGAACGGGTACCCATTACCAGCCCTTCAAGTGGAGTCAGACCCATGGTGGTATTAATTGATTTCCCTTTCTGGATGGCGGCAGCTGAACAACCATTTCCTAAATGAAGCGTGATGACGTTAACTTCTTCTCTCGGTATTTTTACCAGCTTACGATACCGGTAAGCTACATAGCGGTGGGAAGTGCCGTGGAATCCATAACGGCGAACTTTGTATTTTTCATAATATTCAAGCGGAATGGCATACATGTAAGCTTCTTCCGGCATAGTCGAGTGAAAGGCGGTGTCAAACACGGCAACCTGGAGAATTTTATCGCCAAAGATTTCGTAGCAAGCCTGGATACCTTTGAGGTTGGCCGGGTTATGAAGTGGAGCTAAATCTGAGCATTCTTCAATCTCGGACAACACATCCTTATCAATTTTAACTGATTTGGTAAATTTCTCCCCACCGTGAACCACCCGGTGGCCGATGGCTTGAATATCATCCCAGCTGTGAATGCCTTGGATTTTGGTATTAGGGTCTTCCATCCATTTTTTTATTCTCAGGATGGCTTCCCGATGGTCGTGAATCGGTTCAACCGCCTTGACAGCTTCCTGGCCTTCGGCTTCCAGGCGGATGATGGCATCATCTTTGCCAACCCTTTCAATTAAACCCTTAGCCACCCGGTGGTCACTGTCGTTTTCAAACATATCAAGATCAGTGTTAATAATCTGGAATTTTACTGAAGAGCTGCCACAATTTAAGACAAATACATTCATTTTATTCCGCTCCTTTTAAGTTTATTAAAGATAACTAATATACCAGAACAGAAAACTTAATTTCAATCATATTGATATTTTTAAACTAATATTTAGCTCTTTTTAAGAGAACTCTCTAACTATAAATGTTTAACTTTTGGCTGGACGCTAACCCGGAGAAAGCTTAGTTTGAAAAGCCAGGTTTATATTAGCCCAGGAAATTACCCAGAAGGTTGGGATTTACCCGGTTATCTCAAAGGGCCTTGACTTCACCGCTTAGCCTCCTCAACTATTTTCACTGACACCTGGTGAAGGACTATCTTGACTGACCTTCAGCCTGGAGCTGTCATCTCCGGTCAAGGCAGCAATTTTTCAGACTTTTCTTCTTTCGGCTTGAATAGGGAAGAGACATCTCGTTTACCGCGTTCAAGATAGGGAACTCCCTTGACCATCCATTCTGGTCTGGGGGCACCTTTTAAGTAATGGTCGAAGAATTCGTCCAGGTGAACGGTCCAGTATTTCTGATTATCTCTCTGCCGCAAGCCATGTTTTTCGCCATTAAAGTTGAACATCCAGGCCTCTTTTCCTAATCGCCGCAAGGCATTAACGAATTCTATCCCCTGATACCAGGGGACAGCGTCATCTTGGTCATTGTGAATAGTCAGATAAGGGGTTTTAACTCTTTCCACCCAGAAAATCGGGGAGTTTTCTATAAATTGGAGGGATTTTTCCCAGGGAGGTCCTCCAATGCGGCTCTGAGTCTTTTCATACTGGAAAGCCCGAGACATGCCACTGCCCCAGCGGATTCCCCCATAGGCACTGATCATATTAGCCACTGGGGCTCCGGCTTCACAGGCAGCAAAAATATCTGTCCGGGTGATGAGATAGGTAATCTGGTAGCCACCCCAGCTATGACCCTGGATACCAATTCTCTCTGGGTCGATAAAACCCATCTTGACTACTGTTTCAACCGCTGGGACCACGCACTTCAGTGAGCTCAGTCCTGGATAGCCGATTTCATAAATAATATCCGGCATCAGGATGATATAGCCATTGGAAACATAGCGGCTGAAGTTGATACTGGTACCAGGTCCTGGAGTATAATAGCGATGTAGCCCGTTGCTTAGCCGCTCGTAAATGTAGACCATAAGTGGGTATTTCTGGCTGGGATCAAAATTTTCTGGTTTGATAAGGATAGCCTGGAGCTCTTTTCCGTCGCCGTTTAGGTAGCTAATAAGCTCGGCTTGGCCCCAGATATATTCTGATTGCTGCGGATTGGCCTGGCTCACTTTTTTAGGGTCATTAAATTCTGGGTCGCTAACCCAAAGATCAGGGAATTCTTCAAAAGTCTGGGCGGTAAATACCAGGATTTCAGCCTCTTTCGCTTTTTGCAGAAACCTGAAGATTTTATCTTCATAGATGAGACTTCGGGGAGGCTCGTTACGGGCCGGGTTGAGTTGGTAGAAGCCTGAAGCTTTGGTTTTTTCATTAAAAGCCTCGAGCAGCAGAGGTTTCTTTAGCGAGATGGCTTCCTCTTCCGGGTCCAACTGCAGATAGCGGAGGACCAGATGATTTTGGCGGCCGAATTTACCGGTTAGCACTTTGGCCGAGGAACCGTCAGGTTTTATCTCCCAGATATCGTAGCGATCATAGATAAGAATCGAGGCCTCATTTTCAGACCAACCAGCCAGTCCATAAGCTGGAGGTTCACCCGGGGTATCCCACTCTTCTCTAAAGAAATTAACCCCGAGCTTTGAAGTTAAGTCGAACTTTCTGCCATCTGCCAGGCGGTAGCTAAACCAGGCCTTAAGGCTGTCATCAAAAAAAATCAGGTAATTGGCAGCTGGAGAAAAACTGACTCTCCCTGGAAATTTTTCCAGTACCTTTGTCCGCTGCCCCGAGTTGACATCGACCAGATAATAATCAGAATAGCTTCTATCCCACGATATGAGCTTCAGATACGGGAGCGCATCTATTCCCAGAGCTTTCTGCCCATCCTCAGACAATCTGATTTCAGGCAGATCTTCTGAGCCGAGGGCAACTATCTTTCTGCCCTTAGTATTCAAATGACAAACAGCTAAGTAGTTTCTCTTTTTATCTTCTTCAGCTCTTACTTGCTGCATTGGCTGAAGCCTAGGGTCAGTCCAGCTCCAGATATCAACTTTAACTGGCTCGGGAGCATCTTCTGGTGCTGGCTCTGGAATCGGAGCATAGCCAAAATATAGTAGGCTGCCATCTTTGGAAAAAGAGGGAGTCCGGTATTCACTGGGGGCATTTTTAGCCGGGAGCGGGTGTGAATCTGGTCCAGCGATTTCCACGGCTTGAGTCATCTTTTCCTGCCAGAAATACAACTTATAAGGGGAAACCTTTTCTTTGTACTGGTCACGGTCGCTTAGGAAAGCCAGCTTTTGCCCGTTTTCAGCAAAGGCCAGCTTAGAATAGTGCCCCTGACCTTTAAGCAGAGGAGTTGTCTTACCTGAGGCCGGCTCAAAGATAAAAGCCCCGTCGCCCTCAGGTTTTTTTGAAGAAACGGCCCAGGCTAAGTAGCGACCATCTTGGCTCCAGACATATTCAACAACTTCCTGAATTGAAGTCATTTTTCCAGTTTGAAGCTCGCGGATAATCAATTCTGTCCCTGGCTCTTTTTTCTTTTCAGGTTTCTTTTCTTCTTTTTTCTCAGCCAGTTTTTGCTCCGGTTCTTTCTTTTCTTCTGGCTGAGCCTGAGATTCTTTCTTTTGGTTAGAAGTTTCCTTGTCGGCTTCTTTAATAAGGGGCGGTTCTAAAAGATAGGCCAGGTATTTTCCTGAATCTTCCGGGAGCTTAAAGCTCTTGACCCGGTCAATTTTAATCTCCTCACCAGATTTGAGGTTAATTATACCAAGACCATTTTTTGGCTGTTCTTCAGGTTTTTTCTTCTCTTTTTTAGCTTTGTCCACCTCAGCTTTAGCCGCAGCAATGGTATAAATCACAAATTGATTATCGGCTGTTATGATAGCCTCTTTCCCGCGAGAATAGCGGTTTTCTTGGCCGGTTTGCAGGTTGAGAACTACCAACTCAGGATCACCTTCACCTGGAACAAGGGAATAAACTAACCAGCGGCCATCATGGCTGATTTTAGTTCCCTGAATAGATTTCCAGGAGTCGTAGGCATCATAAGTTATCGGTTTTTTGCCTGTCTGAGCATAAGTTTGAAGGGTAACAAGAGGTAGGAAAACAAGCAAAACGGCTAGCAAACCCAACCATCTCTTTTTCATATTGGTGCCCGGCATTGAGACCTCCTTTAAGTTAAAAATCAAAAAAAGTCTTAAAACTATCTTTTAACTGAGATTCTTTGCTGACGTCAACCATTATTTTACCGATGGTTAACACCTGCTCTCAAAGCCAGACGAGACGTTAGCCGGCCCTGCCCCCCAGCCTGGCCGGTCAGGGGATTATCTAACTGAGGATATCTTCAAGTCTTAGAAACAAGTCAGACTAATAAATCCTTCGATAAACTTCTTTTTCATCACCCGGAAAAATAAATATAAATAGCTACAATCAGCAAGCAAACGACAACCGAGGCGATGACATCCCACTTATTCCAGCTGGCCCGGGTGGCTTTTTTATGCTCCTCAGTAATAGTCCCAAAAGTCAGACCGGCAATTTTTTGATAATCAGGCTCGTTGGTCAAGTAGCTCACTGCATATATCACCCCGATACAGACAAGAAAGATGACCAGGCTGTAATACTGGAAATAGATGTTATTAATAATCCATAAAAACGAGCCTTCAGGGTACTGGAATCCAGGTATAAGCTTGACTGGAGTATCAACTGCTAACCTAAACAACCCAAGAACGAAACCTGTGCCGAGGGCGGCCAGGCATCCTTTGGCATTTAATCGCTTGTTGAGAATGCCGGCAAAGAAGACCACAAAAATCGGTGGGGCTAGATAAGATTGGACGCCCTGGAGGTAATCATAGAGGCCTTTCCCGCCACGAATCACCGGCAGCCAGGCCAGGCCGATGAGGACCATGACGGTAGTCGCAATCCGGCCGACCCGAACCAGCTTTTCCTGAGAAATATTCTTTTTCAGGCGCGAATAGAAATCGATCGTAAATAGCGTTGATGAAGCATTAAAGACTCCAGCCAGAGAACTCATCAGTGCAGCCAGTAATCCAGCCACCACCAGGCCCCGGACACCGACCGGTAGGACGTTAGCTACCATCAAAGGAAAAGCTTGCTGAGCCTGATCGCGGATAATATTTCCGTCAGGACCAATAAGCTGCTGCTGGAGCAGGGGCATCTTGCCGCTTACAGCCAGGGCGTAACAAATGATTCCAGGAATGATAAAGATAAACAAGGGCAACAGTTTAAAGTAGGAGGCAGCAATCGAGCCGCGTCGGGCTTGAGTTTCATTCTTGGCCGCCAGGGCTCGCTGAACAATATATTGGTCTGTGCACCAGTACCACAATCCAATGATCGGGGCACAGAACAGCATGCCCAGCCAGGGGTAGTTGTCATTAAAATACCAGGCCATTCTTCCGGCTTCCTTAACCGGTTCCCATGTTCCGGCCACCCCATGGGGAACCAGTGGTTTCCAGAGATTGAACATTTCCGGACCGACAATCGAGCGTAACTCTGACCAGCCGCCGATATAATGGAGACCGAAGATGGTGACCATAGCGGAGCCCACAATGAGGACGATGGTTTGAATGGCTTCGGTGTAGGCAACAGCGCTTAATCCACCCAAGACTGTATAAATCCCGGTTATAATGATGATGATAATGGAACCTACCCAGAAGCTATCCAGGCCATAAAAATTAATCTCAGGCAAGAGGGTGGAAAAGACGACCCCCCCCGCAAATACTCCAACAGCAATTTTTGTCAAAACATAGGCTACCAAAGAAATGCCAGAGAGCACAGTTCTGGCTTTTGGGGAAAATCGGCGTTCCAGAAATTCTGGCATGGTAAAGACCTTAGACCGCATAAAAAATGGAACCATAACCCAGCCTAATATCAGCAGGCACCAGGCATGGAGTTCGTAATGAGCCATGGCCACTCCGTCGGTAGCTCCAGAACCCGCCAGCCCGACTAAGTGTTCTGAACCAATGTTTGAGGCAAAAATTGAGGCTCCAACAATAAACCAGCCTAAATGGCGGCCGGCTAAAAAGTATTGATCGGTGGTCTTTTCTTTCTGGCGTTTGATTGTCCACCAGGCAATACCGATGATGATGGCAAAATAGCCAGCTATTACCAACCAGTCAAGCGTGCCAAGCATCATGGGGTCACCTCCAGGTCTTGAGTTTTAGTTGACAATTAGTAAAAAGTCTCAGGCTTAGTGGCTCCATTACGGCCTTCATATATGAATAATATTTTTTTGGATCAAGGACCACTGTTATTTTTTCCAGTTTTGTCTTGATGATAAAAGCCTCAATCATCGCCCAGTATAATTCGCAGGCTTTCAACTTGTCAAAGGACTTTTTTCGGACCAAGCTCTGCTCTACAGAAGAGGGGAGATAATACCAGGGTCCGGTTCTGCCGCGGCGGGCAGTCAGACCATTATTATCCTCAAACTAAGGTCAATTTTTTTAAAAACAATTAAGCATAATAGATTGAAATAACTTATATCTTATGATAATTTCATCCACAGAGACACGAGATTATCGTTACAATGATCAGGTTTGGCACTTCAGGCTGGCGGGCGCTTATGGGAGAGGAATTCACTTTCTCTAATGTCCGTCGCGTAGTTCAGGCTATTGCTAATTATCTGAAAAAGAATGAGCCGGACAAAGAAATATCTGTGGTTGTAGGATATGATACCAGGTTTCTTTCAGAAAAATTTGCTGAAGAGACAGCTACCCTTCTTTCTCGAAACCGGATTCAGGTTTATCTGGCTGACCGAGATTGCCCTTCTCAAGCTTTAGCCTATCAGATTATTAAGGGTAAGCATTCGGCTGGAATAAATTTTACCGCTTCCTTTAATCCACCGGAATTCAACGGGCTTAAGTTTAATGTGGCCAGCGGGGCTCCCGCCCTTCCGGAAGTTACTATTCAGATTGAAGCTGAAGTCGAAAAGATCAGGCCCGCGGTGGTGGATCCTCTTTTTTATCCTGACCCAACCTATATACATAAGATTGACCTTAGAGAAGACTATCTGAAGTTTCTTCAGCCCAAGGTCGATTTTGAGTCGATAAGAAAATCTGGAATAAAAATTGGCATAGACCTGCTCTTCGGTGCCAGTAGAGAATACCTGGATGAAATTCTGGAAGAAAATGGTATTCCAATTGAAGTTATCCATGGCTATCTAGATCCGTATTTCGGGGGAATTTCTCCTTCCTGTACAGAAAAGAATATGGCCGAGCTAAAAAAGTTAGTCAAGACCAAGCATTGTGCTCTCGGACTGGCTACCGATGCTGACGGTGACCGGTTCGGAACGGTTGACGAGCGAGGCCGGCTGGTTATTCCCAACTACATTCTGGCGCTGATTCTTGAATACTTGCTCTCAGTTAAAGGCTGGCGAGGAGGAGTGGCCAGATCAGTAACTACTACTCATTTGATTGACCGAATTGCTCGCCATTATGACCTGCCCCTTTACCGAACTCCGGTTGGTTTCAAATATATAGCTGACTTGTTCATTAAAGGCAAGATAATTTTTGGCGGAGAAGAAAGTGCCTGTTTAGCAGTAAAAGATCATCTTCCAGAAAAAGATGGTATTTTTGCTGGTCTGCTGGTGGCTGAGATGGTGGCGGTCTGCGGCCAGAGCCTGTCCGAGCTTCTCAATGAATTGTTCAGAAAATACGGGCTAATGATCGGGTCGCGGGAAAATATCAAATTGACCGAAGAGAGAGCCAGCAGGCTAAAAGAATTGATAAAAAATCCCCCGGATAAAGTAGGGAAAAGAAAAGTCCTATCAGTAGATACTATGGATGGCTTAAAAATGAATTTTTCTAATGACCGGTGGCTGATATTGAGATTTTCTGGAACCGAGCCGCTTATAAGATGTTATTCAGAGGCTGAAAGCCAGAGGGAAAGCCGGGCTTTACTCCAGGCCGGCCTGGAGCTAATATGGTAGAAAGAGTCAAAGCTAAAAAAAAGAAAAACCCGCCGGCTAAGAAGAAATTTTTCTATTTACTTTTAGCCATCTTTCTGCTGGCTACTCTGGCAGCTACCTTTTTTGGGGAAAAGGGATTTCTGGATATCCAGAAATCAAAAAAAAGATACTTAGAACTCCAAGCAGAAATTCATGAACTGACTGTTCAGAAGCAAAACTTGGAAGCCGAAATAAAAGAATTAGAAACCAACCCGATGGCTCTGGAAAAAGAAGCCAGAGAAAAACTTGGGTTGATTAAGCCAGAAGAAAAAGTAGTGATCAGAGATAAACAGGAATAAGCCGATTTAAATCTGCCAGTAGTCTTGGAAAATCTTCTTTGTTCTAATATAACCAGAAGGGCATTAGAGACCAGGCTCTGGCTTGTGAAAAAGTGCCCATAAGCTTCTTATAATCAGTAATAAGGTCACTGGCCGACTGATTAAGCCCGGTTTTTCTACCGAAGACAATGTCCCAGAAACTGCGTTTTTTTGGCCAGACTACCAACCTGATCTCTTCTTCGGTGGGAATTCCGGCTAAGCTGCGGGCAGCGTCAATCGCTTGAAAAAAGCCTCCCAGCTCATCAACCAGATTTAACTTTTTGGCCTGATTACCGGTCCAGACTCTTCCCCGTCCTATCCGGTCAACCTCCTCTACTGGTAAGTTCCGAGCAGTCGCTACTCTCTCCAGAAATTGTTCATATAGGTAGCTAATTTCTTCTTTTAAGATTTTTCTTTCTTCCGGTGAAAATGGCCGGTAAAACGAAAAGGCATCAGCATTTTTTCCTATGACTAATTTCTCAGTATTGATATCGAGCTTTTCCATCAGGCCCTCAAAGCTGAATTTACCGGCGATTACTCCGATCGAACCGGTTAGAGTCTGAGGCTGAGCGATTATCTTATGACCGCCTAAGGCAATCCAGTAACCGCCTGAACCGGCCAGGCCAGACATAGAGATCACCACCGGTTTTTCGGCCCTGGCTTTGACCAATTCATGCCAGATAACATCTGAACCAAGAGCCGAGCCTCCGGGACTATCAACCCGGACAACAATGGCTTTAATCGTCTTATCTTTAACTGCTGCTCTGAGCCAATGGGTAAAAGCCTCGCTCCCAAGAGCTACTCGCTCCTCTGTTCCTGGGAGGATCGTTCCTGAAGCGAAGATTAAGGCGATTTTTTGACCCTGATTGAGGCCGAACTGCCCCGGGTTAACACTGGAATATTTTTCGTTGCTGATTCTAATCAGCTCTTTATATTTTTCCAAACCGGCCATCTGAAAAAGCTGGTCTTCGTAGGCTAATTCATCCACCAACCCGCTTTCTATAGCTCCATTGCCTCTAAAATACCCGGTATCAATAAGTTGCCGCATCTGGTCAGGGCTTTTCTTTCTAGCCGAAGCAATCTGCTCTAAATAATTGGCGAAGATGTCATCATAAATGGATTGCAGCATCTCTTTATGAGCTGAAGTGAAACCTTTTTCAGTAAACTGGTTGTAGGCTGTTTTGTATTCTTCTATATGTTCAAATTCGGCTGTGATACCCAGACGGTCTAAGGTACCTTTGAAGAATGGGACATAGGCAGCCAATCCATTAACGCCTATCCAGCCTAAGGGGTGCATAACAATTTTGTCGCAGGCGGTAGCTAAATAGTATTCCTTATCAGCTTCTGTTAATTCTTCAAAATAGGCAATAACTGGCTTGCCTGATTTTCTGAATTCCAGTACCGACTGCCTGAGTTCCTCAATCTTGGCCCAGTCGGCTTCCAGCAGACCGAACTTTATAACCACCGCTTTTATTCTCGAATCCAGGCTGGCTTTCCTCAGGTTCATCCAGGTATCATAAAGAGAAATGGCTCTCGAAGGGAACAATTCTCCCCACGGTGTCGCAGAAGTATAATCTTTTAGCTGGCCTTCAAGTCTTATTTCTAAATAGGAATTTTTAGCGACTTCAGCTTCCTGTGGACCGAGTCGGTGAAAAAAGAAGGATAGGCTAAGCGCTACGAGTAAAATGACAAAAAGTATTATCAAAAAAAACCAGAGAAGCTTTTTTTTCATAGTTCCTCCTTCCTGTTTATTTTACTCAATAAGCTGGCAAAAACAAATAATCTGCTTTTTTCATAAAGATGAACCTATTTTGAGATGTTCATTTTTGCCCGGAAATTCTGATGGGCTTTCGAGGCCAGGTTTTCCCGTTCCTAAACGTTGGGAATTATGGGAGTTAGCTTCTAAGAACTTTAAAATTTTCTTGATTTTGCTATTTTTCTGTGGCATGATTAATTTTGCCTTTTCAGTCAGGCTGTTTCTTTTGGAAATGAAAGAACCAAAGGCGGAGAAGGTGAGGAGGTTTTTTTTATGTCTTCAAAACTTTATGTGGGTAACTTGAACTACAGGACTACCGAGGAGAAACTGAAGGAGCTGTTTTCTCAATATGGAGAAGTTACCTCAGTAAACATCCTGCAGGGTCGAGGCTTTGGCTTTGTGGAAATGTCAACGGAAGAAATGGCTCAGGAAGCGAAAAACAATCTTAATGGAACTGAATTTGAGGGCCGGAAAATAATCGTCAACGATGCCCGGCCAAAAAGTGACAGAAGAAGCGATGACCGGCATTTCGATTCTGGGCCACAGTCAAGAAGGAATTTCCGCAAGTTTTAAGTATTCTACCAAGACTGGCCTAACCTAAAAACCCCTTAAGCTATAGAGGGTTTGGTCTGGGTTTATTAAGCCTGGTTTATTTACCAATTTTGTAAATCGATCAGCTTTATTCTGGACCTGAGGCGATTTTCTTATCAATGATAATTTAAAATCTCGAGACAGGTTCAGTTTGGTGAATAATGTAGGTTAGAAAGCTTAATTTTTAGGTAAACCTTTAATTCTCCTCCACCGTAATTGTTAGTGAAAGCTAAGATGCGAGGAGAAGAAGATGACTGTTAGGCTTAAGCTGGCTCTAATCACAGGGCTTTGCCTGTTAAATCTCTCCTCTTGCCTTTTTGTATCTGTTGAAACTGAATCTGGTCAGGTAGAAGCTGCCTTTGCCCGGGCTAGAGAAGACGTTATGGCCTTAACTTTTAATCCCGCTATGGCAGAGAAACCAGAGAAATTCAAGATGCTGATCTATGATCCTGAAGAAGGCCAGTTAGTTAGAATTTCACTTCCACTCTGGTTAGTCAGGACAGGTATAAGGCAGACAGACTTAGCCAGAGGCCAGGAATTCGAGTTTGACTCTAAAGCCTTCAACCAGGCCATCCAGCAGCTTCCCCAAGGGTTGGTAGCAGAAATCTGGACTGAGAGGGAAAAGATGCTTTGGTGGCTGGAATAAATGTATACTATAAAAAATGGACCACGACCAGGGACAGAGTTAAAGGATGGAACAGGAAAATGTCAATTGTCTTGAAACCCAGATTGAATTACTGGTTGACTTAGTTAAAAAAGGTGATAAGGAAGCCTTCATGCGAATAGTTTCTGGTTATCAACAAAAAGTTTTCGTCTTGGCCTACTCAATGGTCAGGGACCGGGAAGATGCCCTGGACCTGGTTCAGGAGACTTTCATGAAGCTCTATGAAAAAATCCAGAGCTACCGGTCGGGAAATAACTTCCAGGCCTGGCTGATGCAGATAGCCAGAAATCAGACTATAGATTTTCTAAGGAAAAACAAATCCAGAAAGCAAAATAGTCATGACGGTCTGGAGATGGCAAGAACAGAGTTGTCATCGAACCAAGACAATCCAGATCGTTTTAATCCTAAGGAAATGATTCATAAGGCAGTCTTAGCCCTTCCAGAAAAGCAGAGGTTGGTTTTCATCATGCATCATTTTGATGATTTAAAATACCAAGAGATTGCCAGACAACTGCAAATAGCCGAAGGCACGGTTAAATCCCTTCATTTTAAGGCTGTTCAGAAACTAAGGAAACTTCTGGCACCTCAATTAGGAGGTAGCTATGAGTAAATGTAATAGATATAAAAAAGACTGGCTGGCTTTTATAAATGGCCAACTAAAGCCATCCAGAATAAAAGAAATGCTTAGGCACCTTGAAACATGTTCAGTTTGCCAGGAAGAGCTGGATCAGACGAAAGAATTATTATCACTGGCCGATGGGTTTAAACATGAATTAAAGCAAGTTATGAGTACGGTGGACTGGGAGGCTCTACCTGGAGACATCACCGAGAAAGTCTGGGCCAGGCAAGAACAGCCGGTTCGGGCTGGTTCCTCAGGCTGGCAAGTTAGATGGAAATGGCAGCCTCTGACTGCCGGACTGGTCCTGGGCTTATTGCTGGGTATGGCTTTAACTTTTCTGGTTATTAAGCCTCAGAAACCTGATCTCATAACTGCTAAGCAAGATTCCAGAATAAACCTGCCAGCTGGTTTTGTCGAAAGAGTAGATATGAAGTTAGCCAGAAGAGACACCTTAGATTACCTGGAGCGCAGTCAATATTTACTTTTAGAACTTCTGCAAGCCGATCAAGGTCGGGAATCGGCAGGTCTTCTCCAGCCTGATAATATCCAGAAGCTTCTGACCGAAAAAAAATATCTAAATGCCAGGTTGGAGGATTTTCAGCTACTGAAAGCTAAGGCCATCTGCGACCAAATTGAGTTCCTTTTTCTGGAGCTGAGTCAGTTGAGCCCTGAGCTAACGGCGGCCGAGTTGGAAAAAGTCCGGAGGATGATTGAGGAAAACCAGCTCTTGCTTAAAATCAACCTGGTCAAAAAGGAACTGCAGCAAAGCGAGGTTTAAAGTGAAACTTAAGAGTTATTTAATAGCCATGACCATAGTTTTAATAATGATGGGGACTGGATTTAATCTTTTAGCTCAAAAAACTGGCGGTCAAGATGAAAGACTGCTACAAGAAGCCAAGGTGTTGATTTTTGATAAGAACTGGGTTGAAGCCGAAGAAAAACTGGCTGAACTGATTACCCGCTATCCCAAAAGCAGTTTCTACTCTCAAGCTCTTTTTTACCTGGGCAAGTGCCAGGCTGAGCAAACTGGTAAAGAACAAGAAGCCTTAAAGTCTTTTGAAGCTTTTCTAAACAGACCAGACCGGCCGGAGAGTCTGGTGGAAGAAGCTCAAATAGCAGTAATTGACCTGGCCTTCAGCCTTTATGAAAAAGGTCAGAAGAATATGAGCCGAATTCTGCTGGAGAAACTGGCCAGTCCTTCAAAGGTTATCCGGTATTATGCGGCTATGAAATTAAGCTATTCACAGGATAAAAACCTGGCAGCTAAAGCCTTGCCGGTGTTAAAAGAATTAATTAAAAAAGAAAAAGATCAAGAACTGGTTGACCGGGCTAAAATTGCCATCTTGAGAATTTCTCCAGAGAGCCTTAAAGATATTGCTGAGGAACCGGGAGAAAAAGGCCCTCGCTTGGTGAAGATCAGGATTTACGAAAAAGGCAAAAAAGCTCCCGCTGTCTCTGTTAATATCCCGTTAGCTCTGGCTGACCTGGCGATTCAGGCCATTTCTGAAGAAGAAAAAGCCCGAATGATCGAAAAGGGATATAACCCAGAAAGGATTATTGCTGACCTGGCCAGGTCGAAGGAAAAATTGATCCGGATAGAAGATGAAGGCAATATCATTGAGATCTGGATTGAATAAATAAAAAAATGATCATTTTAGGAGGAAGGTCATGAAAAAATTCGTATTGAAGCCAGCCCTGGTGCTGGGAGTATTATTGCTGATAGTGAGTCTATCATTTTCTGGTGGAGATAGCGACGACTATAAAGTAATCAAAAAGGCTGTTCAGGATAACCCGAAGGTTGAATCAGCTCAGGATGTGAAATGGTTCAAACTGCTGGTGGTTGATAATACCACTGGTAAGGAGAAGGTGAGGATTACTTTACCTTTTGCCCTGGTGGAAATTTTGGCCCGCTGTGCCGATGACCAGCCAATGAAAATGGGTGATTCTGGCACCAAGTTGGATATTGAAGAGCTTATAGCTGAACTCAAGAAAGCCGGGCCGATGTCGATCGTTGAAATAAATGAAGAGAAAGAAAAAGTCAAGATCTGGCTGGAATGATTTCTTCCTTCCCGGCCTATAAGTAGAATAATTCTAAGATTGACTTTGGTCAGCAGTTTCCGGATAATATTTATCTTCTAAATAAAGATTAAAATATAATAAACAATTCCGGAACAACCATTCAGAGAAGGCTGGTAAGAAGAGAATAATCCTGGCTTACCCGGATAGAAACCAAGTTGAAGCTTGGAATTTACATAATCCAAGGAGTGAAAAAATGACTAAATACCGGATTGCAGTTTTACCTGGTGATGGAATAGGAAAAGAAGTTATTGAAGCCGCAATGATAGTTCTGAAAAAACTTAGATTAGAGGCAGAGTATCTGTATGGTGATATCGGCTGGGAGTTTTGGTGCCGGGAGGGCAATGCCTTGCCTGAAAGAACCATCAAGCTTTTAAGAGAAACTGATGCCTGTCTATTCGGAGCCATTACTTCTAAGCCAAAGGAAGATGCGACTAAAGAGCTGGCTCCTGAACTTCAAGGGAAAGGGCTATCTTATATAAGTCCAATCGTCAAACTGAGACAGTTGTTTGATCTTTATATAAACCTCAGGCCCTGCAAAGCCTATCCAGGTAATCCCTTGAATTACCGTGAGAATATTGACCTGGTGATTTTTAGGGAGAATACCGAGGGCAGCTATGCTGGGGTGGAATTTTATCCACTCCCAGACAAAGTCAGAGAAGCTCTCATGCTTCATCCTAAAATGAAAGATTTCCAGGAGGTGCCAGCAGATCAGATAGCTGTTTCCACAAGAATCATGACCGCCAGGGGATGTGAGCGCATAGTAAAAGCTGCTTTTGAATATGCCAGACAAAACCACCGAAAATCAGTAACTTTGGTAGAAAAGCCTAATGTCCTGCGGGAAACAGGTGGTTTGATGCTTAAAATGGCCAGAAAGATTGCGGCTCAATATCCAGATATTAAGTTTTTCGAAGCTAATGTGGATGCCATGTGCATGTGGCTGGTTAAGAATCCTCAGGATTATGAAGTTTTAGTGGCCGAAAACCTTTTCGGGGATATCATTTCGGATCTGTCAGCTCAACTGGTTGGAGGTCTCGGTTTTGCCTGTGCCGGGAATATCGGAGATAATTATGCCGTTTTTGAGCCAACTCATGGCTCAGCTCCCAAATATACTGGAATGTATAAAGTTAATCCTATTGCTACCTTATTGGCGGCTAAGATGATGCTGGAGTGGCTGGGAGAGAAAGACAAGGCTAATACTCTGGAACAAGCTGTAGCCGAAGTAATCAGGGAGGGAAAAGCTCGGACCTATGATCTGGGTGGGACTGCTAAGACCCTGGAAGTAGCCGAAGCCGTGGCCTCGAAAATTTGATTGCCGACAGCAGAATTATATATAAGCTTTAAAGACTATGCTCATTCTGGCGGTTGATACCACTAGCCATTTTGGCTCAGTAGCTCTAATTGAGGGGAGAGAGCTGATAGCTGAAGTAAATTATATCTCCCCCTCTACTCATTCTCGTCAGGTTTTTCGGGCGGTTGATGAGCTTCTAAATCTGAGTGGCCAGAAATTTGACAACCTTGAAGGTTTAGCTGTAGCGGCCGGGCCAGGTTCATTTACCGGAATAAGAATAGGTTTAAGCTTTATTAAAGCTTTGGCTCTGGCCTCGGGAAAAAAACTAGTTGGGGTTTCAGCCTTAGAAGCCATATCCTATAAATTGTTGTGGCCAGGGGTGGAACTTATTGTCCCCATGATTGACGCCAGAAGAGGGGAGATTTTTGCCGGGGCTTACAGCACTTTAGATGGTCAGTTGAGAGAAGTGATATCTCCGGGGGCTTATAACCCAGGTAATTTTCTGGATCTGATACCTGTTGAGAAAGAGGCTTATCTCATCGGAAGCGGGGTAGATTTATACCGCTCCTTAATAAACGATAAGCTCGGTCCAAGGGCGATTATACCTAATCGGTCCTATTATCTGGCAGCCGAGATCGGGCTAATAGGAGAAGATCTTCTAAAAAAAGGCCAGAGAATCAGTCCAGCGGAACTTAAACCCATTTATTTCCGTAAATCTCAGGCTGAGGAGAAAAAACCTGTCAAGAAGCGGTGAGAGTCCTGTTCTTATCAGAAGGATGAGAGAAGAAGACCTGCCAGAAGTTCTGGCAATAGAAAAATCCTGTTTTCCCAACCCTTGGAGCCAGGAGATTTTTAGGGCAGAAATTCAAAATAAGACTATTTCCTATCCCCTGGTAGCCGTAGATAGAGGGATGAAGAGGCTGGTAAGTTATGTGATTTTCTGGAAAGTAGGGGATGAGGCTCAGATAAACAATTTGGCCGTCCATCCAGATTTTCAGGGGCAGGGTCTGGGAGAGCTGACCATGCGTTACGTATTGGAAAGGCTAAAAGAAAGTGGCGTGAAACTTGTTACCCTGGAAGTTCGGGCCAGTAACCAGAGAGCTCAGGCCCTTTACAAAAAGCTGGGGTTTTCACTGCTGGGAGTAAGAAAAGGCTATTACACCAGGCCGGATGAGGATGCCTTTCTCTTAGGACTCGAGCTGGGTTAAAAAATATCAGTGATTCACTCGAACAAATGAAGCAGGTTGACCCGGATTATCCGTGAATAATTCAGGTTAGTAATTCACCCGAACTAAGCACAAACCTCTGGCCGGAGCTGTTGGGCTGAAAAGAGTTCTTTTTTTCTGGCGAAAGAGGTGGTCAATTTCTTCCGGCTTAAGTCGTCCCCGGCCAACCATGATCAAGGTTCCGGTGATAGTTCTGACCATAGACCGGAGAAAACCATTGGCTTCGACAGTGTAAATTAATTCATCACCCCAGTTCTCCAGCCTTGACTGGAATATTTTTCTTAATGGATTCAGGTAATTTCCTGAGGAAAAGGCAGAAAAATCATCTTCTCTTTCAAAACAAAGAGCGGCCTGTTCCATGGCCTTCAGATCAAGGGAATAAGGATAGTGGAAAACATAGCGATATTCAAAGGGACTGACTATCGGGGATATTTTTATCCGGTATCGGTACACCTTAGACCAGGCTGATTTTCGAGCCTGGAAATCTGGTGAGGCCAGCTCCACCGAAAGTATGCGGATATCAAAAGGAAGCTTTGTGTTCAGGGCTCTGAGTAGTTCTTCCTCGGTCAACCGGCTGTCGGACCTGAAATTAGCCACCTGTCCGAGAGCATGAACCCCAGCATCAGTTCTTCCGGCTGCCTGCAGGTTAATTTTTTGGCCTAGAATTTTTCTTAAAGCTTCTTCAGTTAAACCCTGAATGGTTTTTTGGCCAGGCTGTCTCTGCCAGCCATGGTAATCTGTGCCATCATAAGCAATAGTCAGCTTGAAATTTTTTAAAAGACTCAAGTCAAGATGCTGGTAATCCTGGTCTTCTTTATTCAGGTCTGAGTTTGGTTGGTTGATTTCCAAATTCTCAAATTTCATTCTCGGATCCGCTTGATCTCAGCCAGAGCCAGTTCGACGGCTTCTTCAGGCGAGTTGGCCCTTATAAGACCTTCAATTGGCCAGGTGTTAAGGCCGATGATCTTTTTGCCAAAAATTCTGGCAAAAGCGATTTCACTCAAGGTGCCGTATTCCCCATCTATAGCAATTACTACCTCAGCGTTAAGAACCACCATGGAATTCCGGTTATAACCCATTCCTGTGGCTACTGGAATATCTATGAATTTATTAGCTTCTTCCAGGCTTTTTCCTGGCAAAATACCCAGGCTTAGCCCGTCGGCCTCATGACAACCCCTGGCGGCCTCTTCCATGACTCCACCCAGGCCACCGCAAATCAGAAGGAGGCCCTTTTCTGCCAGCAGCTGACCGACACGATAGGCGGCTCTGAGAGAAGATGCTTCAGGCCTGTTACCTCCGATTACAGCCACCCTGGGCCTGGACCTTAAACCTTTAGCTTTCAAAGTATTGTCCTCCTAGAAAAAACTGTTCCTTGAATATAAATAAAAAAATAACACAGCCAATGTTTCTTGGCAATTTCAGAGATATTATCCCGCTAACCAGGAAAAATGTCAGCCAATGAGATTCAAGGTTGACTAAATATTAGTGGTATGATAACAATAGCCCGAAATGGGGAGAAAAATATAAATGGCCTATGTAAATTATGTTACGAAGAATATTGCTATTAAGGTTGTTTATTATGGACCCGGCTTAAGTGGGAAAACCACTAACCTCAGATATATCTATTATAAATTGGAACCGGCCTACCGGGGTGAGCTGGTCTGCCTGGAAACCGAAACTGAAAGAACCTTTTTCTTTGATCTTTTGCCGATAAAAGCTGGTTTGATCAAGGACTTTAAAGTTCATTTTCAGCTCCTGACTGTTCCGGGGCAAGTTTTCTATGAGGCTTCCAGGAAAAGCGTCCTTAAAGGTGCAGATGGAATTGTCTTCGTAGCTGATTCTCAGTTGCCTCTTCTTGATGCCAACCTGGAGAGTTTCGATGGGCTGAGAAGAAATTGCTTGGAACAAAATATTGACCTTAATCAGATTCCTCTGGTTTTTCAATATAACAAAAGGGATTTACCAAACTTAATACCGGTGGAAACCTTTAACCGTCTATTGAACCACCGCAACTTGCCCTACATCGAAGCAGAAGCCATTAATGGTCGGGGAGTCCTGGAGAGCTTGAAAGAAATAGCCAGACTGACTGTTCCAGTAGTCAGGCAGCGCGTTTTGGGTGAACCCGAGACCAGGCCTGAAGTTAGTGACCAGGATTTTCCCCCAGCAGAAATGGTCTCTACGTTAAACGAAATTAAAAAGGTTACCGCGCCAGCCGGGCAGAAGAAAGGCGAGAAAAAAAGACCTGAAAAGAAAACGGAACCTTCCAGCCCAGAGACCAAAGCTGTTTTCCCTCCTACCAAGATTAAAGTCCAATCTATAGAAGATATAGAACAAGAAATAGAAAGGCTGTCTAAGGAATTCGGTTTGAGCAACAAAAAATAAACAGTCGGCATTATTGTTGATCTATTCAGGCTTATGATTAAGCCTCACTGAGAATTAAGCCACTTTTTTTACGTCCATTATTTCAGTCACCATGCTGATAAAAATTCTCAGTGCTTCTCTACACGGAATAGAGGCCTATCAGGTAGAAGTGGAAGTTGATATCAACCGTGGCTTACCGGCTTTTGTCATTGTTGGCTTGCCTGACGCCGCAGTCCGCGAAAGCAAAGAGAGAGTCCGGGCCGCCTTACGCAATTGTGGCTTTGATTTTCCAGCTAAGAGAATCATCATTAACCTGGCTCCTGCCAGCCGTAAAAAAGAGGGCTCAGCTTTTGATCTGCCGATTGCTCTCGGGTTGCTGGCCTTCTTAGGAATAATTCCAGCCGAGAAACTTTCGCAGTTTATTTTTGTCGGCGAGTTGACTCTTGAAGGTAGTCTAAAAGCAGTCCGAGGGGCTCTCCCTTATTCTCTTCTGGCTAAACGCAAAAAACTGGATGGCCTGGTCTTGCCCCTGAAAAATGCCAGAGAGGCCAGCCTGGTTAGAGAAACTTCTGTTTTTGGCCTAAATCATCTGCTGGAGGTGGTCAAGCTCTTTTCGAGCCCAGAGGAGATAAAACCCTGTTCCTACCAGCTGAAAGAGCTTGTGGGTGAGACTAAATCCGAGCTGGATTTTTCTGAAGTCCGGGGTCAGCAACAGGTCAAAAGAACTCTGGAGGTGGCCGCAGCAGGCAGCCATAATTTGCTGATGATCGGGCCTCCGGGCTCTGGTAAGACCATGCTGGCCAGAAGGTTGCCGACTATTTTGCCTGAGATGTCATTTGAAGAGATCATTGAAGTCACTCAGGTTTACAGTGCAGCCGGGTTGCTGGGAGACAGAGCCGCCGTTAGTGAGCGCCCCTTTCGCTCTCCCCACCACACCATCACCGATACCGGGCTCATCGGTGGTGGAAATTATCCCAAACCGGGAGAAGTCAGCTTAGCTCATCGGGGAGTCCTGTTCATGGATGAGTTTCCAGAATTCAGTCGCCAGGCACTGGAGAGCCTGCGACAGCCACTGGAGGATGGCCAGGTGACCATTTCTCGGGTGGCGGGAAGCCTGACCTATCCATGTTCCTTCATGCTGGTGGCTGCCATGAATCCTTGTGCGGATGTCTTGATTGGCTCAGGCTCGGAAATTAACTGTACTGACTTGGAGCGAAGAAAGTATTATTCGCGTCTGTCAAAACCTTTGCTGGATAGAATTGACATTCAAATTGAAGTTCCTTCGGTTAAGTATCACGATATCATCAGTAAACCGGTTGGGGAGCCTTCAGTCGAGATAAGGCAAAGAGTCTCGGCTGCCAGGAAGAAACAGTGGTCCAGATTCCAGGGAAGACGGATATTTGCCAATGGCCAGATGAGCTCCAGGGATATAAGACAATTTTGTAGCCTGAATCAGGAAGCTGCCAGGTTGATGGAAGCTGCTATGAAGCGATTCCGATTTAGCGCTCGAGCCTATGACCGGATTTTGAAAGTGGCCAGAACCATTGCTGACCTGGCCAATGAGGAGTCGATTTTTCCGGCGGCCGTGGCTGAAGCCATTCAATACCGGATCCTGGATAGGTTCTAAGGCTAAGATTAATTTTAATTGAAAATCTCGAACCATATTCAGTTTTATAAATAAAGCCGGCTGAAATAAGATTAGCCTTTAAAAGGTCATCCCGGAGACAGGCGGGACAACAAGAAGGACAAAATCCTGTTTGGCCTGAAGTGATCGTCCCCAGGGTTGGCCTAACAGCCTCTACTAAAGAAAATTGATTAAAATCAAAATAAAGTTTTGCTGAAATCTTTAAGGGCTGATAGAATTATCGAAGATTTACCGAAGACAGGTGGCTGATGGAAAAACACTCCTGGCATGAAGGGCAGCCGGTTAGAAAGTTGCCCAGAGTTTTGAATCGCTTTGACATTATCTCGATAGTAATTGGCGGGGTCATCGGGTCGGGAATTTTTTTGGTCCCATCCCAGATAGCCCAGGAAGTCAAAGCTCCTCTCCTGATGTTAGCTGTCTGGGTGGTTGGAGGTTTTCTAAGTTTTTTAGGGGCGCTGACTTTTGCTGAATTAGGGGCGGCTATGCCCGAAGCCGGCGGGATGTATATTTATCTGCGTGAATCCTATGGCCCCCTCCTGTCTTTCTTGTTTGGCTGGACGCTTTTTCTGGTGATTGACTCGGGAGCCATCGCCACCTTAGCCGTAGCCTTCTCGGCCAACTACCTCCCTTACTTTTTCAAGATGACTCCTTGGATGTCCAAGTTGGTAGCGGTCCTTTTTATTGGTTTTCTGGCCACCGTCAACTATATCGGCGTTCGCTGGGGAGCAAACCTGCAGAATCTTTTAACCTTGATCAAGACTACTGCTCTTGTTGGGATCTGCTTAATCATTTTCATTTTTGGCCAGGGGAATCCAGATAATTTCGTTAATCCAGAGCCAGGTAAGTTCTCTCTCAATCTTCTTAGTAGCTTTAGTCTGGCCCTGGTGGCAACCTTCTGGGCTTATAAAGGCTGGGAATCGGCCACTTATAGTGCCGGAGAAGTCAAACGGCCCGAACGCAACTTGCCACTGGGAATTCTGATCGGTTTGACGGTGATAATCGGGCTTTATCTGCTGGCTAACCTGGCTTATCTTTATGTGTTGCCAGCTTCTGAAATAGCCCGGACTCCCCGAGTGGCCGCTGAGGCTATGCAGGCGGCTGTTGGGCCGGCTGGAGCTTCAATTATTTCTTTGGTTATTCTTTTTTCTATACTGGGGGCTGCTAATCAAAATTTACTCTGCTCGCCGAGGGTCTATTTTGCCATGTCCCGAGACGGCTTATTTTTTAAGGGCATCTCTAAGATCCATCCCAGATTTTTGACCCCACATGTCTCTATTATAGCCATAAGCCTTTGGAGTATTGTCCTCAGTCTCACTGGAACCTTTGAGCAGCTTTTTACCTATGTGATTTTTGGGCAATGGTTATTTTTTGGTTTGACTGCGGCCTCGGTATTTATTTTACGAAAAAAAAGACCAGACCTTCCAAGGCCTTATAAAACCTGGGGTTATCCACTGACTCCGGCTATATTCATTTTGGCCGCTTTTTTTATTTCTCTTAATTCACTCATAAAGGAATTTTGGAATGCTGTGGCTGGGCTGGGGATAATCCTGTTGGGGATTCCAGCCTATTTTTACTGGAAAAGGAAAAAAGAAAAAGAGGCTAAGTTAGAAACATCTGGCTATTAAGAAGGGGAACTCTTATTCAGCTTTATTCTGATCGAATTTCCGGGCTAAAAATTGACCATCTTTGACCACTAATTGGCCCGCCTTAAGCACCGTCCTTACCGGGTTGCGTCCGAGTTCATAGGCCAGTGATAAATATGAAGGACTATCGCATAAAACCAGATCCAGGTCTTTCCCGACTTCTAAGGAACCAGCCTGATGGTGGCGGTCAACAGCGTAAGCGGCGTTTATGGTGCAAGCGTTTATTGCCTCTTCGACGGTCATTTTAAGAGTAAAAACCCCGAGCTGTAAAACAAAGAGCATAGAAATAAGATTAGAGCTGCCCGGGTTGAAATCGGTGGCCAGAGCGACAATGGCTCCCTGGTTGAGCAATTCTCTGGCCGGGGCTTTTTTGTCCATCATCAAAAAGAAAGATACTCCAGGGAGAAGTACCGCTGCCGTCTGACTGCGGCTGAGTTTCTCTATTCCTCTGTCAGTAATATTAATCAGATGCTCGGCAGATCTGGCCCCCAGTTCTACTGCTAAGTCGGTTCCGCCTATGGGGACAAACTCGTCAGCATGAATTTTGAGCTTATAACCCTGCTGGAGGGCTTCTTGGGCCAGCTCTCTGGTTTCTTCTAAATTAAAGACTGTTGGTTCACAGAAAACATCAAAGAACTCGGCCAGCTGGCGTTTTCTGATTTCAGGCATTATTTTCTCTTTTAATAAATCAATATAGCCACGGTGGTCAGATTTATACTCAGGAGGAATTTCGTGGGCCCCCATAAAAGTTGGCACTAAGCTAATTGGCTGAAGCCCTTTTAAATCTTTCACCACCTGGAGCTGCTTGAGTTCATCCTCAAAATTCAAGCCATAGCCGCTTTTAGCTTCCACAGTAGTGGTTCCATTTAACAACATAGTTTCCAGCCTCTTCAGGCAAAGGTCTTTTAATTCTTTTCGGCTAATTTTTCTTGTAGCCTGGACGGTGGTTTGAATTCCTAAGCCCATCTCAGCCAGCTGCTCATAGGTGTAACCCTGAAGCCGAAGGGAAAATTCTTTTTCCCGGCTGCCGGCAAATGGCAGATGGGTATGACAGTCAACGAGACCAGGAAGCCCAACCAGCCCCTGGCCATCTATTATCGTGGCTTTTTCATTAAGTCTGACCTTTTCTTTAAATTCTTTTTCCCGGCCGATAAAGACGATTTTACCATTATGACCGGCCAGCCAGGCCTTTTCAACAACCCCGGCCTCTCTCATGGCCGGGCCGGTCTTTGGGGCCTGACCGGAGCAGGTTACCAGCTGGCTCACCTTGGTAACTACTAAGTCAGCGGATATCATTGGGTGTTTTCCTGATGGAACCTTGCTTAGTTTTTCTGATAAAGGCTGGCTTGTTTAACTCATTCCAGTCAATCTCGGAGAAAACAGGTTCAGCCACCGAGGCTGGCGGTTGGGTTCCTTTGGGCTCAAAAAGATAGGGTGGAGTTGGGATATCGACTAATACTGAAGTTGGGGCTGGGGTGTTGGCGGGTATTTTCCTGGGACTTTCAGGAGTAACCGGTCTGGTGGTTTTTTGTCGATCAAAACCGGTGGCTATGACGGTAACTTTGACCATATCCTGGGAGTCTTCGTCCAGCACAGTTCCGAAGATAATGTTGGCTTCAACATCAGCCAGACTGGTTATCAGGTCGGAAGCCTTAGAAACTTCGTGTAGGGTTAGATCCTTGCCTCCGGTGATATTGATTAGCACTCCCTTTGCACCATCAATTGAGGTGTCGATCAGTAGGGGGCTACTAATGGCT
Organism: Acidobacteriota bacterium; assembly: GCA_028749205.1. Taxonomy (GTDB): domain Bacteria; phylum Acidobacteriota; class Aminicenantia; order Aminicenantales; family Saccharicenantaceae; genus Saccharicenans. The sequence goes on along the minus strand of JAQULR010000004.1, from coordinate 9,029 downwards.
TTTTGGGCAGCTTCCACAGCCCGGTTTTCGCCGCTGGCAATACCGGTGCCCATAAAAGCCATCCCCATGCCCTTCATGATTGATTTGACATCAGCAAAATCCAGATTTATCAGACCTGGTTTGGTAATAAG
>JAQULR010000004.1:0-8798 GCA_028749205.1 Acidobacteriota bacterium | reverse complement strand
GCGGTCCCTCCGCTCAGTACTATTCCCGAATTAAGTGATTTTTCGTAGCCCATTCTTTTAATATCTGCATCTACCAGCCGGAAGATTTCTTCGGCTCGTGGTTGAATGATATCGGCCAAAATTTGCCTCGACAGAACCCGGGGCTTTCTACCTTTACCCACAGTGGGAACCTCAATGGCGTCTTGCTCCTCTGGCACGGGAAAGGCCACACAGCCGTATTTTTTCTTGATTTTTTCTGCATCCGGAATCGGAGTGCGGAGACCCACAGCGATATCGTTGGTAAAGTTATCTCCACCCAGGGGGATGGTGGAGGTGTACCAGAGGGCTCCTCTTTCAAAAATGGCCACTTCAGTGGTTCCTGCCCCAATATCGATCATTCCCACTCCAAGTTCTTTTTCGTCATGAGTCAAAATAGAATAGCTGGTAGCAATTTGGTTAAGGACGATTTCTTGAATTCCTATACCCGTTCTCTCCAGGCAGTTTTTCAAGTTCTGGAGAGAGGTGATCGCAGAGGTAACAATATGAACGTTGACTTCTAATTTTATCCCGCTCATACCGAGGGGATCTTTAATTCCGTCCTGTTCATCAACTATAAACTCCTGGGGGATAATATGGATAATTTGCCTATCAGGAGGAATCGACAAGGCCCTGGCCTGGTCTATAACTCGGCGGATATCTTCTCTGGAGATTTCTCGGTTCTTACCAGAAACTGCTACCACTCCCCGGCTATTGAAACTCTTGATATGAGAACCGGAAATACCCACATAAGCCGAATCTATTTCTACTCCAGCCATCAGCTCAGCTTCTTCTTGAGCCCTCTTGATGGCTGCAATGGTCAGGTCCAGATTGACTACTACCCCTTTTCTGATACCTTTAGATTCAGTTGTACCGATACCGATAATTTCGACCTTTTGTTCTTCGGTAATTTCACCGATGATGGCCACCGTCTTCTTGGTTCCGATATCCAGGCCAACCAAATAATTATTTCTGGCCATTAACTTGCCTCCTTTCCCTGGACCGCCGGGTTGTTAGCCGATAAGCTTAGAGGTTTGATGTAAGCCCGGTCTTCTATTCGGAGGTCGACATACTCTAACGGCCCGAAAAGTTGAGCCCAGGTTTCTCGGTTTTCAAGGTAATATTTAAGTTTTTCTGAAAAGCCAGGAGCCTCCAGGAAAATTTTGACCGGGTCGTCAATTAACTGCAATTCCATCATTCCATTACTCCGAAAGGTTATTTTATGGACAGAGGCCCTTATCCTGGGTTCCAGGCTATCAAGAATCTGACAGGTCAACCTGATTTTCTGTTCATAGGAATGCTCGAAGTTGCCTTCGTCTTCCAGCACCGGGAATGATAAATCAGGAATCCCGGAAAGGCTACCCAGAATTTTACCTTCATCATCAACCAGGAAATAATTTCCCCGGCGGATATAGAGCCGAGGAGTTCTGGGAAAAACTTCGACTTTAAGGGTGGAGGGTAGGACTTTTTCCAGTCTGATTTCCTTGACTCCAGGCAGAGCTAAAAGGTTGGCTCTGAGATAGCTCAGGTCACAAATCAAGATATTGCCAAGGTTGCGGGTTTGCAGATAGTTTTGCACCTGGTGCTGGACTTCCAGACTTGAGGATGTAACCTCAACTTTTTTTATCTTCAACTGATCGCAGGTGATAACGTAGTAATAGATTTCAGCCACGGCCAGAAAGAAAAGAATGGTAGCAAAAAATAGAATTATCAAATGTCTTAAACCCCAAGTATTTCTAAAAAGGCGGCTTTTATGGTTCAGGCTTCTGACTGGTCGCTGAAAGGTTTTAGATTCGAAAGGAATGTTAGCCTGTAGAGGGTATCTGTTTTCAACCGCCATGATTTCTCTCTCCTTGGAGCAATTTTATGATTTCAGGAATAATCTGGCTGATGTTGCCGGCCCCCATAACCAGTAGGATATCATTTCCAGATAGTAGACTTACCACTCTGTCCGGAAGCTGGCTAAAGTCTGGTTCATAAAGGACATGTTTATGGCCAAATTTTTGTATTTCTTCAAACAGAGCCTGGCCATTAACTCCTTCGATAGGTTCTTCTCCTGCCGGATAAATTTCGGTTATCAGTAGGACATCGGCTTGATTGAAGGAAGTAGCAAAATTGGTTATCAGCCTCGATAACCTGGTATATCGATGTGGCTGGAAAACAACGACCAGTCGGCTATCCCAGCCGGCTCTGGCGGCCTCCAGGGTGGCCCTTATTTCAGTGGGATGATGAGCATAATCTTCTATGATCATGATATCCCTTAGCTGGGCCTTCAACTCAAACCGGCGACCGGTGCCAGTATATTCTTCTAGAGCCTTGAGAATCGTCCTGGCAGGGATGCTTAGGTCCAGGCCGACTGCGGTAGCAGCCATAGCGTTTAAAATGTTATGTTTCCCGGGAACGTTGAGCTTGAGACGGCCCAATTTTTTTCCGAAGGCATAAATCGTTGAGGAACTGGAAAATTTTTCAAAGGAAAAATCCCGAGCTTGAATATCAGCCTGGGAGGAAAAACCATAGCTGATGATTTTTCTTTCAATTTCAGGAATGATGCTTTGGAGGTTGGGATCATCAAGACACAGAATGACCGGACAGTAGAAAGGAACTTTGTTGGCAAAATTAATGAAAGTTTTTTTGAGGTCATTCAGGCTTCCATAATGGTCTAAATGCTCCTCATCAATGTTGGTCAAAACAGCTATAAAAGGAGACAGATATAGGAAAGAGCGATCGCTCTCATCAGCTTCAGCTACGATAAAATCACCCTCGCCCAGTCTGGCATTAGCCCCGAGGGTGTTCAGGCGTCCCCCGACGATCACCGTCGGGTCATAGCCGGCTGATTCTAAGACTGTAGCTGCCATTGAGGTGGTGGTGGTTTTTCCATGGGCTCCGGCTACCGTGATTCCATATTTCATCCTCATCAGTTCCGCCAGCATTTCAGCCCTGGGAATAACTGGAATCTTAAGAGCTTTGGCTCGAACTACTTCGACATTGTCGGCCCTGATAGCGGAAGAAATAACCACCACGTCAGCTTCTTTGACATTGTCAGCTGAATGTCCTAAATAAACTCTGGCTCCCAACTTGGCCAGCCTGGCAGTAGCTTCATTTTCCTGTAGATCAGAGCCAGAAACCTCATAGCCCAGATTCAGCAAGACTTCAGCAATGCCGCACATCCCGGTACCGCCAATTCCAACCATGTGGATACGGTTAAGTTTGCGATAGCTCTTCTTGACCACTAAGACCTCCCTTCGAATAGTTGCATCTTTTCCAAACACAACCGGGCGATTTTTTCAGCTGCCTTTTCCGGTTGAAGCTGACTTAAATTAGCCTCCATTTGGTCTAAGACTTCTTGGTGAGTCAAATAATATTTGATCCGTTCGGCGAAAAGCTGAGGCTGGAAATCCTTTTCTAAAATGACCTCGGCTCCTCCGGCTTTTTCCAGTTCACGAGCGTTATATTCCTGATGGTTATCTGCAGCTCTGGCAAAAGGTACTAGGATAGCTGGCCTGCGACTGGCAATTAGTTCAGCGCAGGTGGTAGCGCCGGCCCGGCAAATTATCAGGTCGGCTCGGGCGAAATAGTCGGCCATCGGTTGAAAATAGGCTGCAGTTACCACCTGAGTAAACCCATTTTCCTGATAAGCCTGACTTAGTCGTTGCCAGTCTCTTTCTCCGGTTTGGTGGTAAATGACCAGAGAATCTTTGATTTCCTGAAGATAACTGAGGCTTTCGATCAGACGGTCATTCAAAAATTTTGAACCCTGACTGCCTCCAAAAATAAGTAAAGTCAATTTGTTTTCTCTGGGTTTCTGGGGAAGCTGGTAGAATTCCGGTCTAACCGGATTGCCTACCAGGATAGCTTTTTGACCAAAAAAGGACAGGCTACTGGCAAAGGAAACCACCACCAGGTTAACCCAGCGACCAAGCATTTGATTGGTGAAGCCAGGCCGGGCATTTTGTTCCATGATTATAGTTGGTTTTTGGAAAAGGGCTGCCAGTAAAACGATCGGCCCGGAACTAAATCCTCCCACCCCAACCACTAAAGCCGGTCGAAATTTTATCAGAATAAAAAGAGATTTCAGAAAGGCCAGAGGCAGTAGAATCAAGCCCTGTAATTTCTTGAAGCCCCGGGCTTTCAAGCCTTCAACAGGAAGGCTAAGATAATGGTTAACCTCTTGCGACATGATTTTCTTTTCGACTGCGCGGGAGCTTCCCACATAGATTAATTTAAGGTCAGGCTGAAGCCGGAGCAGGGTTTGGCCCAAAACCAGAGCCGGGTAGAGGTGTCCACCAGTGCCCCCGCCGCTGATAATCACCGTCTTGTTCTTCATGGTCCTGAAACAACCCCCGGTTTTCTCTGAGAAATGTTAAGTAAAATTCCAACAGCAACCAGATTACAGACCAGAGCCGAGCGGCCGAAGGAAATAAACGGTAAAGGCATTCCCGTTACCGGGCCCAGCCCGAGAACCACACTAATGTTTAAAAGAGCCTGGATTATTATGGTTAAGGTCAGGCCATAAGCCACCAAACGATAATTAAGGTTAGAAGTCTGGCCGGCGATTTTTAATCCTCTGAGCAAGAAGACGAAATAAAGGACAACTATAGCTATAGTGCCCAGAAGTCCTGCTTCCTCACCGATGATGGCAAAAATGAAGTCAGTATGGGCACAGGGCAAAAAGTATAACTTCTGGGTGGAAGCTCCAAGGCTGACTCCCAGCAATCCCCCGGCCCCGACTGCTAATTTGGATTGCCTGACCTGAAAGGCCTTACCCAGCGGGTCGTCATCAGGAGACAGAAATCCATGAATTCGGTCCAAACGATAATCAGCTGAAACCAGGAAAACAATAAAAATTACTAAAGCTATCAGAGCTGGAACCGCAAATTTTTTCAACTTTACTCCGCCGAGATATAGTAGCAAAGACGAAATTAGACAGATGAAAACAGCCGTACTATAGTCAGGCTCCAAAAGAATAACCAGGACAAAAGCCAGGACGACGCCAACTGGAATGATTAAGGTTTTCCATTGATTGATGGTCTCTGACTTCCGGTAGCAAAAATTGGCCAGAAATAACACCAGGATTATCTTGGCCAGTTCTGAAGGCTGAAAACGTATTCCAAAAAACTCAACCCAGCGCTGAGCTCCGGCCCTGGCCGGCATAGCCAGACACATAACCAGAAGGATAAAGGTTAGAGCAGTCACCAGATATATCAATTTGGCCAGAGTAAAAAAGGGACTTTTGATGGAAGCGATAATAATCATCAGGATCAAACCTAAAATAGCGGCTATTATCTGGTTGGTTAAAAAGTAGAAGCTCTGTCGGTATTTTTCACCGGCCAGGATAGCTGAGGAACTGAAGACCATGATAACCCCGGCAATCAACAGCAAAACTGTGGTTGTCATAAGGACTTTGTCAAAAGCAAATCTCTTAAAGACTTCCATCAGCTTTTTCCTCTTTTAACAAGTTTTCTGGCTAAGTTATTTACCTCTTTTTTGAACAACCGGCCTCTTTCTTCAAAATTCCTGAACATATCCCAGGAGGTACAGGCTGGGGCTAACAAGACCACGTCTCCTGGGCTGGCAGCCTGATAGCCCTTTTCCACCAGCTCCCGGAAAGACCCGGCTTCCTCAACCGGACAAATTCCTCCAATAACCGGCTTTATTTTTTCTTTAGCTTCACCGATTAGCAGAACTTTTTTTACCTTGTTTTTTAAAGCGCGACGCAGGGGGGAAAAGTCTCCCCCCTTGTCGCGCCCCCCGAGGATAAGGACAATGGGACGATTGAAACTCTGCACAGCTCTGATGGTGGCAGCTACAGTAGTAGCTTTGGAGTCATTTACAAATAGGACCCGGTTTATGGTTCGAACTTCTTCCAGCCGGTGTTCTAAACCTCTGAAATTTTTCACAGTCTGTTTAATTACCGGGAGATCAGCTCCAGCTAAGGATGAGACCACAACAGCAGCCATAACATTTTCCAGGTTATGACCCCCTCTCAATTTAACTTCTTTAGTTTTTATTACCGGAAGTTCTTCCTCAAGCTTCAACCAGATCGTTGAGTCCTTGAGGTAACAACCCCGGGGTACTGAATGCTTTCGGCTGAAAGCATAGAGCTCAATCTTTTTTTCTTTTCGCCATGACCAGAGGATCGGATCGTCCCGATTTAAAACGGCGATATCTGTAGCTAATTGTTGTTGAAACAATTTCTTTTTAGCGCTGATGTAAGAAGCGTAGGTCTGGTGCCAATCAAGATGATTTTCAGAAATATTAAGAATAACGGCCATCTCGGCCCGGAATTTTTCGGTAAATTCCAGCTGAAAACTGGATAGTTCGGTTATTATAAAATGGTTGGGCCGGCTTTTTTTGACAAAGGAAATCAGGGGTTTCCCGATATTTCCAGTTAGATGGACTTTTAAGCCGCTATTCTTAAGAATGTCATGTACCAGAGTGACAGTAGTGGATTTTCCGTTGGAGCCGGTAACTCCGATTATTCTTCCTTGAAGGAATTGATAGGCCAGCTCTATTTCAGAAATAACCTTAATCCCGCCTTTCCTAACTTCCAGAATTTCGGGAAGCGGTGGTACTCCAGGACTGACTACAATCAGATCTGCTGATAGAAACAGCTCTGGGCGGTGCCTCCCGGTATCGAAATTTACTCCTTTTTTCCTGTAATCTGCTACTCCCTCCAGCTGAGTCTCGGGTTTTTTGTCGCTGACTGTCAGGCTGGCCACTTCTTTTTCCAGCAGGAAGTCGCAAACAGCCTGGCCGGTTTTTCCGAAGCCAACAACAACGATGTTTTTGTTCTTGAGTTCCATCTTTACCTCAGTTTTAAGGTGGTCAAACTGAACAGGGCGAAAATAATCCCGATTATCCAGAAACGGATGACTACTTTTTCCTCAGGCCAACCAATTAACTCAAAATGGTGGTGCAGGGGAGCCATCCTGAATATCCTCTTGCCTCCGGAGAGCTTGAAGTAAGAAACCTGCAGCATGACTGAGAGGGCTTCCAGGATGAATACACCAGCTACGGCAAACAGCAAGAATTCCTGTTTGATTAAAATGGCGATTAGTCCCAGAGTTCCACCCAGAGACAGAGCTCCCACATCACCCATGAAGATTTCTGCTGGATGGCAGTTGAACCACAGGAATCCCAAACAGGCGCCTGACAGGGCTCCGACAAAAATAGTTAATTCGGCGGCTAAGGGAACCCTTAAGATATTCAAGTACTCGGACCAGACGGCATGTCCGGCCACATAGGTCAGAGCAGTTAGAGCTCCTGAGGCTATTAAAGTGAGACCAATGGCCAGTCCATCCAGCCCGTCAGCCAGATTGACTGAGTTAGAGGAACCAACCAGAATGAATAAAATCCATGGCAGGTAAAACCACCCGAGATAGGGAGTCCACTCCTTGAAAAAGGGAAAAGTCAGGTGGAGGTCAAACTTGCCAGCCAATCCCATTAAGACCAACACCAGAGCCAGGGCTGCTGAAACCAGGAACTGAAAAATCAGCTTTTGCTTCGGGGTGAGACCAAGAGAGCGGCGGGACCGGTATTTTATAAAATCATCAGCCCAGCCTATAGCTCCGAAGAACAGCATTCCACCCATGGACAGCCAGACATAAGGATTCTCCAGATTTCCCCAGAGCAGGGTGGATATTATGGTAGCTCCGATTATCATTAGTCCGCCCATCGAAGGAGTCCCTTTTTTGTTGAGATGGCTTGATGGCCCCTCCCCCCTTATTTCTTGACCAACTTGGTGTTTCCTAAGTGTTCGGATAAGAAGAGGGGTCGCAATAAACACAATTAGCAGGGCGGTTATTGCTCCCAGGGCGGTTCTGACGGTGATATAGCGGAAGACATTGAAAAAGAAGAAGTGCTGTCTTAGAGGAACGAGCAACCAGTATAACACCTTATTTCTCCATTACTTTTTTCAGGTATGAGACAATCTGATCCATAGCCAGGCCACGAGAACCTTTGATCAGAATAAAATCACCGGCTTGAATGAAACTTTCAAGCCAGGAGCCGGCCCTGGTAGCTTCAGAAAAGGAAAAAATAAAATTCGGATCCAATCCGCTATCAACAGCTCCCTCGGCCAGGTATTTAGCTTTCTCCCCGACAGTGACCAGAACATCCCAGCCATATTTGACTATTTTCCTTCCAACTTCTCGGTGGAAGTCAATCTCCTGAGGTCCCAGCTCCAGCATGTCCCCTAGAACTGCGATTTTTCTCTGGGCTGGAATTTGCCCCAGGCTTTTCAGAACTTCGGTCAGGGCAACTGGATTGGAATTGTAGGAATCATCATAAATTTTTATTCCATTCTCGAACTGAAGAAGCCGACCACGGTGTTCTGTTTCAGGCAGATCCGAGAAAGCCGGGCTGATATCTGCGAGTTTCAATCCCAAGGAAAAACTGACCGCACAGGCGGCCAGGAAATCTGAAACTAAAGCCTGGTTTAATAAAGGCAATTTGACAGGAGCTTTGTCCTGGCCGTATATCAAATCAAAACTGAGACCGTTAAGCCCGTGATACTTAAGATTTTCAGCTCTGATCAAGCAATCTTCATGGCAGCCGAAAAAAAACACCCGGTCCTGAGGATAATCAGCGGCTATCTTTCTAACCAGTGGGTCATCGCCTCTCAGGACTGCCAGAGCTCCTTCTCGGGCCCCATCCAGAATTTCTTTTTTAGCCAGAGCAATCTCCTCCAAATTCTGGAAGAATTCCAGATGAACTGGAGCAATCCCGGTTATTACTGCAATATCGGGGGGAGCTATCTGGGTAAGTTGTTTGATTTCTCCTGG
>JAQULR010000024.1 GCA_028749205.1 Acidobacteriota bacterium | reverse complement strand
TAACCTTACGTCAGAAACTGCTAATAAAGAATTACGGACTGGAATTAAAAGAGGCCTCCTGCCGTTTTTTTTCTCTATTTTAATTTTTCTGGCGATTTCTTTTCTTTTTTATTCATCTTTTTTCCAGTACCCGCAAGGTTTTCTAGATTCATTCAAGGCTTTTTCCAGCTACAGCGAGAAGGCTATGGAAGCCGGCTGGCATCATCACGGCTTCTTCTATTATTTCAGCCTGCTTTTTTATCAGAAAGGTGGTCCCCGGTCGCCAGTTTCCAGTGAAATCCCCTTTTTAGTGCTGGCTCTTGTCGGCACCGTGGTGAGTTTTAGCAGGCTTAGCCGGAAGTATGCAGAAAATTTCAGGTCTTATCTAGCAATATTCGCCTTGAGCACGGCTCTGGTTTACTCAGCTATTCCTTATAAGACACCCTGGAACTTGCTGGTTTTCTTGGCTGGCTTTCTGATTCTGGCCGGGATTGGTTTTGTTTATCTTCTGGAAATTATTAAGAACCAGCCGGCTAAAATAATCTTAACAGCAGCAGTTATTTTATGGGCTGGCTGGCAAAGCTATCTAATAAATTATTATCTTCATTCTGATCCTAACAATCCTTATGCTTATGCTCAAACCTCACCTGATTTAAGGCAACTGATAGCGCGGGTGGAAGAATTAAGCCAGGTAGCTGAAGAAGGGCCTGATATGTTTATCAGAGTAATCGCTTCCCCGGAAGAAACCTGGCCCTTGCCCTGGTATCTCAGAAAATACAATCAGGTTGGCTACTGGACAGCCAGCGAACAGGTAGATTCCTTAGAGCCGGCAAAAATTACCATTATGACTATCGGCGAAGCCAGTAAGAGGTCCCAAAACGAATTAGATGCTTATCTTATCGAGTACTTCAGCCTAAGACCTGATGTCCTATTGATGCTGGCCATTCATAACGACCTCTGGGAAAGCTACCGGCTTCAGAAGACTTTGGTGTTGCCATCTGGAAAATCTTGAAGTCATTTTTTTTCAAATAGCCCCCTAAGATGGTGATCTTTTTATTACCAAGGTCCTATAAGATTTAATAAAATGTGGATCGAGGCTGAATTCCCTTTGCCCCTTGGCTTCCGTGGGAACCAGCCCCGTCAGTGCCCTCATCCTTAGAAGTGACCTTTAGAAGGGAGCCTGGGAAAAGACATTTTAACCTGGTCGTAGGCCGTAGCTCGAGAAGGGGAGGCAGGGAGCAAAGTGGCGTTGGAAGGAGACTTCAAGTGCTTAAGTCAGGCCTCCCCTATGGGGGGTTTTAAACTGATAGCCTTCCGTCTTTATCACCATTTTAGTTATAAGGTCGTTGCAGCTTTTCAGGTCAGACATTGCCTGAACCGCGATTACCGTTAAGATAGTTTTTTTATTAATGTAAGCAATAAAGCCTGATAATCTCAGAGGGTCGCTGTGGCTATGGTATAATTAACCTGCTTTATTCACAAAACTGAACATGTCTCGAGATTTTCAATTAACATTGATAAGAAATTCGGGACACGGAAAAATCAGGGAAACGAAAGGAAAAATCGGGCCATGATACGATTTTCTTAAATCGGTTCGTGTACCGATTTTCCCTGGAATAAAGCGGATTGACCTAGATTATTTTTGAATAATCCAGGTCAAAAATAAAATAAGCTTTAAGCTAACAGAAAGGAGTTAGGAAAATGGCTGAAGCCAAATTACCAGAAATTCTGAAATTATTGAAAGATTCGGTTAAGGTTGCAGGTAAAAAGGTTAAATTAGTCGACGAGAAAATCCTGCGGGAAAATATTTCTGACCTTATTTTTCAGGGGGTATTTGGAGATGAGGCCACTAAAGCCGAGGCCCGCTGGTTAATTTGGGAAATAGCCCAGGAACTTGGAATCAGGCCAGCTTCCATCCATGAGCTTTATATGGCCAGAGGCCGTGGTGAGGCTCCCTTGAACTTCACTGTACCGGCCATGAACCTCCGGATGCTGGCTTACGATTCGGCTCGAGCGGTTTTCAGGGCAGCTAAGAAAATTGAGGCGGGTGCTTTTATTTTTGAAATTGCCCGAAGTGAAATCGGTTACACTGACCAGAGACCATCAGAATATGTCAGCTCGCTACTGGCGGCGGCCATTAAGGAAGGCTATCGCGGCCCGGTTTTTATTCAGGGAGATCATTTTCAGGCTTCAGCTAAAAAATTCAAGGCGGACCCTGATGGAGAAATAAAAGCTATCAAGGAGCTGATTGAAGAAGCAGTGGCGGTCGGCTTTTATAATATTGATATAGATACTTCCACCCTGGTTGATATTTCCAAAAGTAATCTCGATGAGCAGCAGAAACTCAATTATGAACTAACAGCTGAATTTACCCGCTTTATCCGCCAGATACAACCAGCGGGAGTGACCATTTCAGTTGGTGGCGAAATTGGTGAGGTCGGCGAAAGAAACAGCACCGAGGAAGACCTCGAAGCTTTTATGAACGGTTTTAACCGGCTTAAAGGGGAGGTGGTTGGTGTGAGTAAATTGAGCATTCAGACCGGGACCCACCACGGGGGGGTGGTTTTGCCGGACGGGACTCTGGCCCAGGTGGCGATTGATTTTGATGTTCTGCGGCGGCTTGGAGAACTGGCCAGAAAAAAATATGGTCTGGGCGGTGTTGTCCAGCATGGAGCCAGCACTTTGCCCGATTCAGCTTTTCATAAATTCGTCGAAGTTAAAAGCTGTGAGGTCCACTTAGCGACGGCCTTTCAAAATCTCATCATCGAACATGAAGCTGTGCCGGAAAGCCTGCGGCAGGAAATGTATGAATGGCTCAAGGTTAATGCTGCCTCAGAGCGAAAGCCTTCTGACACCGAAGCTCAGTTCCTTTATAAAGCTAGAAAAAAGGCGGTTGGTCCCTTCAAGAAGCATTTCTGGACTTTGCCAGAGGACAATCTGAGAGCTATAGGTGAGAGCCTCGAAAAGCAATTTTCTTTCCTTTTTGACCAGCTGAATATTAAGGGCACACGAGAAGTGATCGACAGGTTTGTTAAGGCTCCCGAAATTCATCACTCTGAGCCGCAAGCCATCAAGTCCGGCCAGAAGGAATCAGTAGAAGGCCTGTCTGACTGACAAATAAAGTTCAACCTCGATTTCAGGTACATGCTTATACCTGGATAGCATTTCCCAGCCGGGAAGAAAAAAATAATTGACAAGCTGTTTTTTTTGTCCTATAAGTATACTAATAATTAGCCGAAAATTAGGGGTAAGATGAGGTCAGCGAACAAAGCGTTATTGATGATAGTTCCGCTTTTCCTGGTGGCTTTAATTTTAATTAGTTTTGATAATTGTTCTAAAAAAGAAGGCAGCCCGGCGGAGTTATTTCAGAGTCTTTCACTTTTAGAAACTGAATCGGAGGATTATGCAATTTCGAGTGTGACCAAAATTGATTTTTCTTCTGATAAAATATTTATTTTTGACAAAAGGCAAAAAAGGATCTTCACTTTATCTGATTCTTTTTCTTTCCTCTATACTATAGCTTCACCCGGTCAGGGGCCAGGAGAACTGGACGATCCGGTAGATTTTGCTGTCTGTGAGGATAAGATCATCATCCTGGAACGTTTCCCGAGGAGATTGGACATCTTTGACCTTAAAGGGGCTTTTCTTGGCCGAGTTAACTTAAAAATACCCGAAGAAATATCCTATTCCTATCCTTCAGGCATCCTGCCGGGCCCTGAAAATAGTTATCTTATAACCTATAGCCTGAGCTCTCATCTACTGGATGTATATGATGACCAGGGAAATTACCAAACTACCTGGCTTCAAAGAGAAGACTCGGTTCTGATTTACAGAAAAAATATTGGTAATGAATCGGCCATCGGATATTCGGCTGGAAGCAAATCAATTCTGCATTTTAGTTTGCTTCAGGGTGAATTTACAGAAATTTATCCTGACGGTTCAGGAGGCAGAAGATTTCGTATCCCTGATAAAGCTCTTCAAAAGCTGGCCAGGGAGCTGCGTTCAAGCTTCGAGCAAGATGCCCAGGCCAGTAATATCCAGTCAGATGTTGTCAGCTTCATTCTGTACACCAGTTTTTGTGTTGACGAAGAGGATAGATTATACGTGGCTCAGTTCCGCCTGGAGGCCGGAAGTCCGGGTCAAACATTATGGGTTTTTAATCCTGATGGAAAATGCCAGTTAGGGCGATTAACCTTACCCGGAGGAGAAAAACTAAGGGATTTATATTTCTGGAAAGGCCAATTTTTTCTGGTAAGCGATCAGGAGCAAATCTGGGTTACAAAAAGGAGGTAACATGAAAAAAATTAAAGTTACTTTTGCCATGATTGCCATTAGTTTAACCCTTTTCTTATTATTGCCAGGCTGGAGCAGTGTGCCTGCAGAGAATTGTCCTTGCGTTCTTGAACAGGACTGCGGTTGTTGCCCGGAGTATCAGCACGGCTCAACAGTCTGGCATCTTATAGGTTGGGAATGTGGTGGTAGTGGAGGAGAATGCCAGTACAGAAATTGTATTTATTCCTGACCTAAAATTGATTGAGTTTTTTATTTCAGACTGGTTATTAAGGGCTAAGTTAGTCACAATGAGTCTGTGGTGGAATGAGCCAAAAAACTATAAAAGGTTTATTTTTATTAGTACTTTTATTATCGGCACAATTTTATGTTTTTCCCATAGATATTTCTTTCAAGATACATCTCTGGATTTTTGAGGTTCCCGCCGTCCAGCATATTAAGATCGAGGAGCAGAAAGATGGTAAACCTTATACCATTATAAGGGGAGCAGATTTATCTAATCAATTTCCTGATGGAGGAATGGTCTTTAATTCCCCGGTCTTGAGGACTGATACTAAAAGAATCTCTGACTTTTTGCGAACCAGATTACCAGAAAATCTACTGGGTTCAGAAGTGAGCCTAAAGTGTCTGTCGGAGGAAGGTGACCTTCTTTTTGATTTAAAAAAAAGCAGAGTCATTTCCCGGGAAATTGAACTGGAAGGGGAAAAGAAACTGTTAGTCTCGATTGAACTCAAACAAGTGATCGATTCAGAACATCTGGTTCTTGGACTGGATCTTAAAATAAAGACAGGAGCTGAATTAAAAAAAGTTGTGAATTCGGAGTGGACCTGGAATACAAAGGAACAATTTTATGCAGGAATGACTTCTGGCTTACAAGAGGCTGTGAAAGATGCACCTGACTTAAAAGCTTTAAAAGGCAACATTTATTTTATTGTCCTGCTTAAAGAAATAGGGACACCCTAGATTTTCACCATTTTTCTCTTTTTTGGTTCATCAGACAATTTAATGGGTAACAGGATAAATGTCTAAGCCGCTGCAATGGAAGCAAATCGCGATCTTGAAGTTCTGGCGGTTGCGGGAACCGTAGGCCATCTTCTTGATCGTCTGGATCTTGGAATTGAGCCCTTCGCTCACCGCCTTGGTGATCCGGTGCTTGAAGTAGGTCAGAATCTGGGACAAGTACTTCCGGAACATCCGTGCCTTCTCGATCACCGGTTTCAGTCTCGAATGGGTGGCCCAGAAATACCAGGCTGTAAAATGCTGCATCGCCCAGGCCAAGCGCCTAAAGCCCCAAAGCTCGCGAAAACTCTCCTTAATGGCCCAGGCCCGGCCTGTCTTCAAGTTCTGCCGGCTCAGATTCCTCAACCGGCTCTTGTACTTGTCTGGAACGTTTTCCTTCGAGTACAGCCAAAGATACTTCGAGCCAGTCAGTGTCTCGTCCTCCGCTCGCTTAAGTTCCCGATGTTCTTCCTTACGGACCTCATCTACCGCCTTGATCATGTGCGTCATCAAGTGATAACGGTCGAAGACGATCTTCTCCTCGGCCTGGGGGGGACATGATTGCGGATCGAGGCCAGATAAGGATCCCAGATGTCCACGGCGATAGCCTTGATCTTCTCTCTTTTCTTCTCCGGGAAACGGGCAAAATAGCCGTCCAGACTCTCCTGCTTCCGGTCGTCTCCGATATAGTCCACCGTCGCTCGGTCCACATTGTTGACCAGAGTGATGTAGTCGTGCCCTTGGCCCACCGACTTCTCATCCACTCCGATCGTCTTGGGTATCCGTTTCTTTTTCCTCTTCAGACCCCGAGAAACAGCCCGTTCCATGATATGCCAGGCTTCATCCCAGCTGATCCTCAAGATGGCGCTCGCGCCCTTCACATCGCAGATGCCAAGGACATCTATGGCCAGCCGCTCGAACAAGGCCGTAAATCGGGCCTTTTCATCCGCCCAAGGCAATCGCACCTGCAGGACCCCGTGATCTTTGCAGTTGACCCGCGGCGGCCGGGCATGCAAAAACGTCTTGAACTGACAGCTGTCCAGGTGGCGCCACGTCGGTTCCGGGGCATGGTCATAGAGCGGCATCATCGCCCCGCACTCGGGGCAGGCCCAACGCAATCCTTCAGCGTGGGTTGCCCAGATATCAACCCTCTGGCCGATGATATCAAGTTTTACCCGTTCCACCGTCCAAGGACTCTCAAGACCCAAAAGATAGCCGTAAAGCTCTATATCTTCCATGACTCCAGTCCTCCTTGAAGTCATTGCAAGTCATCATGCACCCATTAAAAAGCCGGATGTGTCCCGAATACGAAAATAAATCTCGGCCAGAATGAACTCTTCCCCATCTGTTGTGAGCAAAATTGGTAATTGGCCTTTATATATATCTTCATCAAGAGCCGAATCTTTATCCTCGATTTGAGGCAGCTCTTCTTCTTTGCGAAGCACTAACCAAACCCAGAAAGGAGTAGCCTTTTTCTGAGATTCAGCAACATGCCGCTCGGGCGGGAATAAAGCTCCCTCAGGCCCTTGAATAAAGTCTTTTTCCTGCATTTTGCAAGCCCGCCGCAGTCCAGGTTTTGCCTCTGGAGCAAAAATATATGGCGTATTCGTAAGACAGCCAAGCTAAAGGTGCACCTTATACCAGCTATTTTTTAGTCCAGACTATGGGGGAATATCTCAAAAGCTCCACCTCCTGCCTGACTACCATAAAATGCAGTATAACCTATGATTTCAATTTATCTTAGTCAGCAGTGACTCACTCAGGGAAGTCTTACCTGGCTATCTTTTGATAAATTGTTATTATAATTGTCGACTATAGTCGATACTTTCTTGATTTTCGTGAAATCGTCGATTATAATCGAAAAGAGGTAAGACAATGTTGATTAATAGAGAAAGCTATATTAATAAGATTGAACCTTTTATCAATAAACCTGTCATTAAGGTTATTTCCGGGATGAGGAGAACAGGAAAAAGCAGTCTCCTTAAATTAATTATCGAAAAGCTAAAGGAAGAAGGAATCCCAGAAGAAAATATCCTCTACATAAATAAAGAATCCCTTGAATTTGACTCTATCAGGACCTATCTGGATCTTGATAATTATGTAAAAAGCAAAATAAAAAAGACTAAAGGCAAAAAATATCTTTTTATAGATGAAATTCAAGAAATTGAAAATTGGGAAAAGGCTGTCCTGTCCTTTCTTACCAATAACGTTGCTGATATTTTCATAACGGGCTCAAATTCAAAGTTATTATCTTCGGACATCTCAACCTTGCTTAGAGGAAGATATTATGAAGTTAGAATATTTCCTCTATCTTTCAGAGAATTTCTTTCTTTTCGTAGAAAACCAGATGATGCCGAAAGTGAATTCAAGAATTATCTGAGGTATGGAGGCCTGCCCGGACTTCACGAGCTGCCAATTGATAATGAATCATTAATTTCTGAATATCTTTACGCCCTGGTCAATACGGTTTTTTACAAAGACCTGATTGAACGCTATAAGATAAGAGAACCAGAAGCCCTGGCCAGAATTTTAAGGTACTTGTTTGACAACCTTGGAAACGTCACCACTGGCAGATCAATATCCAATTTTCTCTCCAGTCAAAAGATAAGACTTACAGTAGACACGATTATGAATTATCTCCTTTTCATGGAATCTGCCTTTCTTATCAATCGAGTTAAGAGGTTTGACTTAAAAGGAAAACGTTTTCTGGAAATTTATGAGAAACTATGCCCTGCAGATGCCGGTTTGAGACGGGGATTAATAGGTTATGATGATAAAGACATATCCCAACTCTTAGAATTAATTGTTTATAACGAACTTAGAGTCAGGGGATATAATGTTTATACTGGGACTGTTGATAATTTAGAAATTGACTTTGTGGCTGAAAGAGGAAAACAAAAACTTTATGTTCAGGTCTGTTATCTTCTGGGCGGTGAAAAAGTTAAGGCCAGCGAATTCGGCAATCTTTTAAAGATTAAAGACAACTACCCAAAATTGGTGCTATCCATGGATAAATTCTACCCAGAAGAATATCAGGGGATTGAGCATAAATTCTTAATTGATTTTCTGTTGTAAAAATAAGGTGTTCTACTTTGAGGTGACTGAGTCTCCTTGGAAGGTGGAGAACCTGTTAGATTTCGCTATCAACAATAAAATGGCTGAAAGATGTGAAGGTAAAAACAGAAAAGCTGCTCACCAAGCCCTTGAACTCACGGTATCTCATTTCTATGAATTATAACGCCTGGAATATTCATAAATAATAAAGGTCAACCTGCTTTATTCCCTGCCACCACCCCCTGGTCTCCGACCATGAATTGATACTCTGTTTTTGACCTGAAGGAATCAGCCAGGTCGCGTGCTAGGCAGCGAGTCCCACCATCCAGACCGGTCACTGGCGTAAGTCAGGCCGGGCTTTGTTATAGCTAACGATTATTCTGGCTAACCTTGCCTATCCAAAAAACTTGACAAGCTGTTTTTTTTTTACATTGATCTTGAGCGATAAAGGGTTAGGGAAAATGAGAAAAAGAGGAAGGAGAATGAAATATGAAACGAACAATAATCACCTTTTGCCTTTTACTTTTATCAGCCAGTTTGGTTCAATCTGCCGACAAAGCTGCGGACAGCCATTCGCTCACTTTAGCCATAAAGGGAGGCTGGGGCTAGGCCACCATAGGTGACATAAATGCTTATTATAAGACTGTCTGTGCCAGTGAGCTTTATAACATTCCGGAAAATGAAGGAAACAAAATCCCGAAGCTCAGTTCAGGCTTTGTTAATTTTGAGATAGAGGGGCAATATAGGCTGAACAAACATTTTAGTTTAGGACTTTCCGTCGGGTATCCTATAATCAAATCTGATCAGACAGTTTGGTATTATAATTTTGCCGACACTGTTCAGCCCGTAGAAATGAGGGCAGAAGCGGTAGTACATACTACAGTCAAACTCAATCTTTATTATTGTCTTTCACTGTCCTCTCAAGCTCGATTTCTAATAGGGGGAGGAGGAGGTTTTTACCCGACAAAGATGACTTATAGTCCTGGAATTACAACTGCAGGAATAGCAGAAGTTACCAGCCACTTTCCTTTTGGCCTTCAAGCCGCTGGTCAATTAGCCATAGATTTAAGCCCAAAGGTTGCTCTTATACTCGACGGAGAATACCGGCTGGCGAAACTTAGCAATTTTAAGGGCGAGCTAAGTGCCGTACCCCATCAGGCTAAAAAAGGAACTCTCTGGTATTATAAAGTCAATTATCTTGGAAGTGATATCTGGTGGGATGAAATGAGCATAGGTGAGTCTGCTCCTGAATATGATCCATTTGAGCAAAGATTTTTTAAGGACCAGAGAAAAGCAATCTTTGACTTGAGCGGCTTTTCCATAAGAATTGGCTTCAGCTTTCAGCTATGATCTGGATATTGTAAATAATTGGATAAATGGGCCCTGGTCAGCCGATTTTGTTTATAATCTATAGGTTGCAGCTGAATAAGTTTGAGTTTAATGAAGTTCAGTTTGAATCCTTGATACCGACAGGTATTATTTCTCTATATCTGGCTTTTTTTTCAACAAATAATCTGCATTTTTTAGCCTTTATCTTTATCGCACTTCAGGATAATTCTAAGAGCTGCCATAAAGACAACCTTGAAAAACTGGGATCTCATAGTAGCAGGACCGCTTTAAATATTTATGGCCAGCTCTTTTTAACCGGGACAGGATTATTCCCTTACCTGATAATCGGCCAATTTTTTAATCATGTTAGGTATTGGCTATTCATTAAGAATGCAGGCGGCCCAGAGTATGCCTTGCTTGACTATCTCCCGGGCCTCGGGAACGTTAAAGTCAGCTGCCACGTGGCCGAGTGAGCAATAAAACACCCGGCCCTGGCCGTAGTATTTTTTCCATAAGGCCTTAGCCTGATCCCATTTAAGTTTTAGTTAGCTCAAAGTCTCAGTTTAGTTCCCGGAGCCAGATATTTCTGAATCGGACTGGGTGGCTGTGGTCCTGCAGCATCAATGGGAGCTTATCGGCATGGGCTTTGTATGGCGGCCGGGCTTTGTGAGCGGTTGGTCCCGTTAATTCGGCGTTATGATGGATTAAAGTGCCGTTATGAAAAACCGTCATTCTGGCTGGCTCCAGAAGATTGCCCTGCTGGTCGAATTTCGGAGCAAAGAAAATTATATCATACGACTGCCATTCACCTGGCCGCCGGCAGGCATTGACCAGCGGCGGGTACTGACCATAAATTGCTCCGGCCATGCCATCGGCGTAAGTTTTGTTCTCATAGGAGTCAAGCACCTGAACTTCATACAGGCCCATCAAAAAGACTCCGCTGTTGCCACGATCCTGCCCTGACCCTTTGGGCGGGTAAGGAGCAGCCCATTCGATATGGAGCTGGCAGCTGCCAAAGCCTACCTTGGTCTGAATGCTGCCTGTCCCGGGGGCAACTTCCAGGTAGCCACTTTCGACCTTCCAGCGGGCCGGTTGGTCTTTCTCATTGACCCAGTTCGATAGAGTCTTCCCGTCGAAAAGAATTATTGCATCGGACGGCGGCGGAACTGGCGGCAGCGGCGGACCGGGATTAACCACCGGCGGCAGGGGGCGATTCGGGTCATGGACAGCCCACTGGCCTAAAACTTCTTTAGAATTCTCTGGCTGAGTGGCGATCAGAGCTAAAACACAAATAAAGAGCAAACTCAGAATTGAGCCCAAAACTTTCATTGATTTTTTATGTTTGCTTGTTGTCTGGCGAGTCATTTTTGCCTCCGGGCCTTCGAGGCCTCTGTCATTTCTTTTTATTTTTAGGTTATCTAAATTTTTCTTGAGAGTTTCTTTAGCCAAATTTATTACCTTTTCCCCATCTGATCAGCGTCAATTTATTGCTATTTAACCAAACCACCGATCAACTTAAATTCTCTTTTCTGCTTCTTCATTTATTTCTAAGCGTAAACATCTCTGTCTTTTTAAAAAGTTCCCCCTGAGCGGATTTTTAAATTTTAATTCAACTTCAGCTCAATTTCCTCTTATTTTTTATAGCTCGGGTGTTCCCTACAGCACTGCTCAGAGTTCCCAGCCCGAGCTATATTCTTTGTGGAGATATTGATTGGCTTCAGACAGATTGGTAAACTCAAACTTCTCACTGTTCCATTCGAGCACTACGTTATCATCTTTGAATCGAAGGGCAATATTGCCCAGGAGCATCATCTCGGTCAGCGGACCGGAGTAAGAAAAGTCGGCTGTTGATTTTTTCCCTTCTTTAATGGCGGCGATCCACTCTTCGTGAATTCCAGGAGAACGAGGGATCGTTTTTTCTGGCCTCTTGTAATCAGCCATCAATTCGTCGGGCAGAAGGCGCGGGTTTTCACCGTAGGTGCCACAGATAAGCATTCCCTTATCTCCAACAAACAAGCAGCCTCCGTCCTCATCACCCATTCGACGTCCTTGAGGCACCGCTTTGGGTCGGGGAGGCATCAACCCACCGTCATACCAGATCAGCCTGACCGGAGCCATTCCCTGGCGCTCGGGAAATTCATAGGTGACGATTTCAGCCAGGGGATAGGAGTCCTCAGTATATTTGGTTGAGCTGGCCTGAACTCTGATCGGGGCACCAAGCTTTAAAGCCCAGAAAGGCTGGTCAATGAGATGGGCACCCATATCGCCGAGGGCACCAGTGCCAAAATCCCACCAGCCGCGCCAGGCAAAGGGGCAATAAGCTGGGTGATAGGGACGCCACTGGGCCGGGCCGAGCCACAGATCCCAGGAAAGAGTTGGCGGGCAGGATGGGATTTCTTTTGGAGCGTCGATA
This sequence comes from Acidobacteriota bacterium, assembly GCA_028749205.1. Taxonomy (GTDB): domain Bacteria; phylum Acidobacteriota; class Aminicenantia; order Aminicenantales; family Saccharicenantaceae; genus Saccharicenans. The sequence continues at coordinate 15,523 of JAQULR010000024.1, read as the reverse complement.
GCCTGAGGCCAGATAGGACGGTTGGTCCAGACATGAACTTCATGCACCTGGCCGATGGCTCCATCCCAGATCCACTCGCAGATTAAACGAGCTCCCTCTTTGGAATGGCCCTGATTGCCCATCTGAGTGACCAGATTTCGCCTGGCTGCTTCCTGCTGAAGGAGGCGAGCTTCCTTCACCGTGTGGGTCAATGGCTTCTGGACAAAGACGTGTTTTCCCATTTTCATGGCCATCATGGCAATGACGGCATGAGTGTGATCAGGAGTGCTGACGGTAATGGCATCTATAGATTTTTCTCTTTCCAGCATTTCCCGGAAATCGCGATAGATATGCGCCTTTTCATATTTAGTTTTATGTTCAGGCGGGTGATCGCTTGAGCCCAAAAATTTTCCCATCATGGTGGCGTCAACGTCGCACAAAGCGACGATATTTTCTGTGCTGACCGCTTGAACATCAGAAAATCCCTTGCCTCCCACGCCAACACAGCCGATATTGAGGGTATCACTTGGGGCTTTTTTCTTCTTATCTTTCTGAGCGCCGATCACCTGGCGGGGCACAACCATCAGACCAGCGGCCGAGGCTGCGGTTTTCCCCAGAAATTCACGGCGAGAAAGTGGCGTTGATAATATTTTTTGACCTTTATCTTTTATATCATTTTTATCAGTCATCTCTTCCTCCTACTCTTATATTCCTATTATATAAAAGGGCGATCAGTCAAGAAAAAAAGGCGGTGTAGCCACTCTTAGGCTTCTTGAGACAGACAGGATCAAATTTTCTGGCCTGGAGATTGGCAGTAATAGATTAGAAATAAGGACTGGCAAAAAATCAGTTATTATTACCGGACACTTTTTGACCTAAAAAGTGCTATAAATATGCTATAAATATTAAATATGAAGAGAAACTTCTTAACTGGAGGGATTAAAATGGATAAATTCAGAACGGCATTTATTGCCCATGCACCGGATGCTGACAGTTCAAGAGATAGATGCCAGATTGAAACCGGTATGGCTAAATTTTTTGCCAGGTTAGTTCACAGCCAGGCTGAAGCTCTGGAGGTGGCTAAAGAGCTGGTGGAAGAAGAAGGTGTGCAGTCTATTGTTCTTTGCCCCGGCTTTTCCAACCTCGATGTGGCTGAAATTCAGAAAGCGGTAGAAGGCAAAGCTGCCGTTTGCGCCAGCCGGGGTGATGGGCCTGGCTCAAAAATCACCATGGCTGCTATGGAAAAAGCCGGCTGGTTTTCAAAAATCGGGACACCCTAGATTTACCCCATTTTTTTTGTTCTTCCCGGAGCTCGACATACCAATCTCTGTCTGGCGTCTAAGAAATTTTACCACCTGCATACAAGTAGCTCGCCATTTACTCCAGATTGCATCGTTTACGAAACTGAACAGATCTTGAGATTTTGAATCATGATTTAGAGAAAAATTGAGATATGATACGATTTTCTTACTTACCAGAAAACCCCAGTCTTTAGCCTGAGAATAAGTGGTAAGTCCTGATAGGCTTTCGAGGTGGGGTTCTGCCTTCTACAATACATGGAGATTACAGACTTTAGCTAATGGAGGCTCCACTTAAATCGGTTTGTGTCCCTAATTTGCCTCCTGTCTAGCCGTATCAAGATCAGTTGAAATGGGTATCTGGGCATCTAAAATGTATCCTGGTCCGATATTCCTTGTCAGGGAAAGCCTAAGTCCTTATATTTAAATTGCTGGCTGTAGATGGACAGGATGGAGATAGATGGTGATAAAAAGAAATGAAATCTTGTCTTGAACCAGGCCGCCGCCGGTTTCTTAAAACAGGATTGGGCTGTCTGACTCTGGGTTTGCTTGGTCTCTTAAGAACTTTATTGGCGAAAATTCAAAAATCTGAACCGAGAGATGGAGCCAGCGTTTCTGGTAGTTTCCACACTCAAGGAGAAGATATGTCTGAGGCCTATTTTGAACCTGCCTATCTTAAGCTGCATCAAAGCGGGGAACTAAAGCGCCGAGGTCAAGAACTGTGGGAAATCATGAAGAAATGCCGGCTCTGCCCGAGAGAATGTGAGAAAGACAGGTTGGCCAGAGTAAAAGGTGATTGTCAATCAGACGACAGGTTAAAAATCTCAGCTTATCATCCCCATTTTGGTGAGGAACGCTCTCTGGTCGGGAGTGGTGGTTCGGGCACTATCTTTTTATCCAACTGCAGCTTGAAATGTGTTTATTGCATCAACTGGGAAATCAGCCAGGGAGGATCGGGTAGGTTCAGAACTCTCGAAGAGATGGCCGGAATGATGCTGGAATTACAGAGAATTGGCTGTCATAATATCAATTTAGTCACCCCGACTCACTTTTTGCCCCACATCCTGCTGGCTCTCGATATGGCCGCCGCTAGGGGATTGAAGTTGCCGATTGTCTATAATACTCACGGCTGGGAAAAAGAGGAAATGCTGAAATATCTTGATGGAGTGGTTGATATTTATCTGGCTGATTTTAAGTACTGGCAGGCTTCAGTCGCTTCGCGTCTTTCCTCAGGGGCCGGTAGTTATCCCGATGTAACCAGAAAAGCCATGCTCGAAATGAATCGGCAGGTAGGAGTGGCTCATCCAGCAGGCAACGGTTTAATGTACCGTGGTTTGATGATCAGGCACCTTGTTCTGCCTAACCGAATGGCCGGTTCGAAAGAAATCCTGAGCTGGATTGCCCAAAACTTGCCCAAAGATACTTATATCAATATCATGTCTCAGTACCAACCGGCCTATAAGGCTCACCAGTATCCACATATTGCCCGCAGGATCACCAGAGCCGAATATAAGGAAGTGGTGGATTGGGCCAAAAGCCTGGGTCTAACCAACCTGGACATACAGGGCCTCTGGTGGTAAATGAAATATCTAAGCCATAAAGGGTAGGAGAAATATGGCCAAGATAAGAAAAGCCTTCTTTCTTGTCATTATTTCAGCTATATCTGTGGCATTCCTTCTTGCCCAGGAGCTTCCACAAGAACATCACGAAGTCGTGGTCAGGCTGAAGCTGCTGGATGTCATTGTCACCGATGCCGGCGGCAATTTTATCCTTGATCTATCCAGGAATGACTTTCAGCTCTTTGAAGATGGCCAGCTCCGGCCGATTGAGTCAGTTGAATTAGTCACCTTAAAAAGCAAAGAAGAAATCCTGGCTAAATATCCAGGAGAGGCTGCTCAGGAAGAGTTAAAAGCCAGGAAGAGAATCTATGTTCTTTTTGATTGGCTTAATACCGACCCTATTACCCTAAGAAGAGCCAGGGATGAACTTTCCAGACTTATGCTAAATCTGGTTGAGGAGGGATTTGAGTTAAAACTCCTGGCTCTCTATCCAGAAAAAGGCCTTGAGGAGCTCTGTGATTTTTCTTCCGATAGAGAGCTTATAAGCCAGATTATTTCGGCTCTCGAAGGCAATCTGACTCCGATCTTTCTTTCAGCAGAAAGAGATTCCAGTCCAGATCAAACATCTGATTTTAGCCTCAGGCTTCAGTGGCAAGATCTCCTTCAGAAGAGCCTCAGCGGTTTTCTTCAACTTATTCCAATGATAAAAGAAGCACCGGGGCGAAAGACTGTGTTGCTTATAAGTTCAGGCCTTACAGAAAAAGAGAGTCTACCCTATCTTGATTTAGGGCGGGCAGGTGGTTCGCTTATTACCCAGATAGACAGGGTGAAGATTTTTGACCCTTTTGACTTGACCAAAAACAGTACTTATCCAGAATTTCTGGAGGAGTTGGTCCATCTGGCTAACTCCAACCTGATTACTTTTTATGGGCTGCAGCTGGGGCAGGTTGAGGAAGTGGAAAGTAATTTAGCGCTTTCTTATCTTTCTAAAAAAACAGGAGGGGCCTATTTTAGAGGCGCCGAGGCCTTTTCCATCGGCGAAAAAGTTATCAAAAGAGACAACATTCGGTATTACGAAATTGCTTATGTTCCGGCCAGCCGAGAAGAAGACGGAAAATTTCATCGGGTTGAAGTGAAATGCACCAGAGAAGGAGCCCGGGTTCACTTTCGAGATGGCTATGTTGAGTATAAAGAGCAAGAGCTGACCAACAGGCGGTTAGCTTCTGCCTTTCTGGCACCCGATTTTTACCAGGATATTGACTTTGAAGTTTCAATTGAGGCCCGCCCCCAAGGTCAGAACAATGTTATTTTTCATGGGAACCTATACTTGCCTTTAGATCAGTTCCTATGGCAACTTGATACATCAAAAAAAGTTACTTTTTTTATCGGAATAAAGGAAATGAATCAGCAAAAAGTACACTTTGGGCAGGAGGAAATCGACCTGACTGAAGATCTCCAGCAGGGAAAGAAATATCTGATTTATGAATTTACTACGACCAAAATCAAATTGAAACCAGGGCGCTATGGAGTGGTGATAACAGTGACCTGGAAAGGCGAAAAAACTGGTAGCAAGCACCTGTGGACAAAAATCGGGACACCCTAGATTTTCCCCATTTTTTCTATGTTCTTCTCTGGCTGAATGGGGTCGGGCCAGCCGAATTTATTTATTATCAATAACATCCCGAGGCCCGACCCCATTGGCTCCCAATAACATCCCGAGGCCGGACCCTATTATTGATGAAATCACACAGATACCAGATAAGTCTTTAGAAATTTCTCGATTGCCCTGACGGTTTCATCTTTGACCTTCGACGGACTCTGGGCTACCCAGACGGCGAAATTATAAAGCTCCTGGGTATCGACTCTTATCCATTTCTTATTTTTATAAAGGAAAACGAACAGCGTAGTGATCGCTATTCTTTTGTTCCCGTTTTGAAATGGGTGGTTCTTGATCAGGAGATAGAAGAGGATACTGGCTTTCGAGATAAGGCCCGGATAAAGCGGCTTCCTGGAAAAACTCTGGAACGGAACAGCTAAACAGCTTTCCAGAATATTTGGAAACCGGCTGGAAAAATCAGGGATTGGCTCATCGAAGGACAGCATTTCCCGGGCCAATCTATGAGCGATATATTCTACTTCCAGGACATTAATTGTTTTCATTATTCCTGCCCGAGGAGTCGCAATACTTCCCCGTATTCATCAACCGTCTTTTTTATAGCTTGATCAATTTCTTCTTTGCTTTTTTGGGTTAAAGTTTTGCCCAGAATATCGGCAACGTCTTTAGTATTGATGGCATAAGTTCTTCCGATTCGTACGGCTTTGATTTCCCCGCTTTTAACTTTGTTATAGACAGCAATCCGGCTTAATCCCAGGAGGCGGGCCAGTTGTGGAATCGTCATGAATTCATTCTTTTCCATTGTTTCTTACTCCCATTTACTGTATTTTAACGGATGTTAAGGCGCACATTTATCTAAACATATGTTAATATATATGAAGAGATTAACATAGGTTAAGACTTATGTCAAGTAAACAGACGATATTTCCCGTGAATGCGCTGAATGGGGTCGGGCCAGACGAATTTATTTATTATCGATAACATCCTGAGGCCGGACCCCATTGCCGACCCTATTATTGATGAAATCACACAGAGACCAGATAACTTTTTAAAAATTTCTCGATAGCCATGACGGTTTCATCTTTGAGCCTGGGAGGACTTTGTGCCACCCAGACGGCGAAATTATAAAGCTCCTGGGTCCTTAAGCAGGTTCTGTTCTCTGTCAAAATGTGATAAATATTATTTATGTCAATGGTTCTGAATGAAAATGAAGTGCAAGAAATTCTGGATTTAATCCGCCGGGCCGGTGAGGAGATTCTCAAGATTTATTTTCAGGAGCAAGCTGACTGGAAAGTCAGCCTTAAAGAAGACCGCACGCCAATAACGGAAGCCGACCGACTGGCCAATGACATCATTAATGAAGGACTGAAAAAGCTGTTTCCGGATATTCCGATTATTTCGGAGGAAAACCGCGAGGTTTCTTATGACATCAGGCGAGAATATGAATGCTGCTGGCTGCTTGATCCTCTCGACGGGACGAAGGAGTTCCTCAAGCAAAATGGAGAGTTCACAGTTAACCTTGCCCTGATCCAGCAGGGGAAGCCGGTAGCCGGGTTTATTTCTGTCCCGGTCAAAGGCTTGTTTTACTTTGCCGTCAAGGGTGAAGGTGCCTATAAGATTGAGATTGGAGAGAAGCGGCAGGGCGGTCAAAGCGAAAGGCAAATAAAGCAAGTCAAACAAGATAATAAATTACAACTCAGAGCAGCTCAATTCTCGATGGACGATGCGGGCCTGACGGTCCTGGCCTCGCGTTCTCATTTTGACGGTGAGACCAGGAAGTTCATCGAAAGTCTGAATCAACCCAGGCTCGAAAGTCGTGGTTCCTCACTCAAATTTATGATGCTGGCTGAAGGTCTCGGACATCTTTATCCGCGCCTCGGACGCACCATGGAGTGGGATACAGCCGCCGGTCAGGCCATTCTGGAAGAAGCCGGCGGTCAGGTGGTGGAATTTTTCACCCGCCATCCCCTCCACTACAACAAAGAATCTTTAGTCAACCCGCCATTCTTAGCCACCGCTGCCTTGAGCAGTGACGGTCGAGAAATTGCGAGGTCGAAAAGATAATTGAAGAAATATAATCATGAGCGAAAATAGATATAATAATTTAATCGGAGAAAAACTCGAAGAAGCTATCCTCCGTGAAAAAGAGCTCGGGACTTCCGATCTCGAAATAGGGAAAAAATATGGTGTTACCTATCGCTATATTGAAAAAGTTGTTACTAAAAATAAGGGGATAAATGTCAGCGAGATAAAAAATAGGCACAAAATCAAATCGCTATTTCCCAAAAATTTTACTCTGGAAACGACCTCCATCTGGAGTTTTAAGCAGCGGGGAGACTGGGCTACTCACAACGGAGCTTACCGAGGAAATTATTCACCTTACATTCCTCGGAACATAATTCTACGCTACTCGGAACCAGGGGAAACTGTGCTGGATTGTTTTTGTGGTGGCGGGACAACGGCCATTGAAGCTAAATTGCTCGGCAGAAAATGCTTAGCCTGTGATATCAATGAACAGGCCATTGCTCTGGCTGAAGAAAATCTCAATTTTGGGATTAATACTTTGCCCTTTCCTGACAATGAGATAAAAGAATTCTTTGAGCCAGAACTCAGGGTCGGAGATGCCCGTGACTTATCCTGGCTGGAGTCGAATAGTATTGACTTGATTTGCACTCACCCTCCCTATGCCAATATCATCCAGTACACGAATAATAAGGAAGGCGATCTTTCCTTTCTGGATGTAGAAGAGTTCCTGCAAGAGATGGCTGAGGTGGCAGCGGAAAACTTCCGGGTTCTCAAACCAGGCCGGCAGTGTGCCGTCCTGATAGGGGATATGCGCAGGAAAAAACATGTTATTCCTTTAGCTTTTAAGTTGATTAACGTTTACCTGGCGGCGGGCTTTCGGTTGAGGGAACTTATTATTAAGAGGCAGCATAACTGTAAGACAACTGGCTTCTGGTATGAGAGCAGTATAAAGAATAATTTTTTGCTTCTCGCTCATGAATACCTTCCGGTTTTCGAGAAGCCAGAGGAGAGGGAAGCAGGAAAAACATTAAAAGTTCAGGAAGAAGCGCCGGGCCTCATTATAAACCGGGAAAGACTCGAGTCAACGATAAAAATTAATCAATTGGAGACAACTACAGTCTGGCTTTTCCCCAGAGATAAAAAAGAAGAATTGACAGACAAAAATATAATTAAGAGATATAGCTCCGGAGATAAATTCGAAATCGTAAAAATTGACGCATCAGATAAGAAGAGCAATGGGATTAAATTAAGAGCGAAGAAGGACCTGGAACTAGTCTGGGTTAAATCACCCGCCTTAAATCTGGACGATGGGAAAGGTGTGAATCCGCAGGATTATCTTGAACGTCTGCAAAGCCTGAGTTTTGAAATACAGCCGAGTCTCAGATCTGGGGGTTACCTGGCCATTGAAACCAGAGATTTAAGAAGAGAGCAGCATCTCATTCCGATGGCTAAATTGATAGTAGATCTCCTTCGGGACGAAGCCTGGTGGCTTAAAGAAATAATTGTGGTGACCGAGGCAGATGGCCAAAAAAAGTTTGTCCAAGGTGGTAACTTGGACTTCCTTGATATAATGCACAGCTATATTTTAGTTTATGAGAGGAAATAAAAAATGGGGAAAATCTAGGGTGTCCCCATTTTAAGGTAGATATTCTTAAAATACAGAGGGGTGTTGTGGGCCTGAAGCTCAATCTGTCCGCAGGGATAAATCGGTTTATCCCGCTCCCAGTAGTTTTCCATGATTACATTATCCACGACCAGCTCACCGTTAAGATAAACGGTGACTCTTTCGCCCACCATTTTGATGTAAAAAGTATTCCAGCTGCCTACTGGCCGGTCTGCACACTTAAGCGGTTTGTTGGGATTTTTTTCGTTGTTGTAAAGCCCGCCTGAGCCTTCTGGCCACTGAGTCGGATCCCAGATCTGAACCTGCGGTGAACCTCTTAAATAAATGCCGCTGTCGCCTCCTTTTTCTATTTTCCAATCAACGAAAAACTCAAAATCACAGTAATCCTCAGCGGTGCAAATACTTTCTCCGCGGCCATCAAAGACCAGAACACCGTCAATTACCTGCCAGTGCTGGCGCATAATTTCATCAGCTTTTTTCTGAGCAGCGGCCAGCTCGGCCTCGCTCATTCTGGCTCGCTTCACCGGGTCGGCAACCAGGCCTTTCCAACCATAAAGGTCTTTCCGGTTAAAGAGAGGCTCGAACCCTTCCTCCTGGAGGAGACTATCCAGGTAACTTTCTGTCTCCTGAATTTCAAGTTCGTCCTCGAGCAAAAGCAGAGCTTTCTTTAGAATCCAGATGGTTGTCCAGCCTTTAAGTCCTTCTTCACCGGCTTGCGGTCTGGCCAACCGGCAGGCCGATAGAGCTGCCCTCTCCTTTAATGAATCGTCTCCGAAAAATCCTGCGATTTCTTCAAGAGCTTTTATCTCCGGCCAACTGGCCCAGCCCGTAAGAAGCAGACTTTTTTCATCCGGATAAGAAACCAGAGGTTTCATCTGTTCCAAGATTTTTAATTTTTCGGAGGCGCTCACCTCAGCTTCTTTAACCAGCCTGACCAGCCCCTGGCAGGCTAAATACCGGACTTTTCTATCCTTAGTTGAGGAGAGCAAGTTGATAAGCTGAGGCGCCGCCTCGAATCCAGGCCAGCTGGTCAAAGCATAAATCGCCGCCGCTTTTATCTCCAGGTCTTTATCTGACATAAAGGCCAGAACATTTTTTAAGCCTTCCTGCCCGCCGGCCAGCGGCAGCAACCTGATTAAACTGGCTCTGCCTTTGCCTTTCGATTTATTTATTGAAGCGAAAAGATATTCCTGACGTTTTCTCTCATCCTTTATATCGCCCATAATAGACTTGATGGCCGCCTGAAAGCCAGCTGCCATAGCCGTGTCTTCCAGCCTGGCATATTTTTCCAGAAGCCAGTGGAGATCGCTTTGAGTGCAGACTGATGAAAGGCAGGCCGAAGCTGCCCGCGACAGCTCAGCCGAAAGCGAATCAATTTCGCTTACAATAATTTCTTTCCAGGCTGGCGTCATTTTATCCCTGACTGCATTTAGTGTGACAAGTTTTGATGCTTCCGGCAGGCCTGGATAAATTTTTATAAGTTGACCCATATAATCCTCAGGCTTTAGCGTCGCCACGAGGTCAAGAATGAGCTGACAGTCGACCGGCGAGTTAGCCAGTAGAGGCCAGAGCTTATCAAGAATCTCTTTTCCACCTAGGCCGAATGAAGCTCTAATGGCCGCCAGCCGGACGTCCTCGTCCTGGCTCCCGAGAAATTTAACGACCTCAGGGAGAACTGTTCTGTCCTGTCTTTCACCCAGAAAGTCAATGAGGTCAGCCACGGCACCGGCGCCGCCGCCAGCTGCACTCTCAGCCTCCTTTAGCACCTTTAGCCAGTCAGGAGTCAACTCCGGGCGATCAAACTTTCTGGCCAGACGCACAGCCGTCACCCGATACTCTTTATGCTCATCGGTCACCGCCCGCATTATGTCAGGCAACGATTTTTCCTGAAGAATTTCGGCCACAAGCTCGAGTGCCTCATTTCTTTGGGCCACTTCTTCCTCGCCGACGAGCACCTGGCAAGCCTGGCGGGCAATGGCTAAAGCCCTGTCTTTCTGCCCATCCTCTGATAATCTTCTGGCGAAGCGCAGATAAAGATTTATGGTTTGCCTTTTCTCCTCTTCAGTAGAGAGAACCGGTAGCTCAGAAAAAAGCGCCTCAGTGGCCGGATCAGCTATCTCAGCCAGGGCAGAGAGGGCCATCAGCCTGACCTTCGGATCGCCGGCGACGGCCAGGGGTTTGATCAACGGAACGGCTTTTTTGCTTCTTAACTCTCCCAGTCCTTGAAGGAGTGACAGCCTGGCTTCAAGTGGGGCCCGCGGCCAGGCTTTAAGCAGAGCCTTCTCCACCTCTGGGCTCTTAGTCCTTAAAAGGGTTCTGACCGCTTCATCCGCAAGTTCTGGAATCAGAAGGTAAGGTTCGACAAGCCTGATCTCCTTGGCCTCAACTATGTAGCCGGCTTCACTCAGGAGAAAAGCTTTAATCTGAGTTTCCGGCTGGCTGACGACTGCTTTCAAGATCTCTCCGGCTACCTTTTCCTTGAGAGCTGCTGGACCCTTTTTAGCAGCGGCTTGAACCAGTCCATCCAGGGCATAGCGAACAAGAGTATTATCGCCTTTACCTGGTGCTTGTAAGCGGCTGGCCAGCTGGCTGACCACAGGAGTTCCAGATTGTATGGACTGAAGCATTTCACCAAAAAGTCTGTCGGCCTGGGCCTGGTCAGAAGCTGGCAGTAACCTGAGCCAGGCGGCTATCTTTTCTTCAGCCAGAACGGATGGCTTCTCTGCCGCCGTGACTTTCTTTTTATCCTGTATTTTGTCTCCGCTGAGTGTCCAGCCAGAAAGTATGTTTGGAAGCAGCCCCCACCAGAGTAAAAATAGAATTAAGATGCTTCTGTCAGTTAACATTTCTTTCCTTTTGAAAAAATTCTTTTCGGGCGCACCAGGCAATCCCTTTAAATCGCCTCTTTTTTTGAAGGTCGCTGATGTTTTCATTTTAACCTTGCTTTTTCGCTTTGATGTATTTTTTCAATTTAAATTCTTAAATTAAATTAACAAATCAAGAATCTTACCTCCGATTGCCAATTTGATCCTCTTGCCCACTCCAGTTCATCTCAAGCCAAAAACAGGTTCCATGGTGCTCTCATCGGTTCGGCTATCAGCCGGTTGGCTTCTTCATCGCCTATAAAAATCTGTTTATCAGGATCAAAACGCAAGTTGCGGCCGAGCCTGACGGCTATTTTGGCCAGGTTAACCAGGGTGCACGACATGTGGCCATTCTCTTCATTTAGAGCAAACGGCCGCCTCTCCCGGACAGCCTGGTGAAAATCGGTCAGTTGAGGCTCCGGATCTGGCAGGCTTTTAAGCTTTTCAGCCAGGCCCGAAATATTACTCCTGAGTCCAGAGAAAAGCTCGCCTTCTGGTCCAGCTATAAACGGCACATTCCGTCTCTGATTCTCCCCGTCCAGAATAATTTCGCAGCCGTCAGCATAGCGCAGGACAATTTTCCGCCAGCGGCCGCAGGCATCCGGGTGCTGTTGCGGGGCATCAACTTCAATTTCCACCGGGCTGGTGGTGTCTTTCTCCAGAAGATATTGAACCGGGTCCATGTAGTGCATGCCCATATCGCCCAGCCCGCCGCCATCATAATCCCAGTAGCCGCGGAATGTCTGGTGGACACGATGATGGTGATAGGACTTAAAGGGCGCTGGTCCAAGCCAGAAATCATAGTCAAGCTCCTCGGGCACCGGTTCGGGCGGAAGGTAGGTTTTCCCCTGCCAGTAGAACTTCCAGTCAAAGCCAGTAGCTCCACTGAGGGTCACCCGCAAGGGCCAGCCGAGAAGCCGGTTCTGGACGATTTTTTTTATGGGCTTAACGGTGGTACCAAAGCCATAAAAATTTCCCTCGAAACGAAACCAGGTATTGATGCGGAAGATGCGTCCGGCTCGCTTCACAGCCTCAACCACCTTCTGGCCTTCGCCAATAGTTCTGGTCATGGGCTTTTCGCACCAGATGTCTTTGCCGGCCCGGGCCGCGGCTATGGCCATCAGGGCATGCCAGTGAGGAGGGGTGACAATATGAACGATGTCAACATCGCCTCGGGCCAGAACTTCCCGGAAATCATGATAACCTTTAACTCCGGGCCTGGCCAGATCCAGCGCTTCCTGCAGATGTTTCCGGTCAACATCACAGACCGCAACCAGACGGCCTGGATACTGGAAATGAGCTTTGCCCATGCCCCCGACGCCGATGATAGCCTTGGTCAGCTCATCGCTTGGAGCGATATAACCCTGTCCACCCAGAACATGGCGGGGAACAATGAGCAAGCCACCGGTGGCAGCCAATCCTGTTTTTATGAATTTTCGTCTTGAAATTTTCATCTTTTCTGCCCGAAACATTTTTACCTTAATTCAGGTTGGCTGGCAAGGAGAAGAGCAAACATTAGCTTATTGATAGATTTCAATCTCCAATGAGTGTCATTAAAGGAATAACAAATATTAGAATCTAACCCGAGTCTGGCTTATGAATATCCAAGGAGTTTTGGGTAAAGGTCAAAATCTCATTCTTTTAAGTCTTCTAATTAATTGGGTCAACTTGCAATGATCGGAAAGCAAATTATTTTCCTATACGAGGAGGTGGTCAGATTTAAGCGTTAGAGTCTGTATCTATTTAGGTAAGGCAACTATTTAATTTGACAGAGATGTTTTTTTTTTTATCATATAAAAAAGTAATAAGAGCCTTGGAGAAATAAATGGGGGGCACTCAGACATTATGGGATAATATTTTTGGATATGAAGAACTAAAAAATGAAGCCAGGCTATTAGCTGGAATCCCAGACAACATCTTGATAATTGGAGAAAGCGGGGTTGGCAAGAGACTCTTTGCAGAAGCCATTCATAATCAATCGGCAAGAAAAGATGGCCCGTTTATAACAATAGAAATTCCTTCCAGAAGAAGATCAATTGATCGAGGAAGAAATACAGATGCTTTTGAGTTACGATTTCCCGGGCAACATGCGCCAGTTAGAATCTGTATTGAGCAGAGTTTTTATAAACTGGTCGAATAAGTCCTTTAAAAAAAACCGGGCTGAGCTATTGAGAAAGGTAATAGATAACGAAAAGGAGTTGTGGAATAGTGCTAAATATAAGGAGACAAGCACTGATAAAAAGCAAACTATATGTGAGAGCTTATTGAAACTGATGGAAGAGCAGCACCAAGATTTCTGGCAAGTTGTTTATTGTCCTTATATGAGCCATGAGATTTCGAAAGATGAATTAAAGAAAATTGTTGTGCGTGGGCTACAAGAATCAAAATGGAGCATCAAAAATCTGCTTCCATTGTTTCATATCAATGAAAACGATTATAAGAAATTTCTTAATTTTCTCCAATACCAGGGAATTAATTTAAGAAACATGAAGGAGGAAAAGACGGAATTATAGTAGCCCGATGTTGACTATCATCTTGATTGCTTTCAATGGGCTATTGATCGAGAACTGCGTTTAATTTTTCAATTTCCTTAGCCTTATCAATGTCTTTCAAGGATTCTAATATTACCTTATATTCAAGGAGCTGCCCACGGATGCTTTTTTTAGCCGGTTCTATTTTCCCCAGCTCATTCCATCTGTTAACCAGATCCTTGGCTGAAGCTAATAAGTCCATATTTTCATAAATTTCTAGGTATCTATTATTCTGGTAAAGGATAGGATATAGCTCTTCTACCAGGAATTTAAGAGAGGAATCGTCAGTAATATTTTTTTTGGCGATATCATAAATAATGATTAATTCGTCTTTTTTCTCTAAAGTATCAGCCAGTTCAAGCAAGCAATCTGTCTCTAAGGGACAGACTTTCCCGGATTTTACTTTATTTGTTATTATCATGAAGCGATCAACTAGTTCCTTTTCCGTCGGTGGATAATAATTGATCATTTTTTTTAGATAAATCATGAGGAATGAATTTTTTATATCACTGAACGAAGGCCCATATTCAGGAGCCCGGTCAAGACACTGTAGAAAAAGTTCCAGGGCTTCTGGGTAGTCTTTACTCCTCATTTTCTCTAAAGCTAAATTCATGGTCTGCATTCCCTCCTCAAGCCCGGTGTCTTCCTGAAGGCCTAAGGCAATTTGCTCATTGGCTAAAGCAAGAATTAGGAATAGAATTATCATGAAGGATAAGATGTTTTTTTCGCGAACCTGATAATTAGCCATTCAATCCACCGATTATTTTTAAAGTTTGTTTAAAACAATAACTGATATATTAATACTTTAGGAATCTCGTCATCAGGGTTTGTCCCTATCAGGTAGCCGTCGCTGGTCAAATGAAAAAACTTAAAGGGTTGGTCAAGCTCTTTTTCTGCCAAAAAGTTACCCTGCTGATCGAATATGAGATAGGCACTCTTCTCAATACCACCTGGGCCATTATCTACCACCCAATAATTTATAAAGGCTAGATAATAACTTTTATAAATAAAAACACAGGATAATTTTGGGTAATATACTTTCTTGGCTGGATATTTTAAAGGAAAAGATTTGAGAAAATCAGGAAACTGATATTTTTTATCCAGATTATAAATAAAAGTCTTAATAAGTTTGCCTTCAAGGTCATAAACAAAAAACTTTACTGGATTTGGAGGATACTCAAAGCTAATAATAATTTCGGATTTATCAGCCGAGTAGGCAGTTATTAGTTCTGCGGTCCATTGTTCAACTGCCCATTGAAGCAAGTCTTTTTGAGGCTTTAGCTCTCCAAATTGGGTCTGGCTGAAGAATGATTTAACTAATTTACCATCTGGAGTTAATAGTTTTATTCTCTCCAAACCATATTGGGCAGAATCCCCGGCCGCTACGCCACAACATAGTATATTCTCATCCCTGGTAATAAATACCTGGCCCCGTATGGGCTCGGGTAGCTTTATAAATTTAATTGGTTCTAAATCGGTATTAAGGACAGTGATTCTAAGGCCCTCCGCATCATAAGCATATATTTTTTTATCCAGATAATTAAGATCAAAGATATAATTAAAATCACCAGGGCCCTGACCAGGCTGACCGATTCTCTTAACGAAGTCACCATCCCAGGTATATTTCGCTATAAAATGGCCTCCACTGTCGCCGACAAATATTTCCTTATCAGGCGAAATTAGAGCTGAAGTTATTTTGAAAAATAGATATTCATTTCTATTATCACCAATACTCTTAACGAATTTCAGATCATATTTAGTTTCTGCTGATGAGCATACAGGTAACAATAAAAATAAGATGAAGAAAATCTATAATGGTCTAGCTTATTCAGACCAAAAGTAGTCGCAAAATAAGGTGTGTTTCCTTAGAATATGATAGGAGGAAACACAGATGAAAAAATGGAAGACTTACGATGACCAGTTCAAGGCCAGGGTGGCTTTGGAGGCGGTCAAGGGAGAGAAGACCATTTCTGAGATAGCAGCTCAGTTTGAGGTTCATCCCAACCAGATAATGAAGTGGAAGAAGCA
>JAQULR010000003.1 GCA_028749205.1 Acidobacteriota bacterium | reverse complement strand
AGATTATTAACTTGCTTTACTCATAGAAATGAAGATGTTTCGAGATTTTCAATTAACCTTAATAAGAAAATCGGGACCTGAGACGATTTTCCCACGCACCAGAAAGCTCTGGGTTTTAGGGCAGGCATAAATGGTAAATCATGATAGGCTTTTGGTGCGGGGTTTCGCCCCTAAAGTAGGAGGCTATAGAGTTGAGTCCACGGAGGCTTTATTTAAATCGGTCTGTGTCCCTCATTTTCCTGCAGAGAAATCTATCAGGTCCAGAATAAAGCAAGTTGACCTGGATTATTGGTGAAAAATCCAGGATACTGTTCTCAGGAGCTATTTGTTTGTCTTATTCATGAATAGTTCAAGCGAATAAATCAGGAGGGGAAGATGCCGATCTATGAATTCGGCTGTCAGGAATGTGGTAAGAAATCTTCTTTTCTGGTTCTGTCGGTCTATTCGCAGTTTGAAAAGCGCTGTCAGCACTGTGGTAGTCCAGATTTAATCAAGTTGGTTTCAAGGGTAGCTGTCCTTCGCTCGGAGGACAGTCGGCTGGAAAGTTTAGCTGATCCCTCAAAGCTCGGTGATCTTGACGAAAGTGACCCTAAAAGCCTGGCTCGTTGGATGAAAAAATACGGGCGGGAAATGGGTGAAGAGCTAGGGTCGGAGTTTGATGAAGAGCTTGACCGGGCCGTAGAAGAAGTTGAAAAAGGCCAGTTTGGTAGGGAAAGTGAACCGGCCACTGAATCTGATCTGGATAGTTCTTCTGCCGGGCTTTCTGGCGAGGATTATAATGACCTGGATTTGGCTGGCTGAGGAGGCTGATTGATGGATTTTTTAATCGCTTTTGCTCTGGGGGCAATTTTTGGAGCTGTTCTGGTTCTTCTTATCAGTTCTTGGAACAAGCGCCGGGCTAAGGAACTGGCCCAAGAGCTGGTCAACCAGGCTCAGTTCCAGAAGACTCAGGAGTTGGAAATAATGTTAGGAAGGGTCAAAGATGCCTTCGGGGCACTGTCGTTGGAGGCATTGAAAAAGAATACCGAAGAGTTTCTTAAAGTGGCCAACGAAGTCCTGAGTAAGCAGACCCAGTCGGGAGAGATGGAGCTTGAGGGTAAAAAGAAACTTATTGACCAGACCCTGGAAGGAATGAAAATTGACCTCAGCAAGATTCAGACTCTCATCAGCGAGTTTGAGAAAGACCGGGCCGCTAAATTCGGGCAATTAGAAAAGCAGCTTAGCCTGGCCCTGGAACAAACTACTCGGCTTCAAGAAACCACCAATCAGCTTCGTCAAGCTCTGGCCAGCACCAGGGTTAGAGGTCAGTGGGGTGAGCGAATGGCTGAAGACATTCTCCGGCTGATGGGTTTTGTAGAGGGCTTAAACTACGAGAAGCAAACCACCGGGGAAATGGGTCAGGGGAGACCCGATTATACTTTTTACCTGCCGCAGGGCCGGAAAATCAATATGGATGTTAAATTTCCACTTGATAACTATCTTCACTATCTTGAAGCCTCCAGTGACCAGGAGCGGGAAAGTTACCGGCAGCAATTCTTAAGAGATGTCCGGGCTAGAATCAAAGAAGTTACCACCCGGGATTATATCAACCCCAAGGATAACACTCTGGATTATGTCCTGGTTTTCATACCGAATGAACAGGTCTATGCCTTCATTAATGAAAATGACCGGACTCTTTTGGATAATGCCCTGGAGAAAAAAGTTATCCTGTGTTCGCCGATAACTCTCTATGCAATTCTGGCTATCATCCGCCAGGCTATGGAAAATTTCAACCTGCAAAACACAGCCGGTGAGATCCTTAACCTACTGGATTCTTTCTACAGGCAGTGGCAGGCTTTTGTGAAATCATTGGATAAAGTGGGCCGAAAAATTGAAGAAGCCCAGAGAGAATTTGAATATCTTAACTCTACTCGGAAAAACCAGCTGGAAAAACCATTAAGACAGATTGAAACCATCAAAAGCCGAGTTAAGCCAGAGATGTTGGAAGAAGCTAGCCCCATCCCAGCAGAGGCTGAATTAGTCGAAAATGAGACTGAATCTGATGACCTGAATTCAGAAAACGAGGAGAAGGACTAGAACAAAATTCCTTCTGCTGTAATCGAAAGTAAAATTTAAAGGAGCTTATTTTTCGGTTTGGGCGGCTGGTTTTTTTAGGGTAAATAGGGCCACAGTGGATATCAGGCAAAGTATCCCGGCTACCAGAAAGGCTCGGGAATAGTCACCGGCTACCAGCGATCTGACAGTCTCTTCCTGCCCTTCTTTAAACTGTCTGATTTTGACCAGAGCCGAGGTTTCCATCAAGGCCGCCGCTAAATAAGGACCGAGGAGTCCACCTACACCATAGGCACTAAACATCCATCCATAATTGGCACCATAGTGTTTCGTGCCAAAATAATCAGCAGTAACGGCAGGAAAGACAGCTAGGAAACCACCAAAACACAAACCAACCATGGAAATCGCGGCTAAAAAGGCCGGGAATTGTTTGAAATTGTTAAAAGTTAACAGAGTCAAAGTACATAACAAAAACATGGCGATAAGAGTCGGTTTACGGCCGGCAATATCAGAAATCTTTCCCCAAATAATCCGGCCAAGGGCATTGAAGATTGCCAGGATAGCCACTGCCATAGCTCCGGCTGAGGCGATTTGGTTAAAGCTTAAATATTCTGTTCCTGCAGCTGAGCCAGTCAGGGCAAAAGACTCCCAGATAGGAGAAGCTTTCATGATGATCATCAAACCGGCAGCACAACCGATTAGATAAGTTCCCCAAAGCAGCCAGAACTGCCTGGTTCGAAGCATTTCATTTGGGGTAAACTCTACCTTGAAGTTCAGAGAATCCGCCGATTGAGCTGGCGGATTCCAGCCAGCCGGCCGGTAACCAGGCTCGGGATTCTTTAATAGCAGGGCCCCGAGAGTGATTAGCAGTAGAAAAATTATCCCCAGAATCAGGAAAGTGTTAAAAAGTCCAGTTTCAGGCAAGGAGAATAGGTTTTTACCGAAAAGCTGATAGGGGCTTCCGTCGATTAGACCTTTGGCCAGCGGAGCGAAAAAAAAGGCTCCGGCCCCGAAGCCAGCCACTGCTAAACCGGTTATCAAACCTCTTTTATCAGGAAACCACTTGACACAGGTGGCAATGGGACAGACGTAGGCAGCTCCAATGCCTAAACCTCCAAGAACCGAATAAGAAATTATCAACCAAATAAGAGCCGTTGAGGGTGGAAAATTAGCTGTAAATTTAGCCAGAATTAACCCTGCTCCAAGCAGCAGCCCACCGGCTATTGCTACAGGCCGGGGCCCAACCTTATCCTGAATTCTCCCGGCAATAATTACCGCTATAGCAAAGCAAGCCAGAATTACCTGGGCCGGCAGGGTAACCTGGGTCTCCTTCCAGGAAGAAAAATGAGAGAGCAGGGGAGTCTGGAAGACGCTCCAGATATAAACTGCTCCTAAGCTGACCTGAATAATCAAGGCTCCAATAACGACCAACCACCTGTTTTTCATAGATATCTCCTGATTTAATCTTATTCAGTCTCGTGGGCCAAATATTTTGGTACCAATTCGGACCCTGTTAGCTCCTTCTTCGATTGCTACTCGGTAGGAATTGGTCATTCCCATAGATAAGATCTTAATTTCGGCCCCGGGAAGATTCAGACTCTTGAGATAATCATAAAGCTGTTTGGTTTCCCTAAAATATGGCCTGGCCTCTTCCGGGTTACCTTCAAACGGGCCCATGGTCATTAGGCCATATAATCTGAGGTGTGGGTGGCCAATAATTTCCCGAGCTAAACCCTCAACTTTCTCCGGCCAGACTCCGAATTTTTGAGGCTCGCGTCCCGAATTAACTTCAATCAGCACAGGGATAAGCTTGTTGAGAGCAGAGCACCTTTTGTTGAGTTCTTGAGATAGCTCCCGGGAATCAACGGTTTCGATTATGTCAAATATTTCAATGGCTTTTTTCGCTTTGTTTTTCTGAAGATGACCGATAAATGACCAGCTGACCTGGTGACCTATGACCTCAAAGGCAGCAGCCGCTTCTTGAATGTAGTTCTCGCCTATAATTTTAACTCCAGCTTCAATGGCCGCCATGATTTTGTCAGGAGGTTGTTGTTTGGCTGCAGCAACTAATTCAACTCCTGGCGGTAATTCCTGAAGCAGTTGACGGACATTTTCTTTGATGTAATCAAGATTGTTTTTGCTCATAGGTTAAGGAGCCTGGATAAATAAAAATTATACTTAATCCTTTTTCCTGTCTCAAGCTAAAATTTGCCAAAAGAACAGAATTAACCACTTGCCCTATTCATAAGACCAAGAAAACCTCGATATCTTAAATCATGATCTATAGAAAAATCGGGACATGGTAAAATCGACAGATCTATTGGGCTGGGAATAAAGCAGGTTTGCCTGGATTATTTATAAACAATCCTGTTAAAATATTGGGAAGGAGATGTGATGATAGAAAGTGAAGAACGCCATGACCTCAGCCCCATTTGTCCCCACTGCAGTACAGCTCTAACCAAAATTCTGTATCAGCAATTGAAGAGTACTTTCGGAAGACGCTATGTTTACTTCTGCCCACATTGCCATAAAATTCTTGGGGTCTCGCACCGTAAAGGTTTTTGGATGGGTTGAGACTGGAAGCATTTTTGTTTTTTCGATAGGGATTTAACACCGCTAAAAGTGGGATTGCTTCGGAAAGAGTTTGGCTAAAGGTTTTCTTTATTTAGTCTGGATTGTTCACAAATAATCCAGCTAAATTATTCTATGAGGTTCAAGGAGAAAGGGCTATGAATATAAGAGAGCAGATTGAAGAAATTGAAAAAAAGACCCTTTCGGAGAAAGCCTGCTTGAGTTCTCAAAGCCAGGGACGGCTCCGTTTAGAAAAGCCTCATCCCATCAGGACAGCTTTTCAACGCGACCGGGACCGTATCATTCACTGTAAATCCTTTCGCCGCTTGAAGCATAAGACCCAGGTTTTTCTTTCTCCTTTTGGAGACCATTTCCGGACCAGGCTGACCCATACCCTTGAGGTCTCCCAGATAGCCAGAACAATTGCTAGAGCCCTAAGACTTAATGAAGACCTGACTGAAGCCATCGCCTTAGGCCATGACCTCGGGCATACCCCTTTCGGCCATGCCGGAGAAGAAACCCTGAACGAACTCCTGCCTGATGGTTTCTGTCATTACGAACAGAGTCTCAGGGTGGTGGATAAGCTGGAATATGAAGGCCAAGGGCTTAATCTGACCCTTGAGGTTCGAGACGGAATTGTTAAGCATTCCAAAGGGCGGGGAGAGATCCTTGATGATGATCCTGACAGCAGGCCCTTGACCCTTGAGGGCCAGATAGTCAGGGTCTCCGATGTTATTGCCTATGTCAACCATGACATTGATGATGCTCTGAGAGCCGGAATTATCAAGGAAGAAAACATACCGGCCCAGGTAGCCGAAATTCTGGGAAAACATCATTCTACCAGAATTGACCGCCTAGTCATGGATGTAGTAGAAGCCAGTCTTAAAAATAACCTGGATAAAATTGCTATGAGCCAGCAGATCTACAAAACCCTGATGGCATTGAGGGATTTTCTGTATGATAAAGTTTACCTAAATCCCATAGCCAGAGCCGAACTGGTAAAGACTGGAAAGATAATCAAAGAATTGTTTGAGTATCTTCAGCAGAGCCCCGGTGATGTGGTCAAAGACTATCCAGAAGGAGACCTGCTGGAGAGAAGAGTAGCTGATTTTATCGCTGGGATGACCGATAGCTATGCTCTGGATATGTATGAAAAAATTTATCTGCCGCGAATCAGATTCTAATTTATAACAAATATTCAAGATAATAAGCATATAGGGGATGCCAAGGCCTCCTATACTGCCCGAAACCTGCGCTGAGATCCTGCTGTAGTGATAATGAATCCTGGAATGGGGTTCAGCGGGAAATCCACCTTTGATCCCAGGCAGGATTTCAAGAAGAGATAAGCAGATTTAATAGACAAAATCCTATTATTTTGGTATATTACGAGCTTTGGATTATTAAAAAATAATCCAGTTCAACCTGCTTTATTCCAGATCTGGTATGTTTTTATCGGGAAAAATGTGGGACACGAAGCGATTTTAAAAAATCATATCATGTCCCCATTTTTTTATTAATGTTAATTGAAAATCTCGAGACATGTTCAGTTTTATGAATAATACAGGTAAAATAATTTTTCTTTTCCCTTGAGGTCTTCTCAGAAAGGTCAAAATGCAATCTTCAGAATTACCATTGCTGTATGTAAAAGATATATCAAAGTCTTTTAATTCCTTTCAAGCAGTAAAAAAAGTCTCTTTTGAGCTTTATCCCGGAGAAATTCTTGGTTTGCTCGGTCCCAACGGGGCAGGCAAGACGACTATCATCCATATGTTGCTTGGCCTTACTTCTCCTACTTCGGGAGAAATCAGAATTTTCGATCTAAATCCTGAAAAAGCCAAAGACAGAGAAAAAATCCTGAACCGGATGAATTTTTCTTCAACCTATGTCGCTATGCCATATTCTTTAACTCTCCGGGAATCTTTGATGGTCTTTGCCAGACTCTACGGAGTAAAAAATTCCAGGGCAAAAATAGATTATCTAATCGATCAATTCGAGCTGAAAGAGGCCGCTGACCGTCCGGTTAGGACTCTTTCTTCCGGCCAGATGACCAGACTCAATTTAGCCAAAGCTTTTATCAATGACCCGGAGATTCTCCTCCTTGATGAACCAACGGCCAGCCTGGACCCGGATATCGCTGACCGGACACGCCGTTCTCTGATAGAGGCCAAGCTTAGCAAAAAAATGGCTATTCTCTACACTTCTCATAACATGCAGGAAATGGAACAGATTTCTGACCGGCTGCTTTTTCTGCAAAATGGGGAAATCATAGCCCGGGGCTCCCCCGGGGAGCTGGTTGCTAAATTTAGAGGTGAAAGTCTCGAAGATGTCTTTTTAAAGGTTGCCAGGGAGGCCCGGAAATGAAAGCCCATCGGATCTCAGCTATGTTCCTGCGGCATATCTATCTTTACCGGCACAGCTTGACGAGGCTAATAGAGATCGTTTACTGGCCACTCCTGGACCTGTTAGTCTGGGGATTTGTTAGTCTCTACATTGCCCGACTATCTGATGAGGGGGCCTCTGCTCCCAAATTTCTGGCAATTTTTCTGGGCGCTCTGATTTTATGGGATATTC
The DNA here is from genome assembly GCA_028749205.1 of Acidobacteriota bacterium. GTDB lineage: Bacteria > Acidobacteriota > Aminicenantia > Aminicenantales > Saccharicenantaceae > Saccharicenans. The sequence continues at coordinate 103,780 of JAQULR010000003.1, read as the reverse complement.
TTTTCAGATCACAACAGGGGATTTCGGTCTCCTTTTTGGAAGAGGTCTGGGCCAGGAATTTCCTGAACCTTTTTGTCAGTCCTCTGACTATAAACGAATATTTGATATCCTTGATGCTGGTATCATTGTTCAAGGTGGTGGTAGCCTTTCTGATTAGTGCCCTTCTGGCTTGGGTACTTTATTCCTTCAATCTTTTCATCATCGGCCTGTATATTATTCCATTTATGGTTAACTTAATAATGATGGGCTGGACCATTGGCATCCTGACGACAGGTTTTATCCTGCGGTTTGGTCAGCAGGCCGAAGTCCTGGCCTGGGGGATAGCCTTTTTGTTTCAGCCGGTTTCAGCCGTATTTTATCCTGTTTCGGTTCTGCCAGGATTCCTTCAGACGCTGGCCCAGTTCATTCCAGCTGCCTACGTATTTGAAGGGATGAGATCGATAATCTTCAATCAGATTTTTCCGGTTGATCATTTGATTAAGGCTTTTAGCCTAAACCTTATTTATCTGACTCTGGTACTGTTTTTCTTTTTCAGGATGTTCAAAAAAGTAAGAGAAAAAGGTCTTCTGGCAAAGATAGGCGAATAAAAAAGTAGCAAAGTTGACGGAAGACAATAAGAAATACTAATTATCGGTTAAATCCATGAAGAGTAATAAGGATAGACTCCAGCACCCAGGTTGAGAATCAGCCATTTATAGATATTTTTACTCTAAATCGGTCTGGATTATTGGTTAACAATATGGGTATAATAGCACCTTATTATTTATCGGGAGTTATATAATGGCTTCAATCTCGGTTTTAGAAAAAATAGCTAAAAGGCTAAGGATTCATTCTTTAAGGATGACGACGACTGCCGGCTCAGGTCATCCAACTACTTGCCTCTCTTGTGCCGAAATAATGGCCTGTCTCTTTTTCCAGGAAATGCGCTACGACCCGGCGGATCCCTTGGCTTTAGAGAATGATGAGTTTGTTCTTTCTAAAGGACATGCTGCTCCGATTCTTTGGGCGGCCTATGCTGAGGCCGGCTTAATTTCTCAAGATTCATTATTGGATTTAAGAAAAATTACCAGTAATCTTGAAGGACATCCAACGCCCCGGATGCCCTGGGTGAAGGCAGCCACTGGCTCACTTGGTCAGGGTCTGTCTGTGGGTGTGGGATTAGCTCTGGCACAAAAACTAATCGGGGCAAAAGCTAGAACTTTTGTTCTAATGGGCGATGGAGAATGTGCTGAGGGTGCTGTCTGGGAAGCAGCCAATGCTGGCCGGGAACTGAAGCTCGGGAATCTGGTAGCCATTGTCGATGTTAACCGCTTAGGCCAATCAGCGCCCACCATGCATCGGCACGACTTAAAAGCTTATGCCCGGAAATTTAAGGCCTTTGGTTGGGATGTTATTCAGGTAGACGGACATAAGATAGAGAAAATTCTCGAAGCCCTGGGCGAGGTTAGAAAGGGACCAGATCCCAAGGTTATTCTGGCTAAGACGGTCAAGGGTAAAGGGGTTTCTTTTATAGAAGATAAAAATGGCTGGCATGGGAAACCGCTCAAGCCAGAAGAGCTGGAAAGGGCCTTAAAAGAGCTCGGACCGATACCTGAAATTGACTCCAGAAAATATGTTAAAAGCAGGCAAAAATTAAAGGCTCTAAAATGGACTGACAGCCTGGAGATGGATCCCCCCGCCTACCAGGATAAAACAGCCACCAGGTTAGCCTATGGGATTGCCCTGGAAAAACTGGGAAAAGTTAATAACCGGGTCCTGGTCATAGACGGTGATGTGAAAAATTCAACCTATGCTGATAGGTTCTTTGCCGCTTTCCCAGACCGGTCTTTTCAAAGTTATATTGCTGAGCAAAATATGGTCGGGATGGCTATGGGTCTGGCGGCGAAAGGCTATCTACCGTTTGTCGCTACTTTTGCTGCCTTTCTGACCAGGGCTCATGACCAGATCAGGATGGCCGGGTATTCTTTTTCCAACATAAAATTTTGTGGCTCCCATGTCGGAGTGAGTATTGGTGAAGACGGGCCGTCACAGATGGGACTGGAAGATTTGGCTATGTTTTTGCCGATTCCAGATTGCTTAGTGCTTTATCCGTCAGATGCGGTCTCGGCTGAAGGATGCGTTAAGGAAGCGGCTAAGCATAAAGGCCTGGTTTATATTAGAACCACCCGACCAGCTACTCCGGTTCTATATTCACCAGAGGAAGAGTTTCCGGCTGGGGGAGCCAAGGTTCTGCGGAAGAGCGAAAAGGATGTAGCCACTATAGTGGCCGCAGGTATAACTGTCCATGAAGCTTTGAAAGCTTACAGCCAGCTTGAGACCGAGGGAATCAGGGTAAGAATCATTGATAGCTATTCAGTCAAGCCAATCGATGTCGACACCATTATCAGGTCTGTTTCTGAGACTGGTGGCCGGGTGGTGGTGGTCGAAGATCATTTTGAACAGGGAGGCCTGGGAACAGCGGTAGCCCTGATCCTGCCTGAAAAGAAATCCTGGCGTCATCTCTGCATCCGAGAATTTCCCCGGTCTGGAAAGCCAGCCGAGCTTCTGGCTAAATATGAGATTGATGCCGCGGCTATAGTTCGAGCAGTTAAGTCTCTACTCCTTAGATGATAAGGCTTAATTTACTGGTAGCTCGGAATATCGGGGAAAGTGACTCGGCTAAAAAACTAAAAGATATTTTAAGATGGTAGGTCACCATGTATGAAAAAATTAATGATCAAATAATCAATAAACTTATCGGTATCGTTGGTGAAAACAACGTTTTAACCTGTAAGGAAGAATTAGACGGTTATATTTATGATGAATATGTCCTCCAGCAGCCGGATTGCTTGCCAGAAGTTGCCCTCAGACCTGGAAGTCCTGAAGAAGTCTCAGCTATTTTGAAGCTGGCAGCTGAAAATAAAATCCCGGTGACACCTAGGGGAGGGGCTACCGGTTTGGCTGGCGGTTGTGTCCCTGTTTATGGTGGGATAGTGCTCTCGATACAGAGAATGAACAGGTTTTTAGAACTGGATAGGAAAAATCAGTTAGCTGTGGTTGAAGCTGGAATTACTCTTAGCGAATTTATCCAGACGGTGGAGAAAGAAGGATTCTATTTCCCGCCTCACCCAGGTGATGAAGGAGCCATGTTCGGTGGGATGATTGCTACCAACGCCGGGGGAAGCCGGGCCGTTAAATATGGAGGGATCCGCAATTATATCCGTGGGCTGGAAGTGGTTCTGGCTGACAGCCAGATTATTCATCCCGGCGGTAAATTGATCAAAAATTCTACCGGTTACAATCTTCTTAACCTTTTTATTGGCTCGGAAGGAACGCTGGGGATCATTACTAAGGCTATTACTCAGGTGATGAGCAGGCCGATTTTTCTTCGGACCATGGTCATCCCTTTTAGCAGCATCGAACAGGCTATTGACAATGTACCACTTATTTTTGACAAGGGAATTGTCCCGATGGCTGTGGAGTTCGTCAGTCTGGATGTCATCAAGCTGAGCGAACAGGCCCTTAACCTAAGCTGGCCTACCCATCAGGGAGAAGTCCATCTTATGGTTATTGTGGATTCTCCCTCTGAAGATGGCCTTAGCCGGATTACTGATCAAATTGCCGATGTGGTTTTGGAAAATGGAGCCATAGATGTTTTTATTGCTGATAGTCCTGCCAGGCAAGATGAAGTCCTGAAAATTCGTTCTGAAATTTATGAAGCTATTAAAAAAGAAACTGTGGATATTCTGGACATTAGCGTCCCTCGGTCGGAAATCTCTGGCCACGTAAGAAAAGTTCAGGAAGTGGCTAAAAGATATGATCTCTGGCTTCCAGCCTTTGGCCATGCCGGTGACGGTAATGTTCATACCCATTTAATGAGGGCCAGATATCAGGATGGCCGGATGGTGCCAGTTGATTTTGAGGAAATAAAAGACAGGTTAGAAGCAGCTCGGCAAGAACTGTTTAGAGATGCTGCTGCGAGAGGAGGGGTTATCTCTGGAGAGCATGGAATTGGACTATATAAAAAGAATTATCTTCCTCTCTCCTTAGAAGCTACCCAGATAGATTTGATGAAAAAAATCAAACAGGTTTTCGACCCCCTGGGAATCCTGAATCCGGGCAAAATCTTCTAAGTAGTCTGCTCTGTTCAAAAATAATCCAGGTCAAACTTGTTTATTCCGGACCTGATAGATTATTCTTGTGGCAAATTAAGGGCCTGGGGACAATTGCTACCCGAACCGATTAAGTGAAGCCTTCATAGGCGAAACTTCATAACCTCCTTTTTCCTTATCAGACGACACTTTTCACTGAAAGCCTATCAGAGTTTACCATTGGTTTCTATCCTAAAGTTCAGGGCTTTCTGAGGACCGGGGCAATGTATTATGGACCAATTTTAACTCTCGGCAGGCTAGTTGAAAAATATGGCTTCTTTAGGTGATAATACAATCGTTCGCAACGAAAATAATTTTAGGAGGTTTAAACGAGGAGTTTATGGATTTTGAAAGAGTTACTGAAATCTTTGTTATCCTGGAGAATAAACCTTCTGTACTGGGTGAGCTTTTAAGCGAGCTGGCTGAGAATGAAATAAATGTCGAAGCCATAGGGGTGTTTCAAGATACAGCTAAAATTTTCGTTAAAAACGTGAGCAAGGCAGTTAAGGTGATGAACAAGCTCAATTACACCACCGAAATTCGAGATGTTCTGCTCATCCATCTGGAGAACAAACCCGGAGCCCTGGCGGAGGTGGCTACCAGAATTGGTGATGAAGGTATTAACATTGAGTACTGTTATGGAACCCTGAGTCAATCGGGGGATAAGGTATCAGTCATCATGGATGTTTCTAATGTTGAAGAAGCGATAAAGGTGCTCCAGTCCTGAAGCTGCCGGGCAGATTGAGTTTTGCCGCTATTTACAAATTCTGATAGTCGGCTAAAATAATACCTCAGGAGGAAATAATGTTTTTTTATGATTTCACTTTCTGGATGCTCATTCCGGTGTTGATTTTCTCTATCTATGCCCAGAGCAAGGTTAAATCAACCTTTACCAGATTCAGTAAGGTTATTTCATCATCAAGAATAACAGCAGCCGAGGCGGCGGCGGAAATTTTGAAGTATAGTCCGGCCCGCGATGTCCAGATTGGAAGAGTTTCCGGAAATCTAACCGACCATTATGACCCAAGAAAAAAAATCTTAAGATTATCAGAAAGTGTTTACGACAGTCCTTCTATTGCTGCTCTGGGAGTGGCTGCCCATGAAGCTGGCCACGCTATCCAGCATGCTCAGGGTTACGCCTTCCTGGCTTTGCGAAACCTGATTTATCCCGTGGCCAGTTTTGGTTCTAACTTAGCTTTTCCGCTATTTTTTGTTGGATTAATTTTTGGCAGCGGGGCCAGAATCCTTATGGATATCGGAATTTTTCTTTTTTCGGCGGCCGTGCTTTTTTCGGTGATTACTTTACCAGTTGAGTTTAATGCTTCCCGCAGAGCCTTGGGTATCCTGCGGGAGAGGGGATTCCTAAACAACCAAGAGCTGATAGGGGCTAAGAAAGTCCTGAGTGCGGCGGCTATGACTTATGTTGCTTCAACAGCTATGGCCGCTATCCAGCTTTTCAGAATGATTTTACTCCGTAACTCCCGCAGCTAATCTCAGTATAATTTAGGCAATCGGGAAGTTTCATTAATATAAAGAAAAAAAGATATATATCCTCAATTCCCAGGTTGTTTTGTAATAGATGGTTTATAAGCCGCTCTAAGGATTCTTGCTTCACCAATCTCCTGGTCACTTTAAGCCTCTGTTCCACAAGCGATTGTTTCCCTGGTTCGTCTGAAGGGCAAGGGCTGACTTAAAATATATTTTTATTGACTTGTGGTGAACGGAGTAGTAAAAAAAGCTCTTAGTGCCTATGATGGAGGAGGTTATGCCTAATAAAATTATTACCCGTTTTAAGCTATTATCTTTTTTGGTTCTTTTTCTTTTCGGCGCTGTTTTCTCCGGACTTCTTCAGGCTCAGACCCCGCCTGATAAATTTCTGGGTCATAGGGTAGGGGAAGACCGGAAGCTGGCTGATTACGCTCAGATCAAGGCTTATTTTGAGCTTTTAGATAAAGAATCTCCAAAGCTAACTCTTCTTAACATTGGCCAGACAACTTTAGGAAAAGATATGATCATGGCCATTATTTCTGATGAAGAAAATCTGAGGAATCTGGATCGGTACCGCGATATTGCCAGACAATTGAAAGATGCTCGCGGTCTCAGCGAAGCGCAAGCTCGCGAATTGGCCAAGCAAGGCAAGACTATTTTACTGATCACCTGCAATATTCATTCCACAGAAATTGCCGCTTCCCAGATGGCTATAGAACTGGCTTATGACCTTATCTCGGGAAAGGCTTTCTTTGATGTAAACCAGGCTCTAAAAGAAGTTATTGTTCTTCTGGCCCCATCGATAAATCCCGATGGTCAAGAGATGGTCACAGACTGGTATAGAAAATATGTTGGTACCAAATATGAAGGTGGAAACATGCCATGGCTTTATCATCATTATGCCGGTCATGACAATAACCGTGATTTCTTCATGATTAACCTGGCGGAAACCAGGGCTGTTACCAAAGTTCTTTACCATGACTGGTTTCCCCAGATTCATATCGATGAGCATCAAATGGGTTCGACTGGAGCCCGGATTTTTGTCCCGCCTTTTATGGATCCCCCTTTGCCGAATGTTCAGCCCTTGCTCTGGCGAAGTGTCAATCTCTGTGGAGTTAATATGGCCTATGACCTTCAGAAATTCGGCTATAAAGGTGTGGTTAACGGGCGCAGTTATACTGGCTGGTGGATTGGGGCCTGCGACGATACTTCCTGGCTTCACAATGTGGTCGGGCTTCTAAGTGAGGCGGCCTCGGTTAGAATTGCCAGTCCGATTTACATTGAACCCACTGAAGTTCCCAAGTCTTACTATGAAAAACGCATGGATTTTATCGACCCCTGGCCAGGAGGTTGGTGGCGGCTTCGGGATATTGTTGATTATGAACTCACTATTTCCAAAAGCCTGGTAAAAACCGCCTGGCTCAACAAGGAAGATTTTCTTTTCAATTCCTATTTGATGGGAAAACAGAGTATTGAAGTTAAAGAAAGGAATCAGCCTTATGCTTTTGTCATCACCAAAGACCAGCTGGATTATCCAACTACTCTTAAGATGATAGAAATCCTCCAACTCGGTGGAGTCGAGGTGCATCAAGCCACCAAAGATTTTATCGCCGACGGACGATATTATCCTGCTGGTTCCTTTGTGATCCTGATGGCTCAGCCTTATAAAGCTTATGCCTGGGCGCTTTTAGAAAAACAAAAATATCCTGACCTAAGGCAGTATCCTGGCGGGCCGCCTATTCCACCTTATGATAATGCTGGCTGGACTCTGCCCTTGCAGATGGGTGTTAAATGTGACCAAATTGATAAGGCTTTTGAGGTTCCTTTAAACAAAGTGGATAAAGTTGAATATCCTAAAACTGAGTTGCCCGATGAAGCTGGCTATTTGGTATTAGACCCCCGCCCTAATGCTTCTTATGCGGTAGCTTTTGAGCTACTTAAGAACAAAGCTCAGGTCTGGCGAGCTAAGACTGAAATTAAGACCGAAGCTTCTGAAATTCCGGCCGGGGCTTTTCTGGTTAAGAATTCAGCTGAAGTTAAAAAGATTCTCTCGAATATGTTGCAAAAATGGCCAGTTCCAGTCACCGTCATGTCTGATGTTTCCCCTATTGAAAAGGCCCCTGTTAGTTTTCCCAGGATTGCCATTTATCAATCCTGGCGTGGAAATGCCGACGAGGGCTGGACTCGCTATATGCTGGATGACCTTGGTCTTACCTATAGCATTCTCCATAATAAAGACTTTAAGGGCGATAAGGGGAAAAAGGTTAATCTTAAAGCCAACTATGATGTTATCATTTTCGCCAGTGAAGGCGCCGATATAATTAAGTCAGGCCGGCCCGCTCAACGTTCTGAATTTGCTCGCTATTTCGCAGCCATGCCCCCAGAATACGAGGGTGGGATTGAGAAAGAAGGAATTGATGCTCTGAAGGCCTTCGTGGAAAATGGTGGTCGTCTTATCACCCTAAACCAGGCCAGCGAGCTCGCTATGAGCGAGCTGGGAGTACCGGCCAGAAATGCCTTAAGTGGAATTGATCGCAACAAATTTTTCTGCCCGACCTCAATCCTGAGGATAAAAGTTGACAATACCACGCCGCTCGGCTATGGCTTTGAAGAAGAAACTGGGGCGGTTTTTTCTAGGAGTCTAGCTTTTAGCACCTGGGTACCACCTGTGGATTGGGATAGAAAAGTGGTGGCCTATTATCCGGAAGATAATATCCTGCTAAGCGGTTGGCTGCTGGGTGAGGAGTATTTAGCTCGAAATGCGGCAGTGGTCGATATTAAAAATAAAAAAGGACATATTTTCCTTATTGGCATCAGAGCTCAACACCGGGCTCAGTCCCATGGGACCTACAAATTCTTGCTGAATGCCTTTTTTTACCCTGAAGAAATGTAAAAGCCTGCCCTGCTCGTAGGCTGAAAGGATGCCCTAAAAAAACAGCTTCTCTTATTTAAGCTGAATTGGCCAGGTTAAATTAGACTGATCCACTGCTTTCTGAAGCTCAGAAATACTCTACGCTAGAAATGGGCCTATACCCCAACTGGATAATTACTTTCCCTTAACAAGATTAGCAGCAAAAAAACTCACTACTTATAGATGAGAACGCAAGATCTTACTTCTGATCTCAGGAAGCAACTAAGGCTTTTTATTTCTTTTTACCGAACTTTGGCACCAATAGAATAAGGACATAAAGTGTGGCAATGCCTACTAAGATATAGATAATTTTGCTCAAAGTAGTCATCGCCCCAAAAATAGCAGCTACTAAATCAAAACTGAACAAGCCTACCAGAAGCCAATTAAACCCTCCGATAATCAGTAAGATAACACAGATCCAATCCAGGGTGTTTAATTTGCCCATACTTGCCCTCCTTTGGGTTTTTAGCAACCCAATTTTAAGATTTAACTATTTTTTATATCAGCGAAAAAGAATAGTCAAGAAGATATTTCGAGAATCCCTCAGGCAGTATTTTTAAGTTATTAGAGGCTTTCGGTTATTTCAGGTTTAAACCTTCGAATAATACCAGTTAATAAATCTCCTTTAAGAATAATTCTGGCTAGATTTTGTGCTATAATTTTATGGCAGCCGTGCTAAGCGGGGAGCTAGCGGTGCCCTGAACCCACAACCCGCTCCAGTGGGGCTGAATTCCCGGCCGAGGCTGTCAGTCTTCTGGCCAGGTCGCTTTTCCGGGCGATGAAGGTTCGGGCCCTGTGCAAAGAACCAGCTGTCAACCCCGCCAGGACCGGAAGGTAGCAACGGTAGCAGCCAGGTTCTTGTGTGGCAGTCAGCCTGACCGGAGCCTCAGGGAAGCGAGGTCCGCAGGGGACGAGCAGTCAACACCGGGTGCACGGCTGCCCTGTTTATATCTCATGTCATTTCATTGAGGCGCTTGATGACTCAAAATTCGAGAAAATTTAAGGTTGGCTGTCAATTGTATTGTATTAAGCTAGAAATTGAATTGGCAGTTAGCGATGTAGTTCTGATCTGGTTGGAAAATCAACCCTCGACTAAGTATCAAAATAGAATTGCATATCTAAACTGCCATTGTTCACGAAGTCCGATAGCCTGCTCATAATCAGCCTTGGTCACCTGGGCCTTAGCACTGGCGGCTCCTGAGATGAGAAATATTGTTAGAGTTATAATCGAAAAAGCTATAAGCTTTCTATTCTTTTTCGCTGGTTTTGGAGTGAGGAGGAAAAAACATAGCCTCCGTTTAGCGCATCAAATCCTAACTTAAGGTCATGAAAATAATTCAAGTAAACCCTCCTGTTAATAAATGATGTTATTGATTACTTTATCTAAGGAATAAAATTAAAGCAATGAAATAGTGAAATATACACTAATCCAGTGAGCAGTTAAAACACCTCCTCGGATTTTTAGAATTTAAGCTAAGTGCCATTCCGGCCATCAAGTTACAATATCCTGAGGAAGTTAAAAAATAAATAGAGCTTTAAAACTGTCCTCAGGCCTGTTGAGAGTTGAGCCCGATTAAAAAACTATTAGGCATGGTCAACACAATCAGCTCCAGCCTCAATAGTCCAGCGGATGAAGTCAATTTTATAGAGAGAGCAATCATCACCTATTCAGTTTAATTCTTGTAATATCTGATTTCTGATGTAAAACATGTCAATTCACAATAGATGAACTGCAAAATAAGGTCAAAATAATATATATATTGCGTTTTCTATCATCTTACTTATCAATTCTGTTTAATTGGAAGCGGTTATGCAGATTATTTATAATAACGAGGAAAGGAGTTAATTTATGAAGCATTCCAAATGTATTATTTTCCTCGTTGGGATTATGGTTTTTTTTACTGCAACTATCCAGCTTGCCCAAGAATCCAGGAATCAGAAGGAAACCGCTCTAATTAAAATGATTAATGAAGAATTGATCTCGAAACCGCCTGCTAAACTTATGTTAGATCCTTTTTACGAAAAATATGTTGATGCCATGGGTATTCCGATTATAGCTTCGGCAGCCGTGTCCGATACCGCCCTTCTCATTGCTCGGGAGATTATCATCCAGATGCTTTCTGAAAGGCCTGATATCAGGAGGACACTGGTTCGAACAGGACAGAAGGTCGGGATCATTGGCCAGACTCAGCAGATGTCTGATATTCCGGAGTATAAAAATTTGAAAAAACCAGAATTTGGAGACAGGCGCTTAACTGCAAAGGAAATCGCAGAATATGATAAAATTAAAAAAATGTCTGATCAGGAATACTGGAACAGGCGAGCTAGAGGGCTGGGCGGTGTTTACACAACCTGCGGAGAGGAGAACTTATTGGGTATACCAGAAACACGTTATTTTGGAGAACATATTCTGGTTCATGAGTTTGCCCATGCTATTCATAGAGGAATAAGAGCCTGTGATCCAGAACTTGCCGAAGCTATCGATCAAGCCTATGCCGATGCTATGGCTATTGGTCTCTGGAAAGGTCAATATGCCTCGACCAATTCAGGAGAATATTTTGCCGAAGGAACTCAGTTTTGGTTTTGGTCTAATTATGAATACCAGGACGGAGATAAGGTTGTCTACAGCCCTTTAGATCTTCGCACCTATGACCCTAAGCTTTACGATCTTCTAGCTCGCATCTTTCCCTTGAATCACAGAATTTCTCTTGATGTCTACTATAACTTTAAGGAGAACTACCCGGAGCTCGCCAAGAAAAACTAAATCAGAAGCTGATGGGAAGTGCCAGCCCGGTTTTTATCTTGAGTTTTAAGTTCCAGGACTCTCCAACAGGCTTTCACTCGAATAAACGGCATCGGTCTTATTCCAATCAGGGGGTTCAACTCCGAGCAGATGGCGAACAAAAAAGTCGTTCCTCTTTCTGTCTCCATATTCGGCATTTTCCCGCCGGCCGGCCCCGTGACCAAGGCCGGGCATGATCAAAAGGTCGAAGTCTTTATTAGCTTTGATTAAAGCATTGACCACCTGCATGGTTGAGGCTGGATCAACATTGGTGTCAAGTTCGCCAACCACTAACAGGAGCTTACCCTGTAACCGATAGGCGTTATCCACATTAGAAGAAGCGGCGTATTCTGGACCAACCGGCCAGCCCATCCATTGCTCATTCCACCAAATTTTATCCATTCGGTTATCATGACAACCAGCGAACGATACCGCTACCTTATAAAACTCAGGGTGGAACAATAAGGCACCGGTCGAGTTTTGTCCCCCGGCCGACCCACCATAAATACCTACCCGGCTGAGATCATAATAAGGATATTTAGTTGCCACCGCCCGGTGCCATAGAATCCTGTCCGGAAAGCCGGCATCACCAAGGTTTTTCCAGCAGACGTCGTGAAACTTTTTTGACCTGTTGTTTGTTCCCATGCCATCAATCTGAACGACTATAAAACCCAGCTCGGCTAAAGACTGCATTGGATAATAAGCACTGAACGATTTTGGGACAAATGAGTCGTGCGGGCCAGCGTAGATGTATTCAATCACAGGATATTTTCTTGATGGCCTAAAGTTCGTCGGGCGGAAAATGACTCCCCAAATATCGGTTTTACCATCACGCCCCTTAGCCACAAAAACCTCTGGAGCTCGCCAGCCAGCTTCACGAAGCGGCTGGATATTGGCTCTCTCCACCTCTTGGAGAAGCTCTTGGTTCTCAGTGAGGCGGAGTTCGGAAACCGGGGGAAGATCGACACGAGACCAGGTATCAAAGTAGTATTTCATATCTGTTGAAAAAATAACTGAGTGATTTCCATCGCTTTTGGTCAGTGGTGTCAGCCCGGTGCCGTCAAAATTGATCCTGCAATAATGAATAAGGTAAGGGTCTTGACCTGGAAACAGACCGCTAGCCCGGAACCATATCTGCCTGGCCTTCTCATCGACTTTATCTATGCCTCGAACCACCCAATTTCCCCGAGTTATCTGATTTTTGATCTTACCAGATTTTCCGTCGTAGAGGTAAAGATGTCCCCAACCATCCCGTTCCGATAACCAGATAATTTCATTTCTGTCGTCAACGTCGTAGCGGTATTTATTGTAACGATAGGAAAAGAAAGTATCTGGCTCTTCACTGATAATTGCCCTCGGAGTCCCAGCAGTTGCTTCCACCTCTATAATACGATAGACCTGATGGCCACGCTGGTTATATTCGAAGGTGAATCCACGGCTGTCTTGCCACCAGACAAGAGGTGAAAGACTGAACGGATTGGGGAAGAGAGTGTTGTCGATATTAACCTGTTTTTTAGTTTCAAGGTTGAAGAGTACTGGCTGCTGGAGGTCAAGGACATCGCCTGGCTTGTTGTATTCCAACTGGTGATACTTGGGCTGAAGCTGATCAGTCGGAGAAGACTCTACATACTGGATGATGCGTTTATATCCAGGCTTAATGCGGTAAGCAACAAGCTTTTTAGAATCCGGAGCCCATCTTAAGGTATACAGAGCATAGTAGTTACCTTCCGAGCCGTCGTAGCTTAGGGCAAATTCCTTCTGGTTTTCTCTGGATCGCAACCAGACATTGAAATTTTTGATGAAAGCTTCCCACTGACCATCAGGAGAAACCCGAGGAGTCTGGGGCGGGACAGGGCGTGGGGCGAATGGTGAACCTGGTGGTCGGCGAAAAACCGAACCGATTTTTTTACAAGAATAGTCCGCCAGGTCGCACCTCCATCTGTCCTGGCCGACTTCGAATTCGATGGCTTGCTCATTACTGGTAAAATTAAGGACCATAAAAGGCAGATTAAGAGGAGAATAATCCTCACCAGAAGCAGCAGAAAGAGAGCTGGCTAATTTCTGGTGATCAAAGGCAGGTCTTTTGACCAGGGTTTGGGCATCCACTACGATGAATTCATAACCTCCCTTAACCGTTTTCCGGTACCAGAAACGACTGGTATTTTCTATCCAACCAGCTCGGTCAACGACGTTCAAAGCCAAAAATTGAGTTTTTTTCTGGAGGTTGCTGGCTCGTTCGTAATCCGCCTGGGTACCCTGAGCTGAAACGAATACCGGTTGAAGAAGCCAGATTATAAAGAGAACTAAGAATACCGCCTTAGATTTATTTTTCATAAAACCTCCTTCAACCAAAAAACGACTTCGATCCGAGAAGATCAAAATTTTATTAGACAAACCCACACAGGGCTAAATTCTTAAAGATTCCTCCGTCGAAAGCCTATTTCAAAAAAATCTTGAAACTAACTTCACCGAGCATTTATTTCTGGAGCGGGGAGACATCGTCGATGACCCACATACCACGACCATTGGTAGCGATTATCAGCATGTTGTCGCGTGGATGGATTTGCAGATCCCAGACCGGGGCATTGGGCAATCCGGATCCAAGGTAATTCCATGATTTACCGCCGTTTGTAGTCACAAACACTCCCTGGTCAGTACCACAGTAGAGAACATCTTTCTTTTTCGGATCTTCCCGGATGACATTGGTTGGACCGCCGGGGATATTAGCGACAATACTTACCCAGGTTTTGCCGTAGTCTGTGGATTTATATAGATAGGGAGCAAAATCGTCATCATGCCGCCCGATTTGAGCCAGATAGACTGTCGCTGGGTCATATTGAGAAGCCACAATGTTCCAGACATGCTTATTATAAGGAAGACCGGCTGTAATATCGGTCCAGGTTGATCCGGCATCCTTCGTCAGATGAACGCGGCCATCATCAGTCCCAACGTAAACTACTCCAAATTTAAATGGTGATTCAGCTATAGCTGTTATACTTTGATAAGGAATAGCATAAGGAAGCTTTCCCTGCCATTCAGGCCTATTGTAGGTCAAATCCGGACTGATTTTCTCCCATCTTTCACCTCTATTCATCGAGCGAAAGAGATATTGAAATCCGCAGTATACAATTTGGGGATTATGCGGTGAAAGCAAAAGACCGGCCAGCCATTGGCCTCGATACTCTGGTTCACCTTCGGAAGGTTTTGGATAAATCTCTTTGCTGGTCCATTCTCCATTCTTGAACTCGGATCTTTCGACCCGCCCGTAATAACCAGAGGCATATTCTGTGTTCGGGTCGTTGGGATCGATAGCAATCAGAGTGCCTTCTCCACCGGGGGCTCTTTCCCATCGGACTATCTGGGGCCGCTGGCGACGGCCTGGTTCCTGAGCGGCTAAAGGAGCAACCCCTAAACCACGAAAAGTACCGAAATCCTGAACAGAACCATAGACGGCAAACGGCTTATTCATGTCATAGGCAACATTGTAAAACTGAGTCACCGGGATACCGTCCTGAAAGCTCCGCCAGTTCTTCCCATAATCGTAAGACACATAGGCCCCGCCGTCATTGACATTGAGTAGGTAGTTCGAATCTTGCGGGTCAATCCACAGGCCATGGTGGTCTACATGAAGCCCCTGGTCAATTCTCTCCCAGGTTTTACCACCATCAATGGATCGACACAAACGAAGTCCCATTAGATAGACAACATCGGCGTTGTTGGGGTCAACCCGAATTTGGCCGAATACCCAGCCATAAGTTCCGCCGAATCGCTGAAACATCCTGTCTGAAGGGTTCATCTTGCGCCAAGTTTCACCCTGGTCGTCTGAACGGTAGACCTCAGCCCCGACAATATCAGGGTAAGTTCTTATCCGGCCATATGAATCCCGCTCGCCTGGCTCGGGCATCCTGGTTGGAGTGTGATTGTCAACATAAGCATAAACCACATTTGGTTTGGTCCGGCAAAGAGCTAAGCCAATTCGACCGATCTTCGTTTTGTCAGGAGGTAGACCATTAGTTAATGGTTTCCAGGTCTTGCCACCATCGGTCGTTTTGAAGAGTCCTTCACCACCTGGAGTCGGATCGCTCCAGCGGAGCCTTATCCTGTGAACCATCGAGGCAATTAGAATGTCCGGATTGGTCGGATCCATTACCAGGTCAATGGCCCCTATCTTTTCGTTGATGTAGAGAACCTTTTCCCAGGTTTTGCCGCCATCAGTCGTTTTGTAGACGCCCCTATCGGGATTGAAGGTCCATTCGTGGCCGGTTGCAGCTACGTAGACGATGTCTGGATTGGTAGGGTGGATAACGATACGGCCAATTGTCTGAGTGGCAGCCAGACCCATATGTGTCCAGGTCTTTCCAGCATCAACAGATTTGTAGACTCCGATCCCGGCGATAGAAGCCCTGAAGTGATTGGCCTCGCCCGTGCCAAGCCAAACGATGTCAGGATTGGATTCAGAAATAGCCAGGTCCCCGACCGAAAGAGTCGGCAATTCGTCGGCGATTGGAGCCCAACTGGTTCCGGCGTTATCCGTCTTCCAAACACCACCTGTGGCTGAACCGACATAAATGGTCAGCCGGCTTCCTTTTGGGACCTCCACATCCGTGCATCGCCCCCCAACATCAAATGGACCAATGTGACGCCATTTCAAGTCCTTCAATGGAGTATTAGCCTTCATCGACTGGAATTGCTCAAACCATTGGAAACGCAGGGCTGGATCAGTGCTCTCAACTTTTTTTGGCTGAGGCGATTTTTGGGCCTCAGAGGCAACAAACATTGAAAGAATTAAAACAATGCTCAGAGATAAAAACGAGATCTTAGATGTTTTCAAGTAGCCCTCCTATTAATGGTTTAAATAACAAAGGTTTAAATAAAATATTTTTCATATTTTATATCTCAAGGCTATTATTTTGTTAAGGATAAGTCAAGACAAATTTTCTTATCTAGCTAAAGAAATAATATTAAGCGTAACAG
The DNA here is from genome assembly GCA_028749205.1 of Acidobacteriota bacterium. Lineage (GTDB taxonomy): Bacteria > Acidobacteriota > Aminicenantia > Aminicenantales > Saccharicenantaceae > Saccharicenans. The sequence goes on along the minus strand of JAQULR010000003.1, from coordinate 87,495 downwards.
AGGCCGAATGTACTCAGAGCCCGGAATGAGTGAACCATAAGTTGTCGTCGGTTGTATATACATAGTAACACCTATCTTACACTAAGTGTCACTAATGTGTCTGACCTAACACATTGTATATGTTATTGTAATATTTAGTGTTTTTCAGTAGACCCTAATTATTTGTGTCATATGCAACCAAGGCAAAAAGGCAATAAAAAAAGGGAAGGACTCCAGTAAATCCTCCCCTTTTTACTCTGCTTAATCTTTTTAGAAAGAATAGCGGACAGAGAATCTCAAGGTCCTGGTCATATTGGAAATGCTGGTAATCTTCTTAAAGGTGCCGCTAAGGTTATAAGTTCCTTCAGTGGAGTTATTATCGACTGGCATCCAGGTTCCCCCTGGGTTTTGATTGATGTTGACATAGTGCTGGCCAAGCAGGTTAAAAATATCAGCAAAGATTCCTAGTTGTCCGTATTTTTTTAGGGAAAAGACTTTTTCAACCCTGACATCCAGTAAATTCCATGAGTAATTGCGCCTGGTACCAACTGGTTCAAGATTAACATAATAAGTGTTGTAGATGTTGACATTATTGTCAGCCGCCCAATCTTCTGGTGGAACAACAGTCACCCCGCGAGCCCAGGGAGTGCCGCTGCTGAAGTTGTAATTAAAGGAAACTACGAAGCCATAGGGAATATTGAATGAGCCAAAGAGTTTAATAACTAGGGGACGATCTTCATAGGTCCGACCGTCGCCATTAATAAACCAGTTGGCATCGTTGGCCGCTGAAGTGTAACCATGAATATCAGTATAGCCGCCATTAATATTTCCCCAGGTTTTGGAATAGTTGATTGAACCACCTAACTGCCAGCCATCAGCCATTCTTTTTTCAAATGATAGTTCCAGGGCTGAATATTTCCGAAAGGCTTCTGGAATGTTGCGAATCTGGAGTACCCAGTTATCAGGAGCCTCATTGCTCATAAAATACATAGTAACTTCTTGGGCAGGAAAGCTGCCGGCTGCAGGAACAGTTGTAGTAAAGGGGACCCAGTATTGGTTACCAGGTGTAGTATCTGGATTATACCAGGTTTCACCAGTATCAAGATCATAAAGGGCATCATCAAGAATGTTCTTTTTAACCTTATACATATAGTTAAGACCGATTTTGAAATTCTTAAAGAGCTCATGATCAAGCCCAACCACTATCTGCTCGTCATAAGGTGCCTTGGTATCGGATGAAATACCAGTTATCCAGTTTTCTCTAAGCATTTCTGATGGATTCGACCAGGACCACAGCATTTCATAATAATCGCCAGCGCTGGGGGCATCAGGTTGCCCATTACCGTTTTCATCCCACCAATTAAAATAATATGTCTTATAATAAAGAGGGTGACACTTGTAAATGATTGATCCCCAGACTGATTCACGATACAGACCGTAGTTAAACTTCAAGGCTGTTTTCCCATTGCCGAAGAGGTCATAGGTAAGGCCAATTCGGGGCGAAATATTAAACCAGTCAACCAGATTATCTACCCCTTCCATGTTAAATTCGGCATAGGGATTAAAACCAATTTCAGGTTCAATCAACGAAACACCGAGCTCATTAGCAAAGCTGCCAGTTGGCCCTTTGTAGATGTCTGGTATCCAGCCTTTGGTACCATCGAAACGAAGTCCAAGATTTATGGTCAACCTATTTTTAATAGTCACAGAATCCTGAATGTAGCCGCCATAGCGCGAGAAATCGCCTTCGACCATGCTGCTATCCTTGTCCTGTCCAAGGGCCCAGAATCCGATATAACCATCTCCGTACCATTCTCTTGGGTAGCCTTGAGCCGTCCAATAGTAAGGCTCGTTATTGTACCAGGGCCATTGCATAGTGTTAGCTTTCCAGTTAGCCCACTTGGCGGCTCCGCGCTGAATCTCTGCACCAATCTTGAGTTCATGGTCAGCTCCGAGGAAATCATCAATAAACCTGGTTAAGTGGGCAGAAAACTGTAAAGAAGGACGGCCATTCCATTGATTGGCATAGTAACCTGTACCGAAGTAATAGCCAGTATAGCCGTCCCACATATAAGGAATATCCGTTTGCTCCTCACGGATAAGGGGTAGCGTAGCATCGACTGTAGCATAACCAGCCCGAGCTTCGACTAGAGTATTATTGTTAACCATCCAGGTTAAGACTCCAGTAAAGGCATAGTTAGCCCAGGGATCGGTTTTATACAGGCAATCAAATGGTATATTCCAACCAGAGGCCCTTGTATTGTCGGTTCTTTGCTGCACATTACCCATAACAGCCAGTTTGACGCTTTTAGCCAACTGAAAAGTAAACTTACCGAAGCCTGTCCAGGTCTTGTCCTTCCGATCAAAATTATCATAATAAGTTCCGTCATAAGGTGAAGTAAAGGGGATAAAGCCCGAATGGTAAACATTTCTGGCATAACGACCATCGACATAAAACCAGATTTTATCTTTAATAATTGGACCACCAAACCCAACGGAAACATCATAATCATAAACAGCCGAAGACGGTTTCGATAAGCCCATGGCTTTTAATTGTTCATCAGGCAGAACAGCTTTGGTTAGGTCTTCATTGGTGTAATAACCCTGGATTATGCCCGAAAAACTATTGCCACCTGATTTAGTAATAGCATTGACAAACCCACCCAGAGTCCAGCCGACTTCGGCCGGGGCTCCTCCTGTCATGACTTCTACTTCTTCCAGGGCATTAAAATCAATTGGAATACTAAGCTGCTGCTGGCTCGGATCATTAGCATTGAGGCCATCAATTTGATAGGTATTACCAGCTGCTGTAGCCCCTTTGATGTTAGTAGCATCGACGGTGCCAGGAGTAAGAGAAACGATTGCGGTTAGACTTCGGCTAATTGGCAAATTCTGGATAAGGTCAGATTTATAAATCTGTTGGGTTTTTGATGCCTTGACATCTACAACTGGAGCTGCTCCGACAACTGTTACCTCTTCCTCCATTTTTGCAAGGCCTAACTTGATATTTCTGGTAACGGTCAAGCCGACTCTAACTTCGATTTCTTCTTCAATGTACGTCTGAAAGCCAGGCAGCTCAGCTGTGAGCTTATAATTACCTGGGGGTAACAGAATGATCCTGAAGGAACCATCATTTCTGGTAACATCAGTTGCTGTGCCCATTAGGGCCGGCCCGGATACTTCTATGTTTACTCCGGGCAATGGTAGGCCCTCCTCATCAGTGACTACTCCCCGGATAGAGCCTGTTTCACGACTTGAAACCTGAGCCAAAATATCTGTATGGCTCAAACAAATAACCGTAATTAAGATCATCAGGTAAGTAAATACTGGGTTTTTCATAATGTTTTTCTTCATAATCGCTCCTTTTAGTAAAGAAATTCGATAAACTTTCATCTGATAATTGTTTTGAGAAGCATTTTGTTCATAAATTCAAAGCTACAAACTCAAACCTATCACCTCCTTAATCATAATTTACACATACATTGTATAAAATATATTTAACATTTGGCAAGCTAAATTTTTAATTTTCGATTGATATATCGGTTTATTGATCTGATGATTAATTTCCTAAGGATAAGCTGGTATTTTGCTGGTCTTAGCCCTATTGTGCTAACGGCCAAGCCCTGGCCCTAAAAGTCCCTCACTATCTTTACTTGTTTGGAGATAGAGAGACTGACCAGAAAGAATATATTGACTTCAGCGCAGGATAAGCCTTATAAGATATTTATACGCAGCGACATAAGAAAATAGGTCATGTTAGAGCTAAGGGGAATTATTAAAAAATATGGATGTATTAAGGCGGTGGACAATATCAGCTTCTCAGTGAGGCCGGGAGAATCGGTAGGCTATCTCGGTCCTAATGGGGCGGGTAAATCGACCACTATCAAAATTTTAGCTGGCTTGCTGGAGCCGACAGAAGGTGAAATATTCTATGCCGGCCGCAATGTCTGGAAGAATCTTGTCTGGTTCAAACAAAGGCTCGGCTATGTGCCGGAGGAGCCGGCCATTTATTCTCATTTGAATGCCTATGAGTACCTCCTGATGATTGGAAGGCTGCGAGGCCTTAAAGAATCCAACCTTAAACAAAAAATTAATGGTTTTATGGAAGTCTTCGATTTAGCTGGCGATATGTATTCAGAGATTGCCTCTTTTTCCAAAGGTATGACTCAAAAAGTCTTGCTTTCAGCTGCTCTGCTTCATGACCCGGAAATCCTTCTTCTGGATGAGCCGTTATCTGGGCTGGATGTTTCTACTATTCTGGTAATTGAAAAATTGGTTCAGCGACTCTCGGCTGAAGGGAGAATAATCATTTATTCTTCCCACATCCTGGATATTGTCGAAAAGGTGGCCCAACGGGTAATAATTCTTCATCAAGGTAAGGTTCGGGCTGATGATTCGGTCGACAACTTGCGTCAGCTGATCAAAGTACCTTCTCTCGAAGAAATATTTAATCAGTTAATTGCCCAGGAAGACCCGGAGGCGGCTGCCTCGGAATTGATTTCTCTCATGAAGAAAAATGCCTGATGGCCTGAGCCGACAGAAGATATAAAAAATGGACGGCCTCAAAAAGTTTCAGCTAAAAGAGAGTTCGTTTTTGGTTCTGACCCGGCATTTTTTCAGACGTCTTTTCCTGAATGAAACCGTCTTTTTTGAAGAGCAGATGACCGGTAAGGTGATAAGTATCATAGCTCTTCTATCTATTTTTCCAGCTTATGTGGCTGATAACCTTTTGTTCGTTTACCTTATTATCCCTGGTAAACCCCAGGCCTGGGCTGAAATCTCGGAATTTACCAGCCTGATCATGCTTCTCATCGGGCTCGTCACCATCTTTGTCTGGGATGCGATTTTTCTTGACCGGCAGGATTTTTTGAATCTGATGCCTCTGCCCTTAAAACCGCTGACCATTTTTTCTGCCAAATTTGCCAGCCTGATAATGTTTGTCGGGATATTTGCTATTGGCCTTAATGCCCTGTCGTCAATTGTTTTTGTCTTGTTTTTAGGGCAGGCCAGTTACTTTGGGTTTCTATCCACTGTTATCTTATTTCTGACCCATCTTCTGGTTATGTTTCTGGCCAGTGCCTTTATGTTTTTTGCTCTGGGCTTTATTGCCGGCTTTTTCAATATCCTTCTTCGGGGTAAAATCTTTCAACGGATTTCAGATCTACTGCGTCTTAGCCTGATCGTCGTTCATATTTTTATTCTTTATTTTTTCCTGATCGATACCCATTTCATTTATGAACAGTTTGAAAAGCTGAAAGACCTCCAAGGAACTCCAACTTCCTTTATGATGAATTTTCCCCCGCTCTGGTTTACCGGCCTTTATGAGGTTTTGCAGGGAAACCACCAGCCTTTCTTTCAGGAACTGGCTTTGAGGGCCCTTTTAGCTCTGGCCATAGCTGTGGCTGCCTTTTTCCTTATTACTCTTTTTTCTTACAACCGGCATCTCAAAAAAATATCACCAGAAGGGGCCAAGCATTTCCGCCCGTCAATATTAAGAAGACTGACTGAACCCATCTTAAATTTAACGATTTTAAGGCGGCCAGCCGAAAGGGCGGCTTTCTGGTTTTATGGAAGTGTTATGAGCCGCAGCCGTCTCCACCGGACCAGGATTTTGTCTTATTTGGGAATTGGTTTCGGCCTTAGCCTTATTATGTTTGTCTCGACCGGGAAATTTTTATGGAAGGCTCAATCAGGAAACATGCTTTCATTGCCGCTTGTCCTGAGCTTCTTTCTTCTGGTCGGGATAAGAGATGCCAGCAATATTCCGCTAAACTTTGAAGCTAACTGGGCCTTCCAGCTAGCTGAAACCCCCCGGAGATGGACCTATTTTTCAGCTCTGCGCAAAAGCCTTATAATCTTTGCCCTTTTTCCGCTCTTCCTATTATTATTTGTCTTTTATGGCTTTATCTGGAACTGGCCGGCCTCTGGAGTTCATTGTCTTTATAACTTTGCTCTGGCTGTCTTGCTGGTTGAAGTCCTGTTTTTCCAGCAGAAGAAATTTCCTTTTGCCTGCTCTTATCTTCCCGGGAAAGGCAAGCTGCATATTTTCTGGTTGGTTTATATCCTGTTATTTCTGGGCTATATCTTTATTCCGCGCTGGTTCGAGCCCTATTTTCTGGCCAGGCCTTCGAGATTGATTGGTTTTTATGTAGCCGTTATCTTAGTTCTTTTAAGCGTCTGGTTTTATCATAAATATCATTTTTACCAGAAACAGCCCTTGATTTATGAGGACAATCCTGAGCCTTATCTAATTGAACTATTTCCTAGGACCTAGATTGCTGTAAAAGCCTTATAGCCAAAAATTCCCATTCTCAAAGAAATAGAACCATCAGTGGCCGGGAAGGTCAGGCTCTAAGTCTTTGTTTTTCCCAACGACGTTTCCGACCACCATCACCAGACAGGATAACAACACTACTAGAAAAACCATTCCCCGGGAGAAAAAGAGACTTTTACCTTGTTCTGCCAGGGTGACAAACAAAAGAATGGTAATCAAGCCTCGAGGAGCAAAGTATAAGACTCTGTCCAAATTGATCCTCATCAGTCTCATTAAGAGCCATCTCAATCCGAAAATAAGGGCTACTATTCCCAGAGCCCTAATAAAATCCTTGGCATTAAAAACTTCATTCGGACTGACCGCAAAGCCAAAAACCAGAAAAAAGATTGATTTAATAAGAAAAGTAAATTCTATGACCAGATCTTTAAATTTTTTGACTTCGGTCGGGTTTTCTTTAATAAATATTTTTTCTAAGTAAGGGACAGATCGCAACTTCTCATAATTATTAAGAAATAGTCCAAAAAACAGGATAAAAATAAGTCCCGGAAGGTGAAAAACTTCAGATAATGAATAGAGCAAAATTACCAGAAGAATTATCGGAATGAATTTGACGTGATGTTCGATTCTTTTGAGAAGAAAAAATAAAAAATAGATTGAGATGGCTGAAAATATGATAGTTAATATCAACTGGCCTAAAGTCACATAGAAAGAAGTCCAATTTACCACTGAGTTCCAGAGGAGAAAATTAAAAAACATTATGCTTAAAATGTCTGAAAAGCTACTTTCATAGATGATAAAAAGTCTACTGGGTTGTGGCAAATTTTTGGAGCTGGAAATAGCCACAGCACTACTAGTGCCGGCAAAGACCACCCCCATCAGCAGCAGCTCATTAAAGCTTCTTTCTCCATTAGTCAGCATAAAAACCAGAGCCAGGATGAACGACAAAATTATGATACTGACAAAAGCCAGGATTAAAGTCTGGCTGATTAATTTCCCATGCTCTCGGCCTAAATCAATTTCTAAAGCTGCTTCCAAGACAATCAACACTAGCCCAATATTACCCAGGGCGGGTAATAAAAAGAAAAGATCAGGCAAGGGAATATTGAGGTAGGTGATTACTTCTCTCAAAATGAATCCTGTTAGCAGCAGGACCATAACTGTCGGGACATTTATTTTCTCTGAATAATATTCAAAAAGATAAGCTATAAGGAGGAGGAGGCACAAAGCAATTATGACCATCATGGTATTCTGACCTCCGAGCTAAGCTTTAGCTTAAAAACTTTTCTTCGAAAGATTAACCTGCTCCTATTAGCAAGCTGATAATAGGTCCTTTAGGTGTCGGTCAATTCTCTGGCGAGCAGTTTCGTCCAGAGGCAGCAGGGGAGGGCGGCAGGCACCTCCGTAGAAACCCTGAAGATCCAGAGCGTATTTAACAGCCGGGATGCCATAGGTTTGAGTCAAGGCTCTATTAAGCGGAATAAGTTTATACTGGAGCTTAAGGGCTTCCTCTTTTTGTCGGCTCTGGAATAATTCATAAAGCTGAACACAAAGTTCTGGGACCACATTGGCTAAAGCCAGGATAGCTCCGGTCGCTCCAAGTTCCAGAGCTGAATAAAGAACACTGCCAGAACCGGTCAAATAGAGAAACTCAGCAGGGACTTTCGTTATGACCTCGCCCAGGTAGGCCAGATTTCCGGCACTTTCTTTAAGGCCAATTATGTTTTGATGTTCGGAGAGCTCAATTACTAATTCTAAAGGAAGTGAGACCTGAGTGTTCTGAGGAATGTTGTAAAGAATAACCGGAATTTTAACTCTATCAGCTACTTCTAAATAATAGGTCCGCAGAGCCTCGGAGGTCATCTGGGCTTTGTAGTAAGAAGGTGGTCTGATTAAAGCAGCCTCTACTCCGGCCTCAGCTACCAGGTTAGTGAATTTTATGGTCCATTCGGCTGACTCCCGAGCGGTCCCAGCAATCAGAATTTTATCCTTATCGGTCAACTTTCTAGCTTGCCGGACAAGGTTTACTGATTCTTCATCATCCAGGAAAGAAGCCTCTCCGGTTGAACCAAGAACTACATAACCAGCGAGTCTGGTAAGATTGAATTTCTCTAAATTGTCCCGGAGCTTCTCGGCCGAGACCTGGCCGTTAACAAAAGGAGTGGTTAAGGCGGCAAAAATTCCCTTAATAGAGTTTTTCATTTTCAATTCTCCTTTTAATGTTTTTTTCTGTTCTTGTTCAATTTCCAGAGTTCAATTTCTCTGAGGGTTTTTTCATCCAGGCCGAAATAATGTCCGACTTCATGCCAAAGAACTTCCTCAATTTTTTCTCTGACTTGCTCTTTGGTTTGGCAAAGACTTTCAATGGGGACTTTATACAAGACTATAACGTCAGGCGGAATGTTGCCGTAATAAGAGCCACGATGCTTTAGGGGAACACCATGATAAAGTCCGAGGAGGCTTTGTCCGGGTGGAGGATAATCTTCAACCAGAATAGCCACGTTGTCTATTTTCCGTAGATATTTTTTGGGAATATTCTTGAAAGCTTCTTCAACTAACTGCTGGAATTTTTCTCTGGTTAATCTCACCTAATTCCTTTCGATAGGAATTTTTTTGATGGCTCTTTCTTGGTCCATGGCTGGAGCCAGAACTATTTTTCAATCCCTTTTCTGGCCTTAACTCCTTTCTCATAATAATGCTTCAAGCAGACCATCTCAGTCACTAAGTCTGCTCTCTGAATTATAGATTCAGGTGCCCGCCGTCCGGTTAGGATAATTTCGACTTCCTCGGGCTTGCGATCAAGAAATTCATGAACTTGCTCTTCTGAGATCAAACCGAGGTCCATAGCTACGTTAATTTCATCCAGGACCACAATCCGGTATTCACCACTCAGCATGGCCTTTAAAGATTTTTTTAAGCCTTCAGCCACCAGTCGATAATCTTCTTCTTCAAAACCCTCGGTGACTTTGATAAATTTTTTCCGTCCGAATTGCTCAAAAGTTATCATAAAGGCCAGCTTGTTGGCAGCCAAAATTTCACCGCAGACCTGCCCTTTTAGAAACTGGCCAAAATAAGTTCTTATTCCATGACCGGCGGCTCTCAAAGCCAGACCCAGAGCAGCCGTAGTCTTACCTTTGCCATCGCCTGTATAAACCTGAATATATCCTAAGTTTTCGGTAGATCTGAGTTTGCCAGTGGGGGCGTTTGGTTTCATATTATAACCTCTTGTGTCTTTTGTTGGCAATTATTGCCTCAGTAGAACTATAATTTAAGATTAATCTTGAGTCAAATTCTTATGATATACTATAAGAAAAATGAAGATAGAAAATTAATGAAGCTAATTTCAATTAATCAGATTGAAGAAGCCAGGGCTAGAATACAGCCTTATGTTCGGCCTACTGAAACCAGCGAATCTTTAGAGCTGTCAACCAGGCTAAGAGCTAAAATTTGCCTGAAATGGGAAAATTGCCAGGTAACTGGGTCTTTCAAAATCCGAGGTGCCAGCAACAAAATTCTGGCCAATCTTAATGACTGCCGGAAAAAAGGAGTGGTGACAGCCTCAACCGGCAATCATGGTCGGGCTGTAGCTCAGGTCTGCCGGCAGGAAAAGTTGGCTCTGTCAATCTACGTTCCAGCTTCTCTCTCAGAGATAAAGAGAAAAAAATTGGAAGATAATAAAGTTAATTTGGTGGTGGTTAATGGACCTTGTCAGCAAGCTGAAAGCTTAGCCAGAAAGGAAGCGGCTCTTGCTGGCCAGATGTATGTTTCTCCCTATAATGATGAACAGGTTATTGCCGGTCAGGGGACCTGTGGTCTGGAGATATTGAGGGATTGGCCTGAAGTGGAGGAGATCATAGTTCCGGTAGGCGGGGGAGGGCTGATTGCCGGGATAGCTGTTTATATAAAAGAAAAAAGACCTCAGGTCAGAATAACCGGAGTGGAGCCAAAAAATTCAGCTTTCATTAAGCATTCTCTATCGGTCGGAAGGATCAGTAATGATTTTATTGAAAAACTAACCATAGCTGAGGCTGTAGCTGGAGGCCTGGAAGAAAATACAGTGACCTTTTCCCTAATCGAGCGATATGTTGATGACCTTTTAACAGTTGACGAGGAATCTATCCTTCAGGCTATTAAAGTTATCCATAGCTATCACCAGCAGAAAGCAGAGGGGGCTGGGGCTTTATCTTTAGCTGCCGTGCTCTCCTACCCAAGATTATTTTCAGGAAAAAAAATCTTGGCCGTCGTCAGTGGCGGGAACATAGACGTCCATCACTGGTCAAAGATAGTATCTTCATGATAAAGATTAATTAGTAAAATGAAAACGAGAAAACTATTGGGACAGCCTTATCTTTTATTATGGTTTTTGTTGGTAGGGCTTAGCCTGGTTCTTTTTCTTTCAGGCTGTAAAAATCAAGTCGAAAGCCTTCAGCAACTCGAGGAAAAATATACCATCGGCGTGGTCCAGGCTTATGATTCGCCCTCGTCTGATGAGGTGGTGAGGAGTATGTTAAGCAAGCTCGAGGAATACCAGGAAGAAAGTGGCCAGGAAATAGAAGTGATTGTCCTGAAAGCGCATGGGCAGGTTTCGGCTCTCCCGGAAATGGCTAAGTCACTGGCAGAAAAGTCCAGAATTCTGGTTCCGATATCCACTGCCGCTCTTCAGGCGGCCATGATAGTTACTGATAATCTGCCAATTATTTTTTCCTCTGTGGCAAATCCATATATTGTCCGGGCAGGCAAAACTGCGGTTGACCATTCACCCAGAGTCACCGGAGTGTGTTCTACCGCCCCTATTCGGCAGGTGCTGGAACTTATCCTTCAGTTAAAACCAGAGGTGAAAAAAATTGGCACCATCTGGACCCCCTCTGAAATCAATTCTGAATACTATTTGGAATTGATGAGAGAATCAGCCATAGACTACGGCTTGGAAATTGTGGCCGAGCCCATTTCTGGGGCTCAAGATATAGTTCAAGCTGTTCAGAGTCTGGTAGGCGATCGGGTGGAAGTACTTTTTCCAGTTTCTGATAATACCATCAATACCAACTTTGAATTAGTTGGGCGATTGGCCCAAGAAAACCATTTGCCTCTTTTCGCCGCTTTTGCCCTGGGAGCTGAGCTCGGAGCCTGTATTTCTATGGGCTTTGATTTTGAAGATATAGGGCATAAGACGGCTGAGCTGATAATCAGAGTGAAGAATGGTGAAAGCCCAGCCCGGATTCCATTTCAGTACATAGACCGGGTCAAGTTTTTCGTTAATGAAGAAGCTGCCAGGCTTCAAGGAATTGATTTGCCTGAATCTGTCTTAAAGAAAGCAGATAAAAGAATTGAGACTACCCGACAAACTGAAAACTTTCACAAACAATGGACAAGGAGTGAGGAATGAAAGCTGCCAGAATTTTCAGGGTTTTGATAATTGTTGTCGTTTTTCTGGTGCTCGGGGCTTCGGTGTTCGTGTTTTTATCCTTCCACTCTTCTCTGCCCTCAAAGAAAGATACCCTTCAGATTCCCGGATTGCAGGCTGAAGTTATTGTCAACTGGGATAGATGGGGAGTCCCTCATATTAAAGCTCAGAATGAGCCTGACTTGTTTCTGGCCTCTGGTTATGTTCAAGCGAGAGAACGGCTGTGGCAGATGGAACTTCTAAGGAGAGTTGCTCAGGGCCGTTTATCTGAAATTCTGGGGAAACCTGGGTTAAAGCATGATATTAAATGTCGAGTTTTAGGCATACCGGTAGCCATTGAAAGAGACTATCAAAAGCTGTCACCTGAGATGAAAGAACTTCTGGCTGCTTTCGCCAGCGGAGTTAATGTCTTTATTCAGCAGATCAAATGGGACTGGCCACCTGAATTCATGATTTTAAGAATAAGACCTGAACCCTGGGAAATTAAAGATACTCTATCTGTCAAGCATCTTTTAGCCCTGGGCCTGGCTGCCGACCTGACATCGGAAATAGCCCGAATGAATCTGATAAAAAGGGCGGGAATAGAGGCTGTAGAATTGCTGGAGCCTGGCCTTGATTTTCCCCCCGACTCTGAGATTAGGTTAGACTATCTTCGTCTGGGGGGAGTCAATCAGGAATTTATTCAGGGTTCTAATAACTGGGTGATTTCTGGAGAGTTGACAGAAACCGGTCGGCCTTTTCTGGCTAATGATCCTCATCTGGGTATTACTGTCCCACCTATCTGGATGGAAATAAGTCTGGAATGTCCAGATTATAAGGTAGCTGGGGTAACTGTTCCAGGTGTTCCCCTGGTAATTATTGGGCACAATCAGAGGATAGCCTGGGGAGTAACCAATTCTTATGCTGATGTTCAGGACATTTTTGTAGAAAAGGTTGACTGGGATAAAGAATCTTATTTTCGCCAGGGAGAGTGGAAGCCATTTTCTTTTCGAACCGAGGTGGTCAAGATCAGAGGAGAAAAAAATTCCCAGACTCTGGAAATTCGCTGGACAGACGAAGGACCGCTCCTTAATCCCCATCTTTTAAACAGCGAAACGCCCATTTCGCTACGCTGGACAATTTATGAAGGTGATACCACCGTAACAGGGTTATATTTAATCAACAAAGCCAGAAATTGGAATGAATTCTGCGCTGGAGCCAGGAGGTTTGAAAATCCTTCTCAGAATTTTGTTTATGCTGATATTGACGGTAACATTGGCTATTATCTTACCGGTAAAATTCCCATCAGAAAAAAGGAAGCGGCTGTCTATGCCTATCCAGGCTGGCGGGAAGACAGCCTTTGGACTGGCTATCTGTCTGAAGAACAAAAGCCCAACCAGTTTAATCCGACCTCTGGATTTATTGTTACCGCTAATAACAATATCGCTCCACCCGACTACAGCCATTACCTTGGCTTTGACTGGCTATTACCTGACAGAAAACTGAGGATTGAAGAGTTGATAAAAGCTCAAAAGAAGCATTCCTTAGAAAGTATGATCGCCATCCAAAATGATGTTTATTCCAGACGGGCTGAGCGGGTAAAAAAAGTTCTGAATGAAATCAGACTCAGTGAACCTGAGGCCGAACAAGCGAGAAAACTTCTAATTCAATGGTCAGGAGAAGTTAAAGAAGGAATGGCTCCAGCTATCTTTGAGGTTTTCTGGGCGAAACTGCAAAAGCTGACCTTTTATGACGATTTGTCCTTTTACTACCAAGAGGCTGCTAATTATTTTCGAGCCAAAGAAGCCGGGTTAGAGAAAATTTTAGATGACCCAGATTCGGATTGGTTTGACTTGATAGATACAGAACAGAGAGAGAGCCGCGAGGAGATCATTGAAAAGGCCCTGCTGGAGACTATGAAAGAATTGAAAAAAAGATTTGGTCAGAATCAAGAAAAATGGGATTGGGCCAAGATGCATAGTCTAAATTATCAGCATCTCCTGGGGGAGAAATGGTTTCTGGGTTTCTTGAATAGTGGAACATATCCGATGATTGGGGATGAAACTACAGTCAAAGCCAGTCTGGCTACCAATGATTGGCAAACTACCATTGGTCAATCATGCCGTTTTATCGTTGACCTGTCTAACCTGGATAACTCTTTGATGGTCTTAACTTCTGGAGAGAGCGGACATTTTATGAGTCCTCATTACAGTGACCAGATTCCCCTTTATCTCAATAGCCTTTATCACCAATGGGCTTTTTCAGAAGAGGCGGTCTCTAAAATAAAAAGCAGGACTGTGACGATGGTGCCGAAGAAATAATTAGAAGTAGATCAAGATTAGTCTCAGCTAAGGTAAATAGCTTAAGTTTCTTTTAGGAAGTTATGCGCCAGCCCATGATACCCAATAGTTTTATTTAGAAACTGCCCTTATGATAAAATAAAATAAATGAGAGCTAGGTTTCAGGCTATTATTGCTGGCAGGGTGCAAGGAGTAGCCTTCCGGTTTTTTGCCCAGCACGTGGCTAACATGTTGGGAGTGACCGGTTGGGTTAGGAATAGGTATGATGGACGGGTCGAAATCGTAGCCGAGGGGGATAAAGACAGACTTGAGCAATTTTTAACTGAACTTAGAAAGGGGCCCAGGTTAGCCAGGGTAGAAGAGGTTGAAATTATCTGGGAACAATTCAAGGACGAATTTCAAGATTTTTATATCAAGCCATAATTACTCTGGAACAAGAATAAACAAATTTCTTATACGAATAATGAGGGCTTATTCTCAGGATACTGAGGCTGATTTGGGGGGTTTTTTTCTGGCAGATAAAAACTTCTGACGGCATTCCTGAGAGCAAAAATAATAGACCCGGCCGTTTTGAATTTCTTTTATGGCCTCATCTTCGGCAATGTAAGTATTACAGACCTCATCTTTTACCATGGTTTTCTTTGGTAAGGCCTCTGATTTGGACTTAGGCGGCCGGCTGCTCTGCCCAATAGATTGGAAAAAACGAACTACCAGAAAAATCAGATACAGAAGAAGAACTAAAATGATAACTCTTATAATCACGACCGTAAATTTACTTTATATTCTAAAGACTGTCAATGAGAAATCAGTCTAACCATGGATGACTATTGCCTCTAAATAGTGGGGCAGAAAGGAAATGGCTTTTTGGGGTTGAAAAGCTAGCTCATAACAGGATACACTTTATTCTAAGTGCCGAGGGATACTTTTAACTATGAAAATAGCTAAACTGGAGGAAAGATGAAACTTAAAGATTTGTATCATCTTGCCATTGAAATCGGGATCAGAAATGACCTGAGACCGAAAGAAGAAATCGACCGACTACTTCGAGAAGAAAAGGGTAAATACAACCAGTTAGAGGAGAAAGAAAGACAGGCTTATGACCTGGATCGGCTGTTTAATCCTTTTGCTGATAGCCGGATTCTGACAGGAGATCCGGAGGTTGAAGTCCATCGGGTAATAGCTGGGATTGACATGGAAGCAGCCGAAGTTCTCCTAACTTATATTCTCAACCGTGATTCTAATGAGAAAATTGATCTGATCATGTCTCATCATCCTGAAGGTCGGGCCCTGGCCCAGCTATCCCAAGTGATGGGATTGCAAATCGACCTTTTGACCTCATTTGGGGTTACCCCGAGTGTTGCTGAGCAGTTGATGGAAAAGCGAATTGAAGAGGTGGAAAGAAAACTGCTTCCGGTAAATCACAACCGGACGGTAGATGCGGCTCGCCTTCTTAACCTGCCATTTGTTTGCCTCCACACTCCGGCTGATAATTGTGTCACTAAATACCTTCATGATCTGTTTCAGGAAAAGGCTCCAGACAGACTAAAGGGTGTTCTCGAAATCCTGGAAGATATTCCTGAATACCTGGAATCCAGCCGTAATTCTGTCAGGCCAAAAATTCTGGTTGGCTCTGAAAACAGCCGGGCCGGCAAGATCTTTCTGGATATGACTGGTGGAACTGAAGGCTCCAGAGATATATATGATAAACAGGCCGCCGCTGGGATCAGCACTCTGGTTGGTATGCATTACAGCGAAGAAGCTTTGGAAAGAGCCAGGAAAGCTAACTTGAATGTTATTGTGGCTGGTCATATTGCCAGTGATACCCTTGGATTAAACTTGCTTTTAGACCAACTTGAAGAACATTCTAAGGAAAGCTTAAAGATAATCGGTGTCTCTGGTTTTAAAAGAATCAAGCATCATTAAGAAAGTCTTCAGATTGCCAGTTTTTTGCTTACCAAAGCAGTAGAAGGCTATGGCTTTAGCCAAGGGAAGCTTCATTGATTAGCCAGGCTTACAATCCATTGAGCGAAGGTCCTGGCATCTTCTAAGTCGTTGTGGTCAGGATGTGACCTGGCCGTTACGGCCATCTCAGTCCAGAGGGCATGTTCCGGGGATTTTCCTAAAACTTCCATGGCTTGGGCTGAGACTTTTCCCCGGCTGGAAAAGGAACCAAGAATCTTGGTCTTGCCAGCTAAAACTAGAGCCTGCTCCAGTGCTTCCCGTGATAGTCTGCTGCCAGTTATGGAACTGTAAGTCATAAAAAGAGCAATTTTTTTTCCAGCCGGCAATTTTTTAAGAAATTGTTCAACTTTGTAAGGAACGCTGTGAGAATGAACCGGGAAACCGATGAAAACCAGGTCATAGTCATCTACTGAGGCTACTTCAGTTAAAGATTTTATCTCTCGGGGTTCAGGTATGGCCTCATAGATGGCTTCAGCCACTAATCTGGTGTTGCCGGTCAGACTGTAATAGGTTACCAGCGTTCTCATCTTTACCTCTCAATTGAATAATTAAATTAAAACAATATTCTATCATAATCAACCTGCTTTATTCAGGAAACCGAACTTCTATTATGGTTTCAGCTTGATGTCGACCTGGGGAAGGTAATAGTCACCTTCGTTCCCTTTCCTACCTGGCTTTCTAACCTGAGAGTTCCCTGGTGTTCTTCAATTATTCTTTTGCAAATAGCTAAGCCTAAGCCGGTCCCCTTGTCTTTAGTAGAAAAGTAGGGTTCAAAGATATGACTCAAAATTTCTGGAGGAATTCCACCACCTGTATCCTTTATTTCCAATTCAATTTCCTGGTCATTTTCCCGGAGATTGATTTCAATTCGGCCTCTGCCTTTAATGGCTTCAATAGCATTAATTAAAATGTTTCTTATGACTACCTTAACCTTTCCACGATCCCCAACCAGGAAAAAATTCTGGCCTGAATATTTAAAGCTAATCTCTAAACGATCTATCAGAGTCATTTTAAAAGGCTGGATGATTTCCGTGATCAACTCCTTTAGGTCAAATTTCTCTTTAATAGGTCCACTTTCTCTGGCTATAGTCATAAATTCCTGAGCGATCCTTCTGAGGTTTTCTACTTCTGAAATGATATAGGAAATAGATTCCTTGAGGACCCGCTCAAAATCCGGGTGTTGATCGTCATAGACTTTCAGGATGTGCTCAGCTGAAAGCTGAATAGGAGTCAGAGGATTCTTTATCTCATGAGCCACCTTTCTGGCCATTTCAGTCCAGGCAACTTTCTGACTTAGCTCGGCCAATTCTTTTTCGTGGGCTTTAAGGTTTTCCACCATATTGTTAAAGCCATCGAGCAAACCCTGGAGCTCATCCTGAGCCTGATGCTCGACCTTGACATCGAGGTTGCCCAGGCTGACTTCCTGGGTAGCCCGAATTAATTTATTAATGGGGGTCACAAACATTTTCTTGATGGTACTGACCAAAAAAGCAATCAATAGAATAAAAAATACTGAAGAAAACAGAAAAAATTCAAAAAGTTCTGAGCTAGCCCGGGAAACTTCCTGTTTTTCAAAAGGGAATGGTAGATTTAGAAAATAAACATCTTGATAATAATAGTAAGGAACAGTGAGCGTCTGATAAGAGTACCTTCCTAATACTTGGCGGCTGACGGCCAGAGGCTGATTCTGATATTTAAGCCTAAAATAAGCTTCTCCATTCAGCATTTCAGAGAGAATCCCGGTTTCGAAGAATTCGCCACGGCTGGAAGAAAGAAATAAACCATTTTTGAAAAGATTAACATCATTATTGAGGGTCCCACTTATCCAGAATACTAGGTCTTCGGCAGCTACGGCATTTTGACCTTCAGGCTGCTCTTGAAGGCTGATAAAATCATGAAAGATGCTTCTGGCAAAATAGGCCTGGTTGGTAGCTTCCTGGACAAAACGGTCGGAAAATATTCTCTGGACCATAGCCTGGCTGAAAAAAATGAAAAAGAAAAGAGGGATCAGACCCACAGCTATAAAAGCCAGATAAACCCGAAAAGAAAAAGTCCGCTTGAACCACTGCCATTTTTTTTGACTGATAATCCAGGGAGTTAGCAATATAACAACAAAGATGACGAAAAGAAAGAATAGTTTTAGAAATTCAGTGGCCTGCTGCCTGAAAGATTTTACTGGCTGATAGAAAAGATACAAATTATTATCACTCAGAATAATAACAAAGCCCTGGTAGCTGGAGCCGTTGGCTTTAAAAGAGGTCCAGATTCCTGAAGGTGATAACTCGGCCCTCTCCTTGATTTTAGTTTCCAAGGCAAAGCCAGGTTTATTCTGGTGAAAAATAGCCTGACCGCCCCTGTCGAAAACAGCCAGTTTTAACGGAAAGTGCTGCAGAGAAGGTAAGGTATTTAACCTGAGCAATTCAAAATAGGGATTAGCCGAATAGAAAAAAGGCAGAAGTTCAAGATCAAGACTTACCCATATGACCAGCCGACCACCATAGCCTTCCTGGTCTCTAAAATCTTGATAGGCAACTAAGTAATGTTTCTCTTGGCCTAAAATGTCCAGGTATAACTCCTCAAAAACTGGATAGGTCGAAACAGGTAGGTCGTTAGTCTGTTCAGGAAAAACCAACATGTTAAGAGCAAACGAAGAGAGTAATTTTAGGTCTGTCGATTGCAGATAAAGAGAAGAATTCCAGTTTAGGCGGGCCAGTCCGGTTTTGTTCCAGAGAGAACGAGCCATCTCTGGATCAACCGGATTCTGGAAATAATTTAGAAGATCCCTGGATCTTTTCTGTAACTCAGTAATAGACTGATTCAAGGTCATTTTTGCCCAGGTTTTCTGAGATGAAACCAGATGGACCAAGACGTTCTCAGTAAGGTTTTTGGCCTTAATTTCGGTAAAGTCTTTTATCAGGGAAAAAGTAAAAAGAGAGATTAGGAGAAAGGCCAATCCATAATAGTGTAGATTCCTGAGCTTCAGGTAACTTGAGAGACTAAGAAGGAGCCAGAGCCCGAATTGAAGCCCGATTTCAGCCAGGTTAAAATCGGCTCGAAACCAGAAGGCCACAAAAAAGACCAGACCTGTTAAGTAAAATAATATGACAGTCGATGATTTTCTAAATCCTGATGGTAGTAGTAGCTTAAAAAGCAGGATAACTGGTAACAGCAGGCTGGCAGTAGCCAAAAAAAGACTTATATAGACCAAAAGGGAAGAAGGACTAAAAGAGAAGCTTAATAGATTCAGGTTGGAATTGGCTACAGTTTTTCTAACCAGCCAGGCTAAGCCCAGGATGGCCAAGCTGGAAGTTACTGCTATTAGGACAATCCAGGGATAAGAGGCCGGCCCTTCTGGTAGATGTAGCTGCTTATCTTTTTTCAGTTTGATAGTAGGACTTACAAAAAATTTAATGGTTACATAAACAAGGATGAAAAACAATAAACAGGAGATAAAGAGAGAAGCAGGTGAAGAAGCTAAATCTGCCGGGCTGATAAAAGCCAGGTTCTGGGGCGTGAATACTGTCCAGCCAGAAGCAGGATAGTTTTTGGCCAACGGTATGAATAGAATTCTTATTACTATAAGGCCAAGAATAATTAACAGCCAGGCAGTTCTTTTACTCTGGCCAGATGTAGTCCGCAGCCCGAACAGCCAGATTATCAGAATAATTAAGGTCACGACAATTAGAACTATAGCTGCAGTCCTGAGGAGACCTACAGCCTTTAGACTCCGTTGTTGCAGCAAGAGTGAGTTCAAGGTTACGGTAGCCAGTATCTGACCTTTTTCATTCCGCAACGGGAAATAAAGAGTCCGGCTCTCTCTTTCTTCTTTTTGCTGGCTCAAATATTCGTCTCCGGACCTAGAAAACAATCTGTTTAAGGCTTCAGTATCCTGGGTGTAATCCCAAAAGTTAATATCTGCTCCAGACCTGACTACTGACTTCAATCTCTGAAATTCCCTAAGATAAGCCGATTGAAATTGGGGCTGGAAGGCCAGCAATTCAAAAAGGGCCAGGTATCTATTCTCAGTTAGCGGTGTCAACAAAATTAGATAATAGGAAGCTCTATCTTGGATGACAAAACTTTTTTCCAGGTATATTTCTGAGTTCTCTGGCCAACCAAGCATTAAGTTTTTCAAGTTAGCGGTATTGCCTAACCAGACCAGAGGAGTAAGGTCAGATCCAAGCCAGGCCACGCCTTCTACCTCTATCTCCAGAGATGCCTTCTTAAAGGAGCTAAAAACTTCCTCTGGCCTTTCACTTAAGGGATGTTGTTCAAAATAAGCCTTTCTTTTCTCTATATGGTCGACTAAGTGCCAAAATTCTGTCTTTATCTTTTGGGCATTTTTTCTGAGATTAGTCAGGACCGCTGCCTCCGTTTGAGGGGAACGATTTCTGGATAAGATTTCTGAAGCAACCAATAGGAGTAAAGAGGATAGAAAACAACAGCCTATAATCAGCAGAGCTTTAGAGGACTTTAATTTCAACCAGTTTGACACTCCATTAATTTTCATTTATCGCTTTTCTGCTCGGATTTCTCTTATCTTAAGACGTGCCTTATAGCTTTGGTCGGAGACTTTTTCTGAAAACAGATAGAAATATACCCGGAAGAGATATTTGCGGCCATCTCTATTATCAATAACAGACCAGCGGGCCTGGACCAAAGCTCCCTTGGCGTCTATAGCCGGGGGGTTTTCCTGGTCAATAAAAAACTCCAGGGTAGAAATTTGCCGAAATAATCTTTTGGCGATCAGAAAAGCTTGTTCTTTGGAGAAGAAATCTGAAACCTGAAAGGGTTCGGGAAG
Organism: Acidobacteriota bacterium; assembly: GCA_028749205.1. GTDB lineage: Bacteria > Acidobacteriota > Aminicenantia > Aminicenantales > Saccharicenantaceae > Saccharicenans. Next base: position 66,802 of record JAQULR010000003.1, on the reverse strand, counting down.
AGTAATTAGTATAGGTGAATTAACCGGCATCAACTGATACAATTTAGCCGGGTCATTCTGGAGAAAAGCTGTTTCTAAAGAGAGATTAAACTGGTTAAGTAAGGTCAGCAATAAAGATAAAATAAACCCGATAATACCATTCACCTTAGAAAATTCTTCTCAATCCTCATTTATAGTTTATATCGGTTTGCTTGATTCGCCCATCTCCTGATTTTCTTATCAATGATAACCTATAATTTTGAGATATTCTTTAGTTTTATAAATAAAGCAGGTTTATTATTCTGGCTTCTGTTCTTCAGTCTTTTGTTCTTCCTGGAGGGCAGAGGCTTCTTCTTCTAGCTTCTTCTGCCGCCTGGCATCTTTGATGCTGGAGATTCCAGCGATTATAGCAATCAGGCCACCAAAGAAAAGTATCGGCGGAATGAAGCCAAAGACCAGCTCATAAAACTCCCTCCACCAGACAAAGATTACTAAGTAAAGACCTGCAATCATCGCCACAATGCCGAGGAAAATAGCTAAATATTTACCCATTCGGTGCCTCCCTTAATTTCAGTTATAAATCATACTTATCTATTTACAAAATTTCTTATAAATAGTCAACGCCAAACAAGAGAAATTATTTTATCATCAGCCATAGGTTTTTATAAGTCTTTTCATCCGGCCTTAGTTGAATTTTCATAGGCGAGAGGATAAGATTAAAATTAGTATGACCATACGGCTGGCGATCTTTGATCTTGATGGCACCATAGTAGAAAACAGCTATGACTGGGCAGCGATCAGGAAAGAACTTGGTCTGGAGTCAGGTTCTATTCTGGCTTATTTAGAAAGTTTACCTGAACCACAAAGGTCAGAAAAATACGCTCAGCTGGAGAAACATGAGGAAATCCAGACTGAAAAGGCCGTGCTTAAAGAAGGTATAAAGGAATTCCTGGAATGGCTATCGGCAACCGGAATTAAAAAAGCTTTAGTGACCAATAATAACCAAAAAAATGCTCGGTTGCTGCTTGATAAATTTAATCTAAATTTCGACTTGGTCTTGACCAGAGAAAGTGGGCTTCATAAGCCAAGTGGAGCCCCATTTCAAAAAGTGATGAAATTTTTCAAGGTGGCTCCTGAAGAGACCGTAGTAATCGGCGATACTCAATACGATATTCTGGCTGCTAAAAATGCAGCCTTGAGTCAGATTTATATTTTGGAAAGCCAGATGACTCCTGAAAATCTTAAAGGAGCCGTCGTGGTGGCTTCCTATGAGGAAATTAAGGCAAGGATAAAAAAGCTAATTTCTAAGGATAAGGACAAAGATAATCTCCTGTAGGAAATTTAGAAAATAGATTTCCAAATGGCTGGAGGGTAGAAGCCACTTATATCTGGAGAATCACAATCCAGAGATTTAATAGTTTTCTTTCTGCTCGTAGACGATCCTTCCGCCAACTATCGTATATTGCACTGGGGTGGTCAGGATTTCTTCTGGCTCGACCGAGAATATATCCTGACTAAAGATGGTAATATCAGCCAATTTCCCAGGTTCCAGAGTTCCCTTTATGTTCTCCTCAAAGGAAGCATAAGCCGAGCCCCAGGTAAAGTACTTAATAGCCTCAGCTAAGCTTAATTTCTGCTCGGGAAACCAGCCGCCCTCCGGATAGCCAAACTCTATATTCTTTCTGGTTACAGCTGAATAAAGTCCCCGGCGAGGATCAAGTGGTTCTACCGGCCAATCAGAACCAAAGGCCAGAATGGCTCCATTATCAAGCAGAGTTCTCCAGGCATAAGCATATTTAGAGCGTTCTTTACCCACCCTTATTTCACAAAAACGCATATCAGTAGTACAGTGGGTGGGCTGCATGGAAGCAATAACTCCAAGTTCTTTGAATCGGGGAAAATCTTCAGGCTTGATTATCTGCGCATGCTCTACCCTGAAACGCAGATCTTTGTAACCATGCCTTTCCCTGGCTCTGTCTACGGCATTTAGCACCCAGTTAACACCTTTATCTCCAATGGCGTGGACTCCTACTTGATAATCATGGGCATAAGCTTTTTCTAGGAGTTCATAAAACTTTTCCTCTGGGTATTGAGCCAGACCTGAAGTAGAGGGGTCGTCTTCAAAAGGTTCAAACATCAAGGCAGTGCCTGAGCCTAAGGTTCCGTCTATAAAAGCTTTGAGAAAACCAATTTTTAGAAATTCATCTCCCTGTCCCTGGCGGATTCCCTTTTTGATGTATTCTTCAAGTCCTTCTATCGGCAGCCAGGCGTAAACTCTCAGGCTGAGTTTTCCTTCATTTTGAAGTTTTTTATATACCTCTAGCTCTTGCAATCCAACATCAGCATGAACCCCGGTGAGCCCTAACTGGCGAGCGTGATCGAGAGCTCTAAGGATATCTTCCTCAGGAGTTGATTGAACCGTGGGCTTGACTTTAATCAAGCCTGTAGCTGACTCTTTTAGGATGCCGGTAGGCTCTCCAGTCTGAGGATCTTTTACGATCTCGCCCCCAAACGGGTCTGGTGTTTTTTTATCGATTCCAGAAAGTTTTAGGGCCAGACTGTTAACCCAGATGGAATGTCCATCAACCCTACGAATGACCACGGGGTTATTTGGAGAGACTTTATCCAGATCTTCTTTAGTTGGCCATTTTTGACCAGGGAAGAGAGTATGGTCATATTCCCGGCCAAAAACCGGTGTCTCCGGTGGCAGTTCTTTAATTTTTTCTGCTATCATCTGCTGAAGTTTTTCGACGGAATCAATTCCGCGAAAACTGAGCTCGATGAGAGATCGGCCGCCTGAGGAAAAATGGGTGTGGGCATCTATCAGACCGGGTATAGCCACCCCGTCTTTAAGCCCGATAACCTTAGTTTCCGGACCGGCGTATTTTTTAATTTCCTTCTCGTTGCCTATGGCCAGAATCTTCCCGTCGGCCACTGCCAGAGCTTCAACAAAAGGAGAGGAATCAATTCCGGTAAATATCTTTCCGGTAATAACCAGTTGAGCTTTTTGGACTGTGTCCTGCTGGCAACCGCTGGCCGAAAAGATTATGGTTAAGACTACTCCTAAAAAAAGGAAAGTCAGTTGCCTGGTGGCAATATTTCTTTTCATTTTTCCTCTCCAAATTAAATTTTATTTTAAGCTAATTATCCTGGATTATTTTTGAATAATCAAGGATAATAATCTAATTAAGAAGGATAGGACTGATGAAAGAAAACAAGCTTCTTTTAATTCCTGGGCCGACGCCGGTGGTCGGCAGAATCCTGGAGGCTCTGGCTCTACCTACCGTCTCTCATACAAGCCCGGAGATGGAGGAAGCCCTGAGCCGAGCGCTGAATAATATCAAAAAAATTGTTTTTACTGAAAGGGGGCAACCCTTTATCGTATCTGGTGCTGGAACTCTGGCTATGGAAATCGCCCTCCTGAACATTACTTCACCATCAGATAAAGTCCTGGTCCTTTCTCAGGGCTATTTCGGGAGCCGGATGGCCGAAATTTGTGAAACTTTCGGGATCAAGCATAGTCTTCTTCAAAGTCAATGGGGCAGGGTAGTAACAGCAGAAGAACTCAAGGCCGAGCTTAAAAGGCATAAATATGAAGTAGTGGTCTGTACTCATGTTGATACAGCTACCGGTTCTTGCGCTCCGGTTCATAATTATGCAGAAGTTCTTCGTCAGGTGGCCCCTGAGGCACTATTGGTGGTAGATGGTGTCTGTGCCACAGGAGGAATTGAAGAGAGGATGGATGACTGGGGAATTGATGTTATTCTGACTGCTGCTCAGAAATGTTTAGGAGCTCCCCCGGGCCTGGCGATAGACGTGTTTTCAGAGAGAGCCATGGAAAAGCGTAAAAAGTTGCCTGGAGTCAAAGCCTATTATGCAGATATTATGCGCTGGCTTCCGGTTATGGAAAATCCTAATAAATATTTTTCTACCCCCGGTGTTAACGAAATTCGGGCCTTCTATGAAGCCACTAAAATTGTGATAGAAGAGGGTTTGGAGAGAAGGTTCGAGAGACACGAACGTTTTGCTGCAGCCATCAGAAACGGCTTGCGTTCCTTAGGATTTTCAACCTATACCGATGAAACCTGCCTGGCTTCAACCCTGTCAGTGATTCGTTATCCTGAAGGGCTTGAGGATTTGAGCTTCAGGAAGAAGCTATCTGAAAATGGCCTGGTGGTAGCAGGCGGCCTCGGCTCGACAACTGGCCAAGTTTTCCGGGTAGGGCATATGGGCAACCTGACCAGGGAACAGATTGTTTTAGCTTTTGATGCTATCGAAAAATCCCTCCTGAGCCTCGGCTTTGCTTTTTCTCTGGGTGACGGTGTAGAAACAATCAGGTCACTTCTGGTAAGATGAACTAAGCCGAGAGACGAATTTCTACTATCTTGAAATACTTTACCTGACGAGGAGCTAAATGATAAGTAAAGTCTATTTTATCAGAGCTAATAGAGAAGAAGCGCCGGAAGAAATTGCCAGGAAAGCAGCCACCATCTATTTAGAGTTGGGGTTGAACCAAAAAATCGAGCCAGAAGATTTTGTGGCTATAAAAATCCATTTTGGAGAAAAGTATAACACCGGGCACATCAAGCCCCGCTGGATAATTGGAATTATTGATGAAGTATTGAGAAAGAGTCAACGAACTTTTCTATCAGACAGCAACACTCTTTATGTTGGCTGCAGGTCAAATTCAGTTGATCATCTTCGCTTAGCTTGGGAACATGGCTTCACTCCTGAAGTGGTCAAGGTTCCAGTGATAATTGCTGACGGCCTGGTTGGCCGGGAAAAGCTGGAAGTGAAAACAGCAGGTATCAGGATAAAGGCGCCTCGTATTTCCAGTGCCTTCTTGAATTCGAATGCTATGGTCTGCCTGACCCATGTTACCGGCCATGTTCAGAGTGGTGTCGGGGCAGCCATAAAAAACCTGGGCATGGGCTGTGCTTCCAGGGCTGGCAAGCTGGACCAGCACTCAGTGGTTCATCCCAGGGTCAGTACTAAAAAATGTCGGAATTGTGGTGTCTGCAGCCAATTCTGTCCGGCTGAAGCCATCGTTCAAGCCCAGGAACATGTCCTGATTGATGATGAAAAATGCATCGGCTGCGGCGAATGCCTGGTGGTTTGCAGGTATGGAGCAGTCAAGATGAAATGGGATGAAGATTCCGAGCGCCTCCAGGAAAAAATGGCTGAATATGCTCATACGGTCAAAAGCCATTTTGGAGATAAAATCTGTTTTGTTAATTTCATCCTCCAGGTTACCAAAGATTGCGATTGTCTGGCTAAAAACCAGCCAGCAATTGCCGAAGATATAGGAATAGTTGGCTCGTTGGATCCGGTAGCTGTGGACAGAGCTTCGATAGACCTGGTCAACAGGTCAGTCGGCAAAGATGTCTTCAGACAGGGATATAACCTGGACTGGTCGGTCCAGTTGGCTTATGGTGAAAAAATTGGACTTGGGTCCCAGAAATATGAACTGGAAGAACTGAAGTGAATCTGATTTGTTGAACGGTATAAGAGGAGCTGAGTTCAGCTACCAGCTAAGTGAGTTAGTTCAGCCTCATAAACCTCTAAATCAGAATCATTGAACAAGACAAACCTGATTTTTTTTACCTTTTTAAGCTGAGGGGCCATTTCCAGAACAGTTTTTAGAGCCACTCTGGTGGCTTTTTCTAAGGGATAGCGAAAGAAACCAGTGGAAATAGCGGGGAAGGCAATAGAATCGATCTCATGTTGTTCAGCCAGCATCAAAGAATTACGGTAACAGTCAGCCAGGAGTTTTTCTTCAGGCTTGTCCACGCCATAGACGGGACCAAGGCAGTGGATGACGTAGGGATTAGGAAGATTATGACCTCTAGTCATCACTGCTTGGCCAGGCTCTATGGGGGCCAGTTGACGGCATTCCTCCTCGAGACCAGGACCGGCTGCTCGGTGAATGGCTCCGGCCACACCGCCCCCGGGCTGGAGATGAGCATTGGCTGCATTCACCACAGCCATAATATCAGGCTGGTCAGCAATATTTCCTTTCAGGCATTCAATTATTACTCCGGAGATTTCTTTTCGCATTTGTCTTGCCCTCCTTAACAATCTACACTGAATATACTTGATTGAACAGAAAATACAATAGGAAAATATTTGGCGGTCACAGGTGTTGGGGAATTAAAAAAAATCGGGGAGGTGGGATTTGAACCCACGACCCCAGCGTCCCGAACGCTGTGCGCTAGCCAGGCTGCGCTACTCCCCGAAGTGTGCCAATTATAGATTAATCAAAAAATTATGTCCAGCCAGGTGGCTGTACTTGCCACAGTATTTCCCCTTCTTTAGCACCACACTTTTGGCTGTTCAACCATTTAAATGTTGACTCTAAGGCTAATTATAGAGAAAATCTTGCTTTAAGTTAGTGGCTAAGGGAAGGGATGAAAGTTTTATTTTGGTGGCTAAAATGAAAAAGAGAAGTTTCAGACTGCCGCATACGTTAGTCTTAATCTATCTTCTGGTCATTCTGGTTTATCTTCTGGCCCTGGTGCTTCCTTCGGGGGAGTTTGACCGGGCTGAAAAAACAATTGAGGGAAAAACCAGGCTGATAATTGTGCCAGAAACTTACCACCAGGTAGATAAAAAATGGCTAGGCCCTGAATGGCTGTTAATTGCCCCTATCCGCGGTTTTCAAGATGCCGCCCTGATTATCATCCTGATTTTCATATTTGGGGGGACTTTTGGGATTTTGACTAAGTCGGGAGCCATAGATGCCGGTATTCAAAAGCTGGCTGCTTTTTTCACCCGGAAACCTAAGCTTAGAATTATGGTCATACCTGTCCTGATGATAATCTTTTCGTTGGCTGGAAGCGTCTATGGTATGGCCGAAGAATCAATACCCTTTGTTTTGATCTTTATACCATTTGCTCTTTCCATGGGTTATGACTCAATAGTTGGTATAGCTATTCCTTTTCTGGGTGCAGCTGTTGGCTTTGCCGCTGCCTTTTTTAATCCGTTTACAGTTGGTATTGCCCAGGGCTTTGCTGAACTTCCGCTTTACTCGGGGTTAGGATACAGGCTAATTTTGTGGATTATAACCACGATTATTGGCATAGCTTTTGTCATGGTTTATGCAGAAAAAATTAGAAAGAATCCACAATTGAGTCCAGTATATGAACTTGACCTCAAGAGAATTGAGCATCAGTCTAATTCGGTTTCAAGCTATAAATGGGGTAGATCACAGCAACTTATAGTTGCTAGCCTCTTTGCGACCATTGGCCTTTTGATTTATGGCATATTGGCCCAGGGCTGGTATATGGAGGAAATTGCCGCCTTGTTTCTTGGCCTTGGCCTGATTTCTGGGTTCCTGGCCAGGATGAAGCCTTCTGAAATGGCCCAGAATTTTGTTGATGGAGCCAAAGATATGATGAATGTTTCATTAATCATCTCTGGCGGCCGGGCCATATTGATAATTCTTCAGGAGGCTGCCGTCTTGGATACTATGCTTCAAGGCGCAGCTGGTTTAATCTCAGCTGTTCCTTCAATTCTGACAGCTCAGATAATTTTCTTGGTGCAGGCGGTAATAAATTTTTTCGTCCATTCAGGGACTGCCCAGGCCGCCCTGACCATGCCAATTATTGCTCCCCTGAGCGACCTGGTGGGAATTACCAGACAGACTTCAGTTCTGGCTTTTCAACTTTGCGAGGTAATTAACCCGATACTGCCTACCTCAGCAGTGACCATGGGAGTCCTTGGGGTGGCCAAAATTCCCTGGGAAAAATGGGCTAAATGGTTTCTCCCGTTGATGGTTATTCTGATAATTTTTAGCTTGCTGGCCTTGATCCCACCGGTCTTGATGAACTGGGGCCCTTATTAATTTTTTTTATTAAGCTGTTTTTATATCAATCTTTATAATCAGGGTTTTAGCCTGGTGCTGGCCTCGGTTTGTTGACCATTAATATGGAATTACCTCTTAGCTGGGGAAAATGGCTGGTTTAGTGGATAGGAAAGAATAGAGATGTTATAGAAAACAAATTAGGCCATGGCTATGACAAAACGTAAATGTAATAGCCTGGCTTGCTGGCAAACAGGACCAAACTTGAAATTATATCAGCTATAGAATATCATCATATTTAAATTTATTAAAAGAAATTGGTTTGAAAAATAATTAGGTTAAAATATTGCTTTTTCGAGGCGAAAGCCAAGGAGGTAAGAATGAGGTTTAAGGCAAAATTAATAACTGGGATTTTATTTATTGGACTGCTTCTACTGCCTGTTTTTAGCCGGGCTGATGAGGGGATGTGGATGCCGCATCAAATGAAGATGCTTAATCTGCAGGAACTTGGACTCAAGATGAACCCAGATGACCTTTACAAAAAGGACGGCACTGGATTAATGAGTGCCGTGGTCAATCTGGGTGGCGGAACCGGTGAGTTTGTGAGTCCTGAGGGTCTTATTCTGACCAACCATCACGTGGCTTTTGGAGCTATCCAGCGAGCTTCCAGCAAGAAAAATGATTATATAACGAAGGGCTTTCTGGCCAGAAACCGCCGGCAGGAAATTCCGGCTCAAGGTTATACAGCCGATATTCTGCTTAGCTATGAAGAAGTTACCACCAGGGTTCTGGCGAAAGTCAAGACTGAAATGGATCCAGGCCAGAAATATGAAGCCATAGAAAATGCCATTAAAGAAATTGTGGCTGAAGCCGAAAAAACTGGGCCTGATATCAGAGCCAGTGTTGCCAGTATGTACAGCGGTAACCAATATTATTTATACCGGTTCAAAAGAATAAAAGATGTCCGGCTGGTCTATGCCCCTCCTCGGGATCTCGGTAATTACGGTGGGGATATTGACAATTGGATGTGGCCTCGACACACCTGTGATTTTTCTTTCCTTAGAGCTTATGTTTCCAAAGATGGGGTTGGAGTTGATTACAGCCCGGATAATGTTCCTTATCAACCCAAAGTCTGGCTGAAACTTTCGTTGGAGGGCCTTAAAGAGGATGACTTTACATTTGTTATGGGCTATCCAGGACGAACCTATCGCAACTTTACGGCTGCCGAAATAGAGTATGACTATAACTCAATGGTCAAGAGGATGAATGAATTTCAGGATATAATCAATTTTATAGAAGCTGCTAGTAAAGAAGATAAAGAAACTGAAATTCGCTATGCTTCGTTATTGAAAGGGCTGAATAATTCGTTAAAGAACATGCAGGGCAAGGTGGAAGGTATGAAAAAGGTTGACCTGATAAACCGCAAAAAAGAACAGGAGAAGGAATTTTTAGCCTGGATTAAGGCCAGCCCTGAACGTCAGAAAAAATATGGTCCTGTCCTGAAGGAGATAGCTGATTTCATGAAGCGCTATGAAATATTTGCTTCCAAGAATGAATTGCTGACCAGCAGCATCAGCTCCTTTTCCGGGTCGACCCTTCTGTCACAAGCTTATACTATCTACCGAACGGTTGAAGAGCTGCAGAAGCCTGATCAGGAAAGGGAAACGTCTTATCAGGAAAGAAATCTGCCCTACATCAGGCAAAGAATTCAGTTAGCTGAGAGAAGCTATGTTCTGGATACTGACCGGGAATTTTTCAAACACCAACTAAAAAAGATGTTAGACCTGCCAGCTGAAAATATTCCTGGCCCTTTTAAGGCCCTGATGTCTCAGAAATCGGAAAAAGCTATTGAAGACTATGTAGATAGCCTCTATACAAATACCATTTTAGCTGATCCGAAAAAGCGCCTTGAATTGCTGAATTTGAAACCGGCTGAACTGCTAAAAACCGGAGACCCGTTTATTCTTCTGGCAGCCGAGCTTGAGAAGGAGCTAAAAAAAGTCCGGGAAGAAAGTAAAGCCTGGTCTCAGGAAAGAGCTGACCGGAAAAAACTTTATGAAGCAGCCCTTCTGGAAATGAAAGAAGGGAAAATGGCTCCAGATGCCAACGGGACCATTCGCTTTACTTATGGTCCGGTCAAAGGCTACAGTCCTCGCGATGCTGTTATTTATAAGCCGATTACCACCCTGACAGGAGTTATGGAAAAAGAAACAGGCGAATTCCCTTTCCGGGTACCAGTTAAGCTTAAAGAACTTTACCAGAGGCGCGATTTTGGCCGCTATGAAGATCAGATTTTAAAAGATGTCCCAGCCTGTTTCTTGAACACCACCAATGTTACCGGTGGTAATTCTGGTTCTCCCACGCTAAATGCTAAAGGTGAGCAGGTTGGAATTATTTTTGACATGACCTATGAGAGTGTTATTGGCGATTACTACATCATTCCAGAATTGCAGCGATCGATCAGCGTTGATATCAGATACGTTATATTCATAACCGAAAAGTTTTCTGGAGCTAATCATATAATAAAAGAGCTAAGTTTATAGAGGGTCAAGAGAGTCTTTTATAAAGCTTAAAAAAATTTCTAACCAGGTAAACCGGCCAACTTATCAGTCGGCTTGCTATGCTGCCTGACAAGAGGGCAGGATATCTGAATGACCACAGATTTCAATGATTGCTGTTGAAGAATTATCAAAGAGCTTTGGCGGCCAGGCTCTGTTTGAAAAAATTAGCTTTAAGGTAAACCGTGGGGAAAAGATAGGATTAGTTGGGAGAAATGGACACGGCAAGTCTACTTTATTTAGAATTATTGCTGGGCTGGAAGAGCCCGATGAAGGCCGGATTATCATCCCCAGGAAATACCGGATTGGTTATCTTGAGCAAAAGCCTGAATTCAAAAAGCCAACCGTTCTAAAAGAAGCCAGCCGAAGCCTGCTATCTGATGACAGCAGTCAACTCTGGCGGGTGGAAAAGGTTCTAGCCGGACTTGGTTTCTCGCCTGAAGATTTCTATAAAAACCCTTTTCAGTTGTCAGGTGGTTATCAGGTTCGTCTTAGCCTGGCTCGAATTTTACTGGCTGATTACGACCTGTTACTTCTTGATGAGCCGAACAACTATTTAGATATTACCTCTATCCGCTGGCTGGAAAAATTTCTCCAAAACTGGCCTGGTGAGCTGATGTTCATAACCCATGACCGGAGTTTCATGGATAAAGTGGCCACTCACATCCTGGGAATTCATCGCCAGAAAATCCGGAAAATTGAAGGAGATACTGAAAAATACTATAACCAATTATCTCTGGAAGAAGAAGTCTATGAAAAAACCCGAATAAATGATGAGCGCAAGCGGCAAGAGCTTGAGATTTTCATCAACCGGTTTAGAGCCAAGGCTCGCTTAGCTGGTCTAGTTCAATCGAGACTTAAGTATATTGAAAAAATGGGCAAAAAAGAAAGGCTGGAAAAGATTAAAAATATGGAATTTTCTTTTCTGGAAAAGCCTTTTCATCATAAATATGCCTTGAACCTGAATAATATTAGTTTTTCTTATTCTCCCGACAAGCCGGTTATTAAGAACTTTAGCCTCCATCTTGGAGCTCGGGACCGGATAATGGTTATCGGACCGAATGGTCAGGGGAAGACCACTTTACTAAAGCTGATGGCTGGTGTTCTGAAACCTCAGACTGGCCAGATAAAATCAGCTAAGTCTGTGGCCATCGGCTATTTTGAACAAAGTTATGCTGAAGAGATGGTTAGCGATAATACTGTCCTGGAAGAAATTTCCTCAGCTAACCCCCAGCTGGATCTTTCTCAAATCCGGCAGATTGCTGGAGCTCTGATGTTTGAGGGTGAGGAAGCTCTCAAACCTATCAGGGTTCTTTCAGGAGGTGAGAAAAGTCGGGTTCTTCTGGGAAAGATTCTGGCTACTCCGGTCAATGTTCTTCTTTTTGATGAGCCTACCAACCACCTGGACCTGGAATCTGCTGATGCCCTTCTAGCTGCTATCAACAATTTTGACGGGGCGGTAGTTATGGTTAGCCATAATGAAATGTTCCTTAGGGCCCTGGCTGAACGTCTCATTGTTTTTCAAGATAACGAAGTTAAGGTATTTGAAAGTGACTATGAAAGATTTTTACAAAAAGTCGGCTGGAGCCAAGAAAAAACTGAGATTAAAAGAGTATCGACGGTAAACGAAGCCCAAAAGGCCCAAATAGCAATCAAATCAGAAGCCCCCAATAAGAACGGACTAAAAGAAACTGTTCAGGAAGAAGTCTTCAAATTTAAACTGTCCCCTCGTGAGCTCCGTCGGCTCCGTTCTGATATTATTATAGAGAAATCCAAGGTTTTAAAACCGCTGGAAGAAAAAGTATTACAACTTGAAAACCAGATCCAGGAAATTGAACAAATGGTGAGTTTACTTACCGAGCAGATAATTAAAGCTTCAGTAGAGGGGCAGGGCCAGGAAGTAGTCCGGCTTTCGTGCAACCTTGATGCCAACCGTAAAAACCTAGAATCCCTCTATGAAGAATATACTCAAGCCTACGAGGAATACGAAGAAAAGAGGGCCAACTTTGAGCAGAGACTTCAGGAGATAGAGAAAATAAAATGAGTAAGAAAGAGGGCAGGAAAATGAAACAAGACATTTTAGCAGTTGCTGAAGATATCGACAGGTTGATAACTCTTGATATCAACCGGAGGGGAGTCATTTCGGCTTTGTATAAGGCAGCTAGAGAAAAGCTCGGACAGCCTGTAGTCCTGGCTGCTGCCAGCTCACTGAACAACTCAGTTGCTCCGGGCGATGTGGTCGTGTTAGCTACGGGTTGGCCGGATCGCCCCTGGATTACACCTGATATAGGAGAGCTGGATGGCCCGCCTGGGGCAGCTTTACTGGCACGGAGCCTCCACCAGGCACTAAGTATTGTGCCCATTTTCCTGATAGAAGCAGAGCTTCAGCCGGCAATGAAGGCAGCTGCCAGGGGAGCTGGTTTTGCGGTCCTTTCTCCAGAGCAGACTTTGAAGGCATCTAAGTCTTTGGCTCCACTGCATGCGGCTACCGTCATGAGCTTTCCTACAGATTCGGCTGAAGCTGTTGTCGAATCCCAAAAGTTGATCTCAAGATTCAGTCCCACAGCCATAATTTCAATAGAAAAGGGCAGTGCCAACGAGAAAGGTATCATTCACAATGCCCGAGGTATGGATACCACTGCCTGTATGGCTAAGGTGGATGAATTGATCAAATCAGCCCGACAAGCTAAAATTTTGACTATCGGGATTGGAGATGGAGGAAACGAAATCGGGATGGGGCTGATTGCTGAAGCAATTCGTAGCCATGTTCCCTACGGAAGCCGGTGTGCCTGTCCCTGCCAAGGAGGTTTGGCTCCTTCAGTACCTACCGACATCGTAGTACCGGCCAGTGTCTCAAATTGGGGAGCCTACGGCATCGCGGCCTGCCTGGCTGTCCTCAGGAGCCAACCAGAAGTTCTCCATGATGAGGCCACTGAACAGCGAACCCTGCGCGAGGCGGCTGATGCCGGCTTAATTGATGGCAACACTGGCTATGTGGACCCTGGAGCAGACGGGTTGCCGGTCACGGTGCATGCGGCCATTATTACGCTTCTCAACCAAATAGTAAGCAATGCGCTCAAGCCAAGAGGTTTGGCTCTTCAAAGTAAATCCGTAGCCAGTAAGCAGGTTAAATTAAAGAGCAGTAAGGATTGAGGTTTTATCCTGAATTATTCATTGGCCTCAGGATATTCCAAAATGTACCCAGACACAGGCCAATCCTTGATTTAGCTATTTCTTTAGGGAATTTTCTATCTGCTAAGGAATAATAAAGCTAAAAGTGGCGTATTCGTGACCCGATAGATTAGTCTCGAGTAAAATCAGATACCAGAAGAGGAGAATCGAGACTTAGAAAACAAGGGAAACAATTTAATTTCAAAAAGTTAAATAACTGACTAATTTTCTTATTAATGATAATTGAAAGCCTCAAGTCAAGTTCAATTTTATGGAGAATGTAGATAAATAAGGTGGCTATTTTGGCTTTAATTTTTTCTAAAGTTCAGTATAATAGATGACTAAAATTGTAATCTCAATGACAAGAATAAAGATACTTAATCTGGGGCTTTGTCTGCTTCTCGCCTTGGGTTATGTTTCCTGCCGGCCTGGGAAAAGCAGTCAGCGGATTGTGGTGGCTGGCTCTACGAGCATTCAGCCTTTTGCTGATAAATGGGCTGAACTCTTTATGGAAAAAAGACCTGAGACAGTCGTTGACGTTCAGGGAGGTGGATCAAGCGCCGGAATTCAGGCTGTCCAGACTGGCGCGGCTGATATTGGCATGTCTTCGAGAGCGCTTACTGAAGATGAAAAAGAGCTTTTTGAGATAGAGGTGGCCCGAGATGGCCTGGCAATTATAATTCATCCGGAAAACCAGTTAGATAACTTGCAATTGGACCAGGTGAGAAGTATTTTTTCTGGAGAAATTACTACCTGGGAGATTCTTAATGGGAAGGCCAAAAATATAACCGTAGTGGTTAGGGAAGAAGGTTCAGGTACCAGGGCAGCTTTTCAAGAGCTGGTTATGGGGAGATTAAGAATTTCTAAAAGGGCCATTGTTCAGGATTCCAATGGAACAGTTAGGGAAATAGTCAGCCGGGATCCAAATGCGATAGGTTTTATTTCCCTGGGCCTGGTTAATAAATCAGTCAAAACTCTATCCCTGGATGGTATTTATCCAACTGAAGAATCAATCCAAAACGAAACCTATCGTCTGGTGAGGCCATTTTTGTTTTTGACTCGAGCGGCTCCATCCGGATTAGTTAAAGAGTTTATAGATTTTATTCTGTCTGAAGAAATTCAGCAACTTATCAAGAAAGAAGGGCTAATCCCAATCAAAAAGAACCCAGGACCCCGAGATGACCAAGATAGAACGGAATGAACGGCTGATAAGATTGTGCCTCCTGGTGGTGGCGTTTTCGGCTATTTCAGTTTTGGCAGTAATTACCATCTTTATTTTCGAACAAGGTACCCCGATTATGTTCAAATATGGTTTTAAGAACTTTCTGCTCGGGCAGGACTGGTATCCTTCGGAAAAAAGCTTCGGACTTTTTCCAATGATCGTAGGCTCTCTGATGGTGACCTTGGGAGCTTTAATTATTGGAGTTCCTCTTGGCCTGGCCAGCGCCATTTTTCTTACTGAATTTTCCAATCGGCGACTAGCTCGAATCCTGAAGCCCTTTATTGAACTGTTAGCTGGAATACCATCAGTTGTTTATGGATTCATCGGATTGATGTTTCTAATTCCCTTTATTAGAGAAAATTTAGGTGGGCCTGGATTATCGGTTTTAGCTTCTTCTATAATCCTGGGGGTAATGATTTTACCCACTGTCACCAGCATTGCCATAGATTCAATCAGAGCAGTTCCGGACTCTTTCCGAGAAGGGTCCATTGCTCTTGGGGCTACTAAATGGCAAACTGTCAAGATGGTGATTTTGCCAGCTGCCCGCTCGGGTATAGTGGCTGGTGTTGTTTTAGGGATGGGCCGAGCCATTGGCGAAACCATGGCTGTAATTATGGTGGCCGGAAATGCTGCCGCCATCCCGGACTCAATTCTGGCTCCAGTCCGCACCCTGACTTCTAACATTGCTTTAGAAATGGCTTATGCCAGCGGCGAACACCGCCAAGCCTTGTTTGCTACCGGAGTAATTCTCTTTGTAATAATAATGATCTTGAATACCATTGCTAATTTAACCTCAGCCAGGCAGAAAAAGAGGTAGGAGAGTGAGGATCAAGCCGAGGATAGA
The DNA here is from genome assembly GCA_028749205.1 of Acidobacteriota bacterium. Classification (GTDB taxonomy): domain Bacteria; phylum Acidobacteriota; class Aminicenantia; order Aminicenantales; family Saccharicenantaceae; genus Saccharicenans. The sequence goes on along the minus strand of JAQULR010000003.1, from coordinate 51,227 downwards.
ACAAAAGATTGCTCAATCGGTGTTGATGTTTTTTACTTTTATAGCTGTCCTGGTATTGGTTTTTATTCTGGCCGTAATTCTTAAGAATGGTTTACCTCAGCTAAGCCTGGAATTTCTTTCCAGGAATCCGGCTGATATGGGCCGAGAGGGGGGCATACTTTCAACCATAGTCGCCACTATTTACCTAACCATCATTGCCTTGCTGGTGGCTACTCCGCTGGGCGTCGGGACGGCTATTTACCTGACCGAGTATACAGTTGAAAACCGGATAACCAGAATTATCAGATTCGGAGCTGAATGCTTAGCCGGGATTCCTTCAATAATTTTCGGTTTATTTGGCTTTATTCTTTTTGTTAACAGATTAAAGTTTGGCTGGTCAATTCTAAGCGGCGGCTTAACCTTAGCTTTTATGGTTTTGCCAACGATCATCAGGACCAGTGAAGAAGCTATTAAAGCTGTCCCGGCTTCATACCGGCTGGTCAGTTTTTCTCTGGGTAGTACTCGCTGGCAAACTGTTACCAAGGTAGTCCTGCCATCGGCTATCCCCGGTATAATCACTGGGATTATCCTGAGTATAGGGCGAAGCATTGGAGAAACCGCTGCGGTCATCTTTACAGCTGGAAGTGCCTTGCGGATGCCGACCTCTTTATTTTCATCCTCCAGGAGCATGGCCGTCCACTTTTACATCCTGGCCAGGGAAGGTATCTCCATGAGTAAAGCCTATGGCACAGCCGCTGTCCTGGTGATCGCCATTTTGATTGTTAACCTGATAACCTATTATCTTATGGAAAGATATATCAAACATAGATCTTAGATCATGAAAACAACTGGGATAACGGTCCGGAATTTCAGCCATTATTATGGCCAGCACCAGAGCCTTAAAAATCTCAACCTCGACGTCTACCGGAACGAAATTTTAGGAATCATTGGACCAGCTAAAAGCGGCAAATCTACCTTTTTGACTTGCCTTAATCGATTGAATGATCTGATACCCGGCTCAAGGGTGGAGGGTAAGATTTTGATCGACAATCAGGATATTTACCAACCGGATGTTGATGTGGTGGCCTTGAGAAGAAAACTGGGCTTGGTTTTTGCCACTCCGGTTCCCCTCCCGACCACCATTTATGAAAATGTCGTTTATGGGGTCAGGCTTCTTGGGAAAAACAACCACCAGGAGCTTGATGATATAGTAGAGGATTCTCTGGAAAAAGCCGGCTTGTGGAATGAAGTTAAAGACAGGCTTAAAACCAGCGCCTTGAAGCTCTCCGGCGGGCAACAGCAGAGATTGTGCCTGGCTAGAGTCCTGGCTTTAAAACCTGAATATATCATGCTGGATGAGCCGACTTCTGGGCTGGATCCCATTTCTACCATGAAGATAGAAGATTCCCTCCGGATATTGAAAAATGACTTTACGATAATCCTGGTAACCAATAATACCAAGCAAGCTGCCAGGATAGCCGACCGAACGGCTTTTTTTCTGATGGGTGAATTGATCGAGATTGATGAAACGGCGATTATATTTACTCGTCCTTCTGATGAGCGAACCGAAGCTTACCTGCAGGGAAAATTTGGTTAAGTTATGAAACAGGAGGTAATTTTAAGAGATGGCTTTTTTGGCCAGGTTTTATGCAATTTTAATCAAAACATAAATAAGACTTAACATTATAGGAGTTAAATAAAGAAAATTGCTTCTCCTTTAAGAATAATTTTGGTAGAGGTGAAATACGGAGGTTAATTGAGGGTAGAAAGAAAAATAATAGTTGACGCTAATAAAAATTTGATGGATGTTATCCAGGCAGTAAAATTAGAGGCAGGAAATCAATTGATAATAGATTGAGGAAGTTCTAATAATGATAGGGACAGTAAAAAATATAATTGAAGTAAAAAATTTGTATGTTTATTATGCCAAATTCCAGGCCTTAAAGGGGATCAACCTGAATATTCAAGCTAACTGTATTTCGGCTCTGATCGGACCCTCTGGCTGTGGGAAATCTACTTTTTTAAGAGCCTTAAACAGGATGAATGACTTGATAGAAGGTGCCAGGACAGAAGGCCAAGTTTATTTTGATGGAAAAAATATTTATCATCCTGACACTGACCTGCTGACATTGAGGAGAAGAGTGGGGATGGTTTTTCAAAGGCCGAATCCATTTCCTTTGAGTATCGAAGATAATGTCACCTATGGATTAAAAGTCCACGGCCTGACCGCCCGAAACTTTCTGGAAGAAAGACTTTACCGCAGTCTTCAGGCGGTGAATCTCTGGGAAGAGCTTAAAGACAGGTTAGATGAAAATGCCTTGAAATTAACCGGAGAGCAGCAGCAACGGCTGTGTATTGCCAGGTTGCTGGCTTTAGAGCCAGAAGTGGTCCTAATGGATGAGCCCTGCTCGGCTCTCGATCCGATGGCTACGGGAAGGATTGAAGATTTGATGTATGAATTAAAGAAAGACTATACTATAGTCATCGTCACTCATAATATGCAGCAAGCGGCCCGGGTTTCTGATTATACGGGCTACTTTTTGTTAGGGGATCTGGTAGAATTTGGTGAGACCAATCAGATTTTCACTAGCCCACAGGATAAAAGAACCGAGGATTATATTACCGGCCGTTTTGGTTGAGCCCAACAACCAGAGCAGCTGGATGAGGAGGCAAATATGACCAGATATTTTGACGAAGAACTGTTAGAACTTAATAAAAAAATTCTGGAAATGAGTGCTGAGGTGGAAAAAGCCATCGGGAATTCTGGAAAGGCTTTGAGAGAGCTTAGTCGGGAAAAAGCTGAAGCAATTATCAAGGATGATGACCGCATAGATAAAATCGACCTGGAAATTGAGGAAAAATGTCTAAACTTGATTGCCCTCTATCAACCGGCTGCCACCGATTTAAGATTCATAGTTATGTCGATGAAAATCGCCACTGATCTGGAAAGGATTGCCGACCTGGCAGTTGACATCGGCCAGCGGGTTCTGGAGCTGGCTGGCCAACCGCTGCTTAAGCCCCTAATTGATATCCCCAAGCTGGAAACACTTTCGCAGGGGATGGTCAAGGATTCTATAAATTCTTTTGTTAACAAAGACCCTGAACTGGCCAAATCAGTGATTTTAAGGGATAGTGAAGCTGACGAACTCAGAAACCTAGTTCAGTCCGAGTTGATAAATGATTATATGAGCAAGGACCCGACGACTGCACCCCGGGCTGTACCTCTTCTGCTGGTAGCGAGGCACTTAGAGAGAATCTGTGACCATGCCACCAACATTGCTGAATATGTAATCTATATGGTAATGGCAGAACAGGTTAGGCACCATCCCGAAAGCCTGAAATGACAGCCTTTAAGTCTTATCAGGGCAGCTTTATTTTGATCTAAATTAGCCAGAGACTGGCTGTCAACAGAAGGCAAAAAATTCTGGTTTACGAGTAAATACGGGGGAGGTCGAAAGGGATTTTTAGTTCTTTTGAGAATCTAAGGCAAATCCCTTCTATCGTTAAAACTTACTATCTTAAAATTTAAAGATTATTTCCAACGGAAGGGGTTCTGGCGGCGAAAATCAGGGATAAGATGTTCATCTTCCTGAAAAGGTTCGGGCTGAAAAAACAGGTTGTCAAAGCCAAGTTCTAAAGCCCGATTCATCACTATTTGGTATTCTGAACGGGTTATTTCCCGCTGAATCTCTGCCGGAGCCTGGTAGCATGGATGATACTGACTCATCAAGCTCAGGCCGACTGAAGGGGAGAGGTTATTAGCAATCCATTCCAGGATCTTTATGGAGTCTTGTGCCGAACCTGGAAGCACCAAGTGCCGGATGATCAACCCTTGCCGGGCAATTTGCCTGTCATCAATTAGCAGGTCGGGTTGCTGGCAGTACATTTCCTGTAAGACCAGTCTGGCCTGTTCGAAATAATCAGGAGCCGCTGAATATTTAGCCGAGAGCTTGGCTGAGATGTACTTCAGGTCAGGTAAGTAGAGGTCGATGATTCCTCGAAGCTCCTCCACTACCTCAATTGCCTCATATCCGTTGGAGTTGTATATCAAGGGAATAGATAGGCCTTGCTGATAGGCTATCCTTAAGGCTCCGAGGATCGGTAGAATTACATGAGTTGGAGAGACCAGGTTGATGTTTAGAGCTCCCTGTCTCTGAAGGTTAAGCATCATGGCAGCTAATTCTTCCTCGGGCACCAGCTTACCTTCATTAAGCCAACTCAACTGGAAATTCTGGCAAAAAAGGCATTTCAGGTTGCAGCCGGCAAAGAAAATAGTCCCGGAGCCTCTGTTTCCAGCCGGCCGGTTGGAACCGCTGAGGACTGGCTCTTCTCCGAAATGTAACAAGGCTGCGGAAACCCTGGCCTGACTGGTTGTCTGGCAGAGGCCCGTTTGGCCCCTGGCTCGATTGACCCGGCAACGTCGTGGGCAAAGTTGACAACTGGTTTCTAATGAAGACAGCCTGTCCAGGGCTCGGTCGATAGCTTCGATTTTTCTTGGTAAATAAAACTCTTTTTCCATGTTATCACATGTTGTCAATAGATTTGGCTTAATTTATTTCAGTGTTAATTATATCAGATCTCCAACGATCTTTTTGCGTCTGTTCTGGTCGATTGGGTTTCAAGGCTGGGCTTGATTGATTTTAATCCAGGGCTGGTTGCTTAGATGACAGAGTGAGAAACAGGTAAAAGGGTTAGAAGCTAAAAACAATACTTAGCAGGGAAAGAGCTTGTCAGCTTTATCGAAAGTCAGTATAGTTATTTTTCAAATAACAACATGTTTAATAGTGACCGGGGTAGATGACCAATGAGCGATTTCATAATAAAGCTATTAGATATAATCATACATCTGGACCGCTATGTCATTGACCTGATCAATCAATACGGCCTCTGGACCTACCTGATTCTTTTTGTAGTGATATTCTGTGAGACTGGGCTGGTAGTCACTCCATTTTTCCCCGGTGATTCTCTGGTGTTTGCTGTAGGAGCTATAGCTGCGGTCGGTGAATTAAACCCACTTGGACTATTTTTGCTTCTAAGTTTGGCAGCCTTTTTAGGCAATATAACTAATTACTGGATAGGACGAAAAGTCGGTCCAGCGGTTTTCAAAACAGAAAAGAACCGTTTTTTAAACCTGGAATATATGGAGAAAACCCACGATTTTTATGAAAAATACGGAAATATAACCATAGTCATAGCCCGGTTTCTGCCATTCATTAGGACTTTTGCTCCATTCATAGCTGGTATTAGCAAGATGACCTACCTCAAATTTCTGCTTTACAGTTTAATAGGCTGTGTCTGCTGGGTGTTTCTGTTTCTTTTAGGCGGCTATTTATTTGGCAATATACCTGTAGTCAAACAAAACTTTTCCTTGGTGATTATCATCATTATTGTGATTTCTTTGGTGCCAGCTTTTGCGACCTATTGGAGAAAACGGAGGGCCAAGGCACAAAATCTTTAGCAGGGATTTCTAATAGAGGTAAGGTACATTCTTAAGAATTAGGACAGCTAACAGCATTTTTTGAGCCTGGTTAGAAGCTGACTGCTGATAACGGCCTGAGCGGTTCGGTCAATCTGTAGGGGGGTAATGGACACCCAGCCTTTTTCTATTACCTGAACATCAGAGTTTCTCGGGCCAACTGCCTGCGGGTTTCCGACGCCTATCCAGAAATAAGTTTTACCTCGAGGATCTCTCTTTTTTATAAGCTCCGGTGAGTAGCGCTTTTCACCCAGGCGAGTAATTTTTATCCCCTTGACAGGGAAAGGAGGTATATTAATATTAAGGTATATTTTGGGGGCCAATTTTTTTTGTAGAAGTATTTGTACCATAGACCTGATTAGAGAGGCAGATTTTTCAAAATCATACTGATGGCCATTTCTTCCATTGCGCCCTAATAAAGATACGGCTATGGAGGGAATACCCATAAATGTTCCCTGTAGAGCTGCGGCTACAGTGCCAGAGTAAGAAACATCTTGGCAGCCAAGATTTGAGCCCTTATTCATACCTGAAATCAGTAAATCCGGTTTCCGTGGCAGGATATGTCTCAGAGCAATGTAAACACAATCAGCCGGAGTTCCGTCCACGGAAAAAATATTCCTGGCTATTCTTTCGGCTCGTAGAGGACGGCGCAAGGTTAGCGCTAAAGATACTGAGCTTTTTTCCCGGTCGGGGGCTACGATATAAACCTGACCTATCTGGCTCAATTCTTGAGCCAGGGTGATTATACCTTGAGAGTAATAACCATCATCATTGGTTAGAAGGAAAAGATGCTGTGGTTTAGATGTTTTTGTTTTCATGGTTATCTCAAGCGGGCTTATTAACCTGGATTATCTGTTAAAAATGCAGGTTAATTCTGGTGCAAAATAAAAAATCGGGACGAGCGGATTTGAACCGCTGACCCCATGCACCCCAAGCATGTGCGCTACCAGGCTGCGCCACGTCCCGATGACCAACAGGGTGAATAAATTTAACCTTTTTTTTGTTTTTTTTCAAGAGTCTTAAGAATCTCGATGAGTTCTTCTTTGATTTTAGCCAGAACCGAATAAAGCCTTTCTGGGGGAATCTGATCAGTTTTGAAACCGAATTCTTCCTCTATTTTTCTCTTAATGCCGGCAGTAGTCAAAGTGTTTTCTTCAAGTAGCTCTTTAATTCTTAGAATAATTAGCACATCCTTCTGACGGTAAATCTGTTTGCCAGAAGCAGTCTGACCGGCAAAAAAAAGAGGAAACTCATTTTCCCAGTCTTTCAAGGTTTCTGGAGTGATTTGGAGTAAGCGGCAGATTTCTTGCGATGAGAAAATCAATTTTTTGTTTATAGATTCTCTTAGGTCTATGTTTTTCTGATGTTGGATCATAAGCCAGCTTCATCAAAACATTAACATTTAACCTAAACTTCGTCAAGAACACAGAAATCAGATAATCGTCAGATCAGGATGAGCCAGTGACTATAATGGCCGTCTCTTTTTTAGGTCGAACCTTTCTCCTTCTAAAAGAACGTGCATAGTTAAACCTCGGATGGAAATTGCTTTATCTCTTCGGACTTCAATCTTAGATTTTTTAGCATCATAAACTATGACGTTCTTAGAACCAATGACCTCAAAAGTCTCGTCAGGATAAACAATAATGGCTGTGGATTCGTCAATCCCTATGCCCAATAGTTCAGGATGGCCGGCAATTATGCTTATCAGGCGATTATGCCGTTTTCTGGTAGCAAAGTGCTGGTCAATGACCGCTGAGTTTATCAAACCGAGACCCCTGGAAACAATAATATTTCCAGACTCAATAGTTTCAAATTCATGGCCCTCTTCGGGTTTTCTGGCTTCATCGCCGGTGATCATCAGCTCGCTCATGACGGCTGCTCCGGCGCTGGTTCCACCGATGACCGCACCCTTCTGGTAAAGTTCTTTTATCATGTTGTGAATAGGAGTATCCAAGATAGCTTCAGTGATTCTACTCTGGACACCTCCAGAGAAAAAGATACCACCACTTTCAGCCAGGAGGCGGGCGTTGGGGTATTTTTCGGCTTCCCGCCGGTTAAAATTGTAGTAAACCGCTTCCTTAGCTCCAAGCTGGAGAAATTCCTCAACCAGGTGGCGGCCCGTCTCGTCCGGAGTAGCGCTGGCCATCGGTAGAACAACTATCCGGCCACTTCCAGATTTAGTGGCTAACTCCACAAACCGTTTCATCATGCTTTCTGGGCGGACCCCTCCGCCAATGATAAACAGATAACCTCTGGGTCGGACTTGGGCAAGGACAGGCCAGGATGAAGAAAAAAAGACAACTAAAATTAAGATTAATCCAATCAGGCTCTTAATCGTGGGAAGTTTTTTTGATTGCTGCATTATAGTCTCCTATTTGAAATATTCTAACGGTTTTACTGGGCAAAATAAACAAAAAAAACAGAGAAAAAGCGGCTTCAAAAATATATAGATTCCTAAACCTTTTACCTTAAAATCAGCCAGCTTGATAAGATTAGATGCTTGATCCCTGTCAAACTGTCAAGATAATTATTTCAGGCGGATCTAACCCATCGATTTTAAAAGGTCTAACTTTCCTCAAGAAATAATCTACCTGTAGGGGAATAAGGAAGGCTGGCCTGGATTCTTGGTGAATAGTCCTGATATAATATTAAACAAACAGTTAAGGTTGCCAGAAATAAAGGATTAATCTGTAGTATGCCTAAAACTGAACGTAGCTCGAGATTTTAAGATATCCTTAATAAGGAGATTGGGACAAGGACCAAATGAGGGAGACGATAGGAGAAATGGAGGCAAAGAAAATGTGGGGTGTCGACCGATTTCAGAAAAACGCGCCAGGTCCCGATTTTACTTGTTGTCTGCCTGATTTTTGTTTGATGGAGAGGAATAGAGCAAGTCTACTTGGATTATCTATTGATAACCTAGATAAATTCAGATCATGAAAAAAAATCAGAAAATCGAAACTCAGCATGTTCCTTTAGCCGAGAGAATGCGGCCGCAGTCTTTTAATCGCTTTTATGGCCAGGAACATCTTCTTGGTCCTGGTAAGATTCTGACAGAACTCATTGAATCAAGTCATCTGGTGTCTATCATATTTTGGGGCCCCCCTGGCTCAGGAAAAACCACTCTGGGCATGATGCTGGCCAAACACTTCGGGCTGACCTGCCTTTTTTTTAGTGCGGTTCTTTCAGGGATCAAAGAAATCAAAGAAGTCATGGCTCAAGCTGAGCAGCAAAAGAAACTCTATGGTCAGCCAATTATTATTTTTATAGATGAAATCCACCGCTTCAATAAAGCCCAGCAATCGGCCTTTTTACCTTATGTGGAGAGGGGGGATGTTATTCTTTTTGGGTCGACTACTGAAAATCCGTCATTTGAAGTTATAGCTCCTCTCCTTTCCAGGACCAAAGTCCTGGTGCTGAAACCCTTAGATGAAGTTGCCTTGAAAAAGATCATCGGAGATGCCATGACCGATGAAATTAATGGGCTTGGCCAGTTGAAACTTCAGCTTAACCATGAAGCCCTAAAGCTCCTCCTTGACCAGTCTAATGGAGATGCCCGGCGGGTGCTTAATGCTTTGGAAATTGCCGCCAGCCTGACTAAGGGTAAGGAAATTACGGCCAGAGAAGTAGAAGAAGCCCTTCAAAAAAGAATACTGCTGTATGATAAGAGCGGAGAAGAGCATTTTAATCTTATATCTGCCTTACACAAAAGTCTCCGGAATTCAGATGTGGATGCCTCTCTATACTGGTTGGCCAGGATGCTGTATGCCGGAGAAGACCCCCTATATATTGCCCGGCGCCTGGTTCGTTTTGCTTCAGAAGACGTAGGCTTAGCCGACCCCCAGGCATTGGCCATAACTCTCAGCGCCAAAGAAGCTTATGATTTTCTGGGTTCTCCCGAAGGAGAACTGGCGCTGGCTGAAGCGGTAGTTTATCTGGCTGCGGCTCCCAAGAGCAACCGGATCTATGTGGCTTTTGGCCAAGCAATGAAGGATGTAGAAGCGAGTCCTTTTGAGCCGGTGCCACTGCATATCCGAAATCCTGTCACTCCACTGATGAAAGAAATCGGCTATGGGCAGGAATATCAGTATGCTCATGATCACCCTCTATCTACTACCGATATGGAGACTTTCCCCGAAAAGCTGAAGGGTCGTAAATACTACCAGCCTGGCAATCTGGGATTTGAGAAAGAAATAAAAAAAAGAATTGACTGGTGGGCAGGCCTGAAGGAAAAGATTCGGCAAGGAAAATTACCTCAGGGGGACTGATTTATTTTTTATCAAGATGGACGGCCTGAGGCACAATTTAAGCCGCCGCCTAAACGGAAAGTAGAGATAGAGCCTTTTTTTAATCGTATTATTTATTATTATTTATTGCTCTCCAGACAGATTATTCGCTCAGTCTTGAATAAAAATCTTGACCCTTAGACAGTTTTTATGAATAATGCCGGCTAATCAACTTTTTCAGGCCTTTGGTTAATAGCTGAGATAGCCCTGATTGATGAACTTCGGAGAGTAAGGCTATAAATAGGATTTTTTGTCAGAGGCCTGAAGATTTTTGGCACTCCAGCGGGTTCTTTATTAGTTAATTTCCCTGGTTTTCTGACCCAGGCTCACCAGTAACCTTTTTCTTTTCTTCTTTTTCCTTAAAAAGGTAATAAATTTCCCAGCTTAGTTCATCGGCAAGACAACCCAGGCAGGAGCGAGGAGTAGTGGCAATTTCCCCGTCTTCTATTTTTTCTTTAAGAATCTGTTTGACCAGTTTCCTGATTTTATACAGCAAAATATAATTAACCATCCGCCAAATGATATCAGCTACCAATAGATAAGTAAAGTCAGCCATTTGCAGGTTTGATTGAGTTTATTTACAATCAGTCTTTAGCTGGAATTAGGAGTAAGAGGATGTCCAATCTGACCGTTCGTTGGCAAGTATCTCTTTATTTTATAATTTTAATACTGTTGGCGTTTAGCCACCATCTCCAGGGACGATTTTTTACCATTGACTTGGAAGCTATAATCGCCAGACCTGATAACATTCAGTCAATTACTCCGGTATTTGTTAAAGAGCCTTGTGCTAATCCACATTCAGTTGTCCTGGCCAATCAAAGCGGAATCTCAGACCACCTCCTGGCAGTCCAGCCGAAGGCTGAGTCTGAAATGTTACGGCCCAGGTTAAGCGAAGTCTGGTCAGTCAAATCGCCCGGCAAACTGGTTGGCCTGGCTGTGGCAAAAGATCGAGCATTATGGGCAATGGATGACGGTGAGGTTTATATGGCCGAGGCCCGGACTGGAAACCTTCAAAAAGCGTTAAAACTGGAGTCTGGAATTTCGTGGGGACCGGTGTCTGGCAAAAAAGGTTTTTGGCTAAGCTCAGAAAACAGGCTCTATTGTATAAACAGCGAGGGGCAAGTGGCCTTAGATTTGACTCTGACTGAAATTCTGAGCCAGCCGCCATATAACGATAACGGATGTTTGCTCCTGGTATATAAAAATAGCCTTGAAGCCCGAGATCCGGATTCTGGAAATAGCCTGTGGAAATACGACCTTCCAGTTGAAGCCTCTGGCTCTTTAATCTCCACTCCTTCTTATATTTTTATCTCAATTACCTCTGGTGAGGTCATCCAATTGAGCCGGAAAACCGGCCAGAAATTGGCTCAATATGAATTTAAGATGGATATTATCTCAATGGCGGTTTCAGAGAAAAGAAAACTTTTTGTCGGTTCTACCTCGGGCCATGTCCTATGTTTCGCTTTTGAGAAAGCTAAGCCCAAGTGGCAAATGGATTTCGGAAGTCAGCGAATTGAGCATCTCTTGGCTGATGGAGAGCAGATTTATGCTCTGACCTCAGGTGGGCTGCTTTATACTCTGAAGCAGTCAGGCGGTGATATCCTCTGGTGGCAGATGGTTCCGGGAAGGACATTCTTTCGTCCGGTGCTTTTTCAGAATGAAATAATCGTTCCTGTATCTGGAAAAACAATTTACGGTTTTAACTCTACGACTGGCAAAAAATCTTCTGAGACCGAATTAAGCTTTGAGATAAGAACTGAGCCCGTGGTGCTGGGAGATCTTCTCATAGTTGGAACTTATGATTACAGACAGGATTATAGCCTGGTTTATGCTCTGAAAAAGGAGCCCCAAATCATTATCAGTCCTTCCAGGAAATCTCCTCAGCCAGCCGGTCAACAGATAACTTTTACTGTTCTGGCAGCTGGATTTGAAAAACCTAAATATGAATTCTACCTTCGAAAACCAAATGGCGAGGAAAGGCTGGTTAGGAAGGCTTCAAAGCTTAACACCTGGACCTGGTTCCCCGCAGAGCCAGGAGATTATACGATTATAGCCCGGGTTTTTGATAAAAATCTGAGCAAAAAAATAGAGTTTAGGTATAATATCATTTCATTTAATTTATAAGGAGTTACCCATGACCAGAGAACAAGCCCTGGAACTTGTTAAACAAAATCTTAAGAACAAGAACCTGGTAAAGCACTGCCTGGCGGTGGAAGCCTGCATGAAAGGGCTGGCCAGAAAACTCGTGGGGAATGAAGAAACCTGGGCTTTGGCTGGTCTCCTTCACGATCTTGATTATGAGTTAACCGAGAAGAGTCCGGAACTTCATGCCACTGAAACTGTCAAGATGCTGGAAAAATACAATTTGCCTCACGAAATCATTCAAGCAATTCAAGCCCATGCTGGCCGGGTTCCATGTCAGAGTCCTATGGATTGGTCCATATATTCAGCCGATCCGACCACTGGGTTAATTATTGCCGCCACCTTAATGCACCCTGAAAAAAAACTTAAAGCTGTGGACTTAGAATTTTTGAAAAGACGCTATAAAGAGAAGCATTTTGCTCGAGGTGCTCGAAGAGAAGAAATAGAAAAATGTGCCAATCTGGGCTTAAGCCTGGATGAATTTCTCACTATTTGCCTTCAATCGATGCAGGAGATCGACCAGGACTTGGGCCTGGCCTGAAAATTTATCATCTGGCCAATTTCTTGTCTGTCTGGAAATCTTGGGGTGGCTGGACTGCCTGGAATCGGTTGTGAAAATGCCGCTGGTTTTCCCATTAATGATCTTTACTCTTGAGAAATTTGCCGTTTTATGAATAATGCAGCTTAGAAGCAAATGGAAACCTGGGTAATTCAGAATTATACAGGATATAAAAGCAATGGATAATTTTCTGCTTATCATCGGCGCCTTGCTCCAGGTGCTTGGATTGGTGGGCAGTGTATTACCTGCCCTGGCCGGGCCTCCCTTTAATTTTTTAGGCTTGATATTGTTGTGCCTGGCTAAAGGCTGGGATGTTTTTACTCCAGCCTTTTTGTTCAGTATGGCCGGGTTGACTATTCTTTCTGTAGTCCTGGATTATGTCCTTCCGATTAGGGGAGCCAAAAAATATGGTTCATCCAAATGGGGTGCCTGGGGTGCTTTTCTGGGTATGTTAGTTGGCCTCTTGTTCTTTCCGCCTTTAGGGTTGATAATCGGAGCCTTTGCTGGTGCAGTAATAGCCGAGCTTCTGGCCGGTAAAGAGAACGAAAAGGCCTTGAAGGCTGGCTGGGGAGTCTTTTTAGGATTTTTTGCTTCACTCCTAATAAAACTTATTGCCTCAGGTCTTATGACTTTTTTTTATTTTAAGGCTCTTTTTTAGTGAAGCCGCCAGGGGCTAAAGGCCGTGGCTTCCTCATATTGTAGAAGCCGAAATCCCGTACCGAAAGCCTAACAAAATTTACCATTGATTCCTATCCTAAAGCCCAGGGCTTTCAGGTGCGTGGGTAAATTACAGATGGCCTTGGGTCCGTCACCTGGTAGAAAAATCCCCTTGGATCCTGAGGCAAAGATTCGATCTGACGATGGGTTGCCCTTCCACTACAGGGGCTTTAGGGGAGACTCGGGGATCTAAATACCTCGATGTTGCTAAGTCTTTCAGAAGCCTACATAGTTGAGTTAGACGCGGGCTCTAAGAAATATAAAGCTGATGCTTTAACCTACCTAAATCAACAGCTCCTGAGTCCAGCCGATGGTCTTGATTTCAATATTATCAAGGTTGCTGTGTCCGAGTTTGTAGATTTTATCGGCAGCCTCTATGCAGATTGGCGGTGGTGAGAGTGGCCACGGTTCGCCCCTTAGCTTATCTCTTTTTGCCTGGATTATCTTAAGTCCGATGGCATCTAAAGCTACCGGATCGGTGCTGGCCATGAGTCCTTTGTAAGGCCACCTGTATCGTGGATCAAATTGCGGTCCTTTATCGCAAACCGGCCGCAAGGCGTCAACTATTATTAGTCTGGTTTTACCTTTGACCTGGGGCAGATGCCAGATTTCACCCAATTTGGCACTGTCCTCGTAATGATAGTTTCTGGGGGCTCCGGAATAAAGTACGTAATTTTTTATTACAGTTCCTATGCCAGTCAACCAGTGGGCTTTTAATCCTGGCAAAGATATCAAAGCGGTAATTGATTCAAGGTTAACTAACCGCCCCTGGGCATTTCTGATATTCTCTTGAGGGATTCCAGCAGCCACCAGGGATTCTGTAATAACTTCAATGAGCTCATTATGAGTCGGATTCATAAGAGTAGTAGGTACCAGACCTATTACATCTTCAGGACTAACCAAGCTTAACCAGGCCCTATTCATTTCTTTCTCGCCCGTTAGACCTGTCAGGGTTTGTTCCAGCATAGCCGAGAGAACCTGTTTATTCACCAGAGAGCCGCTATCCAGAACGCTTTCATCCCGAACTATTAAAACCAGACTTTTACCACTGGCCTTGGCCTGAGGACCTCCGGGGATGGAAGCTGATAGCCAAGAAGGTGTCAGGAAAGCCAACCCCATAGTGGTACCTACAGTCCCCCGCAGAAAATCTCTTCTGGTTATTGATATATTTTTGCTTTTCATTTATATCTCCTTTTTTCTAAAGGTCTTAGTTATCACCCAATCGAGCCTTGCTAACTTAAGTCCAATTGGTTCAAAATATCCTGGGCTGCTTCAGGCTGAGGACATTCAAATACCAAAGCCAGATAATTGTCTGATAATCTCCACCCCAGCCAGCCGTCTTCAACCTGAACGGTATCAGTTTTCTTCTGGCTGGAGTCTTTAGCTATTATCTCTGCTTTTTCGGGCAGATAAGCCTGGCAGAAAGACTTGAAAGCTGCTTCGGCTGCCTGTGGTTCAGGGTATTTAAAAATCAAAAGCCTGGCTGACTGTTTGAGATTATGGTTTTTTTTCTCAAAATTGACAAATAATCCTTCAGTATTGTGACTCAAATTGAGAAGATTTTCATGGCTAAGGTAGAACAGAGAGTTTAAGACCAGATGCGAATGAAAATAAGCAGTCCTATCCTGGCGAATCTTCCATGGTGACTCGGCTTCCGGATTGATCACCTTCAGGATCTCGGGAAAGATCAGGGAGGACATTTTCCCGGCAATAATTTTTCCTAAGCTTAGAATAACTTCTCTAACCTCTGGAGATTCCCTGAGGGCTAAGATTCTCAAGTAAAGATTATCCACCCGAGCCCGGAGTAAACCTTCTCCATAAAGAGCCATAAAAGAAGGTGCCACTGGGCTCTCAGCTTGTACAGAAATATCAGAGTTTAAGATTACCGGCTCGCCTGTCCAATCAAGGGACAGCAAACCAAAAGCTTCTCCTGGACTTTTCATCTGGTAAATTTCTACCAGAATTTCATTATCAGGCTCTTTCTTGTAGCGATAGACGAGAAGCTGGTCGAACCTATATGCCAGATAGAGTTCGCCGCCGCCGTTCATATAATCAAAGATATTAGTGTGGTCAATTCGCTGGGGTGGCCCTGCTACCTCCCAGCCGTCGATTTTATCAGGAAGATGAATATTCTCGGCTTGTAACATTCCTGGATCTCCTTTGGCACAAGATAAAGGCAGAAACAAGAAGCCTAAAAGGAAAATCATAAATACTCTAAGTAATCTCATATAATCCTTAGGCTGGAGCTGGTATAGTATTAACTTTTTCATAATTGTTTTTTATTCTATTTGTTTTTTATTTTATATTCTATTTTAACCTGTCTTATTCTTAAAAAGAATGGGTCTCGGCACTTCAAATTATGATTTATAGAAAAATCTGGACATAAGGGATTAGGGAAAAAGAAATATTAGATGCGAAGCAATTTGATAAAATGGTAACCTGCTTCTCTAAAAATTAATAACTATTGAGGTAGTGAAAAAGGTGTCTAATTTTTTGAGCACAAAAGGGACAGTCAATCCTGTTGGTTGGCCTTCAGGATCGTAGAGGGGCAGGTTGGTCATGGCTGGGGCATTAGTATGCAGAATTCGATAGCTGGCCTTGAGGGCCAGAGAACGGGAAATAGAGGCAGCTATAGAATTGGTCCAGTCATAACGCCAGTCTTGGATATCTTTGAGATTGTCATCGAATATGAATTGGGAAGATATAGATGATTTGTCAGATATTTTTTGTTCAGCAAATAAATTAAAGCGGAATCCAGCAAAAGAATCGGCGTCCTGGCCGATGTATTTTCTTGAAGTGCAGGTTATTCCGGCATCTATTTTAACCTGGGTCTGTTTGGTGTCTATCCAGGAATAACCAAGGCCGCCGATAAGCATATAGCGCCTATCAATACCTGAAAACTTATTGCGCTCCCAGCTCGCTCCCAGCTGGCCGCGGAGTTTTTTGGAAAAATTACGGTCGTATTGGCCCGAAAGGAGATAATTTTCAGCAACCAGCTCTTTGGTAGATTCTTCTATGATCTCAAAATCTGTTTCCGTACCTTCCGCCCGCCGCTTAACTGTTGTAGCCGAAGAGCGAAGGATAAAACTTTTCAAGGTAAGAGTATCTTTAGCCCATTTCCGGGTAAAGTTAATCCCAAGGCTAAAGGTAGAGGTAGAAGTGTTACCGCTGGCCACCACATAACTGAGCTCGGTTGTAGCCTTCCAGGGGCCGAGAAGACCCGCTTTTTCTTCATTTTTTTCGGCCGCTAACGTAGAAATTAATAGTGAAAGAAAAATCATCAGCCCTAAAAGCTTTCGAATTCTCAAGGCCGCCTTTTTTTGGATAGCTATCATCAGCTTGCTCCCAACCCGACTTATAGTTTTTGCTCCTGACAATCAAAACCTTAGCCTCGGTCATAGGTTGAAAACATTGACCGGAGGATTGAGGCCTTGATCAGAAGATAAAAAAATCTTTTATTTTAGAGAGTTTTAGGATATATTTTACAAAATTTGAACTATTATTAAAAAGCAAAATATCTTTAAAATAAAAATTACTGGCCAGAAAGACAAAGGAGAAAGACAAAGGAGGCATAAGATAATTTTAGGTGTTCGGTTCAGACTTCCCGAGACCGCTTCCTTCTGGAGGGGAGGCGGTCTGCCGACTGGCAATATCCTGAAAAATCCTGTTTGGCGTCGGTAACAGAGAAGGAGGAGAATAATGATGTTCAAGCCGAGAAATCCAGAGAGTACTTTCAGCGGAGCCAGCCTTATCACCCTACTTCGCCTGGTTGGTTCACTCCTTTTTTTCTCCCTGGCAGTTATTCATCAAAAAGAACTTTACAATTTTATCGGTCTTGGGATTCACTGGCTTGGTGACCTGGCGGATGGCTTCTGGGCCAAGGTTTTCAAGCAACGGACTGTCCTGGGAGCAGAAATAGATATAATAGCGGACAGAGTTGAATGCCTGTTCTTCTTTATTAATTTCCTGTCTTTTCATCCGGATCTAGTCCTGCCAGTAGTAATCTACATACTGGATTTCGCTTTTATCGATTTCTATCTGAGTTATCAATTTCTTAAGTTTGACATAATCTCGATTGATTATTTTTACCTGGTTGACAAGAAGGTATATAAGCTAAATTTTAGTTCGGTTGGAAAATTCGCTAACTCCACAGCCGTGCCGCTTTTACTCATTTTGTTGCCAGGTTTATGGCCAATAGCTCTGCTCCTGACTGTGGTGCTAATCACAATTAAGCTCTATTCTATTTCTCTTTTAAGAAAGAAGAAAACTTCTTACAGGTGATATTTTTGAGCCTTAGGCAAGATCTGCTAATTAGCACCAGAGCAACAATCACCGATGACAGCGAAACGGGGACCTGGTATGGTTTTTTGAAATCGATTGGCGTTCTTAATCTTTCTTCCGGCATAATCTATCCAAAAGTTAATAATGCAGACTGGCTGGCATCAGTCATAAGATAATAAGTCTCTTGGCGCTGTCTAAGGTAAGGTTAGCCGTTTTTGCTCAGCAGGTCAAACCGTCAGGGGCTATTCTTAACCGGAGGCTCTGAGCTTTTGCTCTTCTTACGGCCATATGAAACAACCTCTTGCTGATAGCCAGGGCAGTCAGCTTGTTCTGGTAGAGCCACCAGAACTTATTCAATCAATGTACCCCAAAGATCTCAACCTTTCTTTTTCACTCTGAGTTAGGTGTCGTTGCGGACTGCGAAAAACTTTTTTTCTCGATAGTCTCAGGACATTTTCCAGAGAGGTTAATAACCTGTTTTTTTGTTCGGGAAATTCTAAAGAGAGCTCTTTGGTTTCACCTGGATCCTCAAACAAGTTAAAAAGGAGAACAGCTTCTTCTGAGCCAATATCAACTCTTATAAGTTTCCAGGGCCAGTCAATAAGAGCAAAGGCTTGGTGACTTCCTTGATTCAATTCTGAGCAAATAGGTTCTTTTTTTTCAGGTTCGCTGGCCTGCTTCAGGTAAAGGCTCAGGTCCTCTCCCTCCAGGGAGTAAGGCAAGCTTAGCAGCTCATTTGCGCCTATCAGGGAAAGCAGTGTTGGAAATACATCTAATAACGAGACCGGATTCTGAATTCTGTGGCCTGAAGGCAGAAGGCCTTCTCCAGAAATAATAAGTGGAACCCGGATCAGTTCCTGGTAAAGAGAATGTCCATGTCCCCAGCCATGGTGGTCATAAAATTCTTCACCGTGATCAGCAGTTAATATAACCAGAGTGTTCTTTAGCCTATTTCCTTGTTTTAAATGATTGAGAAGCTGTCCCAGCCAATAATCATGGTAGTATATTTTAGCGTCGTAAAGCGAAACCATTTTTTTTAGTTCATCCTGGCTCAGAGAAGGTCCTTCTCTAAATGGTAAGAATAAGCCCAGGCTCTGGGGAAACATAGTCGGCCAGTTTTCTGGTTCGGGCAGCTGTTCTTCCGGCCAGAACTTTTTAACCACGGAGGGTGGAGCTAAATAGGGGGCATGTCCACCTTCAAGATGAGCTATCATGAAAAAAGGATTCTGAGGATGATTGTCGAGCCAGTTTATAATCTTAAAAGTGATGGTCTCGGCATCAGTTGAGGTAAGCTCAGTTTCCCCAAAACCTACCGTTGAGATCTTTTTGCTTAAAAGATAAGCTGGTTCGAGCAAATCACTAATAACCGGCACTCTGCTTGATCTCTCGAGAATATGACCCAGAACGGTTTTATTAACTTTTATTGATGATTCTCCGGGAGCAAAAAAACGTTCCAGGCCTTTTTTATAACCATAGACCGGAGAGAAATAAGGGTTAAAGGAAAAGGCCAGGGTGTTGTAACCCAGGGCTTTAAATACCTGGGGCATGATTACTAACTCAGGTGGCAGATAAGAAGTAATATCATTCATTTGATGAGAGGCTGGCAGGGTTGAGGAGAGAAGCGAAGGTATAGATTCCACTGTATGGGAAGAAGCAGCTATAGCTTGTTGGAATAGGAGCCCCTGGCTGGCCAGCTTATCAAGATTGGGAGAAGTTTTTAAAGGGTAGCCATAACAGCTTAAGTGGTCAGCTCGAACAGCATCCCAGATGACCAGGAGAACATTTCTAAGAGATGAGCTGGGGGCTGGTTTTGAAGAGGACTCTGCCTGAATCAATTCGCTTTGGGACCTGGCCGGAAAAAAAAGAATAACCAGACCAATAATTAGGATCAATCCATGAATAGATAAGTATGCTTTCCAGAATTTGTTAAAAGCTGGTGGCCTTTTTCCAAGAGAGCGATTCAAAAATATGAAACCGGTCAGAGCCAGGATAAAAAATACGACATTGACCACGATCGCTCTCAGGTGCAAGATGCCGGCAAAAAGATAAATATTGATAAATCCTTGAATGAATATCCAGGCCGCAAAATAGCTTAGAATAATAAAACAGGCCAGAAAACCTTTGGCTCTCGGGGCCCTTTTAATTAGTAAGACAATTGACCAGATAAGGCCTATGGCCAATCCGAAGACCAACCCTATAATTCCATGCCAAAGGGAAATATTTACCAGGTCCCGAAAGTGGAATATAGACTTGCCTCTTATAATTTCGACAATGATATTCCATTCACCCAGAAAGATACCGGTAAGCAGGGCACTGAGAAGAGTAATGATTAATGGAGAAAACCAAGTTCTTTTTATCACTTTCACAATTATAGCATTATTTTTAGCAAAAATCTCTATACAAATCAAAAAAAACCCATGGCTTGACCGGTAGAAGGGAGTTCCTGTATATTTTTAATGTTAGACTTCTTAAATAATTAACTCCGAGCTGGAGAGACTGAAGCCCGGCTTGGCGATGGGGAATGCCAGTGGAAGTCCATAGTTTCCTGCTCGAGAAAGGTGCTTTGAGTGATTTTGAGGTGGCAGACTTTCCTGAAAAAGAAGGCCAGCCATTTTTATTTTGAGCCAAAAGCCTTTTTTGTTAGATAACAGTCAGAAAAAATGAATGACAGAATCTCTAATTGAGTTGAGGAGCGAGATAGACTGATAATTGAAGCAGGTATTGGCAAGACAGGAAAAAGGATGGTTAAATTCCAGGAGAATAAGGCGTTCTCAATAAGGAGAAAAAAATGGTAGAATCTAACGACAGCACTAAGCAGGTTAGCAGAAGGGAAAAGACATTCTTTTGTCTGTTGATACTGTCCTTAATTTTTCTTCTGATTTGTGGAATGGCCTGCAGCAAAGAAGAGGAAACTGGCGAAGGCTTAGCAAAATCTTCTCAGGAAAAAAGTGCCATAGCTTCAAGCGGAGCAAAAGACCTGATAGTGGCTACCACCACCAGCCTCCAGGACAGCGGTTTGCTTGATGTCATTATTCCTGTTTTTAAGGAGGAATCAGGGCTTAAAGTTAAGGTTATTGCGGTAGGAACTGGAGAAGCCATAGAGATGGGCAGGCGCCAGGTGGCTGACCTGCTGCTGGTTCATTCACCCGATATGGAAGTGAAATTTATGGCTGAAGGGTACGGAGAGAGGCGGGAAGAGCTAATGAGCAGTGATTTTGTCCTGGTTGGACCACCGTCAGATAAAGCTGGAGTCAGAAATAAGACTTTTCCTGAAGCTTTCTCTCTTGTTGCTAAAAAGCAAACGCCGTTCGTCAGCCGGGCTGACAATTCCGGAACCCATAATTTAGAAATGAAAATCTGGGCTGAGGCAGGGATCGAACCTTCTGGCAACTGGTATCTCCAGACTGGCCAGGGAATGGGAGAAAGTCTGCAAATAGCCTCAGAAAAACAGGCCTATATCCTGAGTGATTATCCAACCTTCCATCGCCTCCGATCTTCTCTAAACCTTGAGGTCCTGACAAGGGATGAACGATTTGCCAACGTTTATTCGGCAATTGTAGTAAAAAATAAGTCGGGCAGGATAAACGCCTCCGGGGCTGAAGCCTTGGCTAACTTCCTCATTTCGGATAAGGTTCAAAAGATGATAGTTACATTTGGTGCTGATTTTGAAGGGAAAGCAGGCCTTTTCAAGGCACTAAGATTGAATGGCGAGAACGAAGAAAAATAAAAATAGGGTAAACATAAGAGAATAAGAAGAAAAGAAGAAAAGAATGACTCTAAAAGAAATACTTGAAATAACTTGGTTAAGCTTGCTGGTCTCTGGTTTTGCCATTGGGCTGGCCATGCTGGCTGGATTGCCTGCTACGGTTGTTCTTTACCTTAAGAAATTCCGTGGTAAAAGATTGATAATTTCGCTGGTCAATACAGGAATGGGACTCCCCCCGGTAGTTGTTGGCTTGTTTGTAGCTATTCTCTTTTGGCGGACAGGTCCTCTCGGTTTTCTTAATATGATGTACACACCGGCAGCTATGGTAATAGCCCAATTTATTATCGCCTTGCCATTAGTTATCGGCTTATCCTTAGCGGCCTTTGAACAAGTTGATCGCGAAATTTTACTCCAGGCTCGGGCTCTGGGAGCTACCAACAGGCAAACAGTCTTTCTACTTTTTAAGGAATCAAGGATGGGTCAGTTAGCAGCCATTATTGCTGCTTTTGGCGGGGTGATTTCCGAGGTCGGAGCCGTTATGATGGTCGGAGGTAATCTTAAAAATTATACCAGAGTTTTGACAACCTCCATAGTTCAGGAAACTAGGATGGGCAATTTCAGCTCAGCCATTTATCTGGCCATCATCCTTTTGGCTCTAAGTTTTCTGGTAAACTGGTTTCTGACCTCCCTGCAACAAAAAGGAGTAAGCCGGTGGAAAGGCCCCAGCTGGAAGTAAAAAATCTAAGATTTTCCTGTGATGGCCGGAAAATCCTGGATGTAACCTATTTTGATCTGAAAAAAAAAGAATGTCTGGTCCTTTTTGGGCCTAATGGATCTGGCAAAAGTACCTTTCTCAGGATAATCTCTTTTCTGCAACAAGCAGATTCAGGAGAAATTTATTATCAGGGAGAGAAGGCTGGCAAAAAAAATCGTCTGGAGCTAAGCCGGAAAGTTGTGTATCTGCTGCAGAAGCCGGTCTTTTTCAAGGGAACAGTTAAGGACAATCTTCTAATGGGATTAAAATTCCGTAAAATCGATAGCCCCCAGCAAAAGCAAAGGCTGGAAAGGATTTCCGAATTATTCGCTCTAAACTCCTTGCTGGATCGTTCTCCATTGGAATTGTCGGGAGGCGAAAGGCAGAGGGTCCATTTGGCCAGGGCTTTTATACTGGAGCCCGAATTTCTTTTTCTGGATGAACCCTTTAACGGTCTGGATGTCCAATTCTGGGAAGAAATCATAGCCGATTTTTACCGGATCCGGAAAGCTTCCGGAGTGACTACTATTTTAGTAACCCATCTCCGCCAGGAAGCTGCTTTTTTAGCTGACAGGTTAGCGGTGATGCTAAAAGGGGAAATTGTTCAAACTGGAAGCCTGGAAGAAGTTTTTTCGACTCCCGCCTCACCAGAAATTTCCCGGCTAATGGGCCAGGAAACACTGGTTGAAGGAGTGGTTGAGGATTCAAACAATGGCTTTCTTAAAATCTCAGCTCGGGGTCAGACTGTATATGCTTTTGGCCATCAGAAAACGGGAGAAAGGGTAGTGCTGACCTTCAGGCCGGAAGAGGTTGTTCTGGCTCTGGAGAAACCTTCGACCAGCGTGAGAAACTGGTTCCACGGTCAGGTTTATGAATTGAGGCCTTTTGATAGGATGATTCTGGTTTCCCTAAATTGTGGTTTCAAGCTTAAAGCCTATGTTTCCAGGACCTCAGTTGATGAGCTACGGCTTACCCTTGGGAAAAAGATCTGGGCTGGGATAAAAGCTTCGGCTCTGGCTATCAGACCTGGCTATCAAACAGCAGATATAAAATTTGGAGGTTAAGAAGGTGGTTTCCTTCAAGCAAGCAAGAAAACTGGTAATGGAAAAGGCAGTCACCCTTGGCCAAGAAATAATCAAATTGGATGGTGCTTTCGGAAGGATAGTAGCAGAAGATATCCATTCAAAAAATCCTGTACCACCTTTCAGGAATTCGGCTGTTGACGGTTATGCAGTCAGAAGCCTGGATATAAAAGGTCAAATTGGCCAGGTACGTCTTAAGCTGGTAGCTAAACAGCCGGCTGGAGATTATTACGGAAAAAAAATCGGCCGGAACCAGACGGTAAAAGTAATGACCGGAGCCCCGGTGCCACCTGCTGCGGATGCAGTTGTCCCAGTAGAAGAAGTTGAAGAAAAAGATGGCTATGTCGAATTAAAGTGTCAGGTAAAGTCGGGGGAAAATATTAGAGAGGCTGGAGAAGATGTAAAAAGGGGCCAGTTGATCATTAAGAAGGGGACCTGGCTCCGGACGCCACATCTGGGCCTTCTGGCTGCCTGTGGGTTTGGTAAAGTAAGAGTCTACCGCCGTCCTCGGGTTACAGTGTTAGTGACAGGAAATGAGCTCTGCCGCCCAGGAAGAACCCTTAGACCTGGAAAAATTTTTGATTCTAACTCAACTATCCTGAAAGCTCTCTTGGAAACAAGCGGAGCTGAACTAGTGGCAATTAAAAAGGAGAAAGATAACCTGAAATCTCTGGTTGAGGCCATAAGAACCGCCAGTAACCTGGGTGAGATAATAATTACTTCAGGAGGTATTTCCGTCGGGGATTTTGATCTGGTAAACGAAGCCGCTAAACAAATTGGAGGGGAAAGAGTTTTCTGGAAAGTGGCTCAAAAGCCAGCCAAGCCTCTGGCCTTTTATTACCTGAAGAGAGGTGGTAAGCCGGTCTGGATATTCGGTCTTCCTGGAAACCCCGGGGCCGTAATGATTTCTTTTGAGGAATATGTCAGACCTTTTATCAAGAAAATCCAGGGTTGCAGTGATTTCTGGCCCGAAGAAATAGAAGCTACTCTGACTAAAGCGGTTAAGAAAAAGAAAGGCCGGTTGAATTTTTTGCGAGTCAGGCTCGAGAACCAGGCTGGCAGCTGGTTAGCCACTCCACTTGATAAACAGGAATCTGGTATGATTTCTAGCCTGACGCTGACCCGAGGGATTGCTCTTATCCCAGCTGAGGCGGATTATCTGGCTGAAGGAGAAAAGGTCATAGTACACTTGATAGAATGGTAAGGAGACAATGAAAAAAACAGAAAAACATTTTTTGGGCAAGCCCTTAGATAGTTTTTTTGGTTTGAGATTAAGCCAGAAATAATCTTTAGCTGATTTTTATATAAACTTGTATTATTAATAAAACTGGACAGGTCGTGGGAGTTTTAGTAAGGTCCTAAAATGCTGGATGTATTTAACCGCCGTATTAATTATATGAGGGTATCAATCACAGACAGATGCAATCTGCGCTGCTTCTATTGCCGTGGGGTAAGTGATTTTAGTTTTATAGACCACAGCGAAATCTTAACCTATGAGGAATTCTTACACTTAGCCAGGCTGGCCTTGAAACTGGGAGTTGACCGTTTTCGCCTGACCGGTGGTGAACCGCTGGTCAGAAAAGGTGTCGCCTGGTTTATCAGCCAGATAAATTCTCTTCCTGGTGTCAAGGACGTTTCTCTTACCACCAATGGAATTCTTCTTGAAAGATACATTGGCGAGTTAAAAGAAGCCGGGTTGCGGCGGATAAACATTTCTCTTGATACCCTTGACCGCCATAAATATCAGAAGATTACCGGCTATGATGGCTTGAGCCAGGTTTTAAGCGGTTTGCAGAGGACCATCGAGGCAGGTTTTAATCCGGTCAAGGTCAATACCGTTATTCTTAAAGATTTTAATGATGACCGGGAGAGCCTGAGTCGATTTATTAATTTAGCCTTTAAGTTGCCTGTTCATCTCAGGTTTATTGAACTCATGGAGTTTTCACCGGTTAAAGGTCTATTTGTTTCAGCTACAGAGATCTTTAAGAAACTTAAGGATAATAGGTTGATCGAAGAAACTGAACTTGAGCCGGTTTTTGTCGAGGGCTCGGGCCCGGCTGCCCATTACTACCAGTTGCCTGGCATGAAAGGGAGTTTTGGTTTTATTGCTCCTTACAGCCATCATTTTTGCGGAGCCTGCAACCGGTTGAGGCTGACTGCTGATGGACAGCTTCGAACCTGCCTCTTTTCTACCAGGTCTTATGATATAAAAGAGGTGCTAAGGCGCGGGATTGGTGATGAGGAAATTATAGCTCTTCTGAAGAAGGCCCTGGGGGAAAAGCCCGCTAGCTGGCGAGAAGCCGATGGCCAGATGAATGGTAAGGGATTAAGAAATGTCGGAGGGTAAGTGGCAAATTTCAGTCAAGGTGATAAACTTTTAAAACGACTGTTTTAATAATGTAGTTCATAAACTCAGATGAAAAAAGAGAATCAGGAGAAAAAAATGAGCAGGAAAAAAGAAGGGCAGATAGAAAATAAAAGTTTAGATAAGGCCGGAATAATTAAGATGGTGGAGGTGGCCGAAAAACCAGAAACGCTTCGCCAGGCTGAAGCCAGAGGTGAAGTTAAGGTTTCGGCTGAGGTTATGGGGTTAATCACCGAAAATAGACTACCTAAAGGTGACGTCTTGACTGCTGCCCGTCTGGCCGGCATTCAGGCAGCCAAAAAGACCTCCGAATTAATTCCTCTCTGTCATCCTTTGAGAATTACTTCAGTTGAAGTCGAAGTTAATCCCCGGGCAGCCAGAAATCTGGTTGAAGTTAAAAGCTTGGTGAGAGCTGTAGATAGAACCGGCGTCGAAATGGAAGCTCTGACCGCCGTGGCTGTTGCCTGCTTGACTGTCTATGATATGTGTAAGGCCTTCGATAAAAGAATGGTCATAGGTGAGATCCATTTAATTACCAAATGCGGTGGGAAAAGTGGCGATTTCCAATGGTAAAGAAAAAATAATCAGCCGAGAGGAGATCTGACTGAAAAAGGCTGGTTGAGCAAATAAATCAGGAGACAAATATGGATTTAGATAGAGAATCTGGCCAGAATAATGAAACAAAAGAAGTCCCACCAGATTCAGAGAAGGGTAGAGAGAGGCCATCAGGCTTGGTGGTATCAGTCAATATCAGCCGGCGAAAGAGTGTGCGCAAAAAGCCAGGAAAGGAAGGTGTTTTAATTGAAGACCAGGGCCTGGAAGGTGATGCTCATGCGGGACCAGGTCTCCGGCAGGTGAGCCTTCTGGCCATGGAAAGCATTGACAAGATGAAACAAATGGGTCTTGAGGTTGGTCCTGGTGATTTTGCTGAAAACATCACCACTTCTGGCCTCGATCTGCCACATCTTCCGGTGGGGACAGTGCTTGAAACTGAGGCGGGTATTGTTCTGGAGGTGACCCAGATCGGTAAGACCTGCCATACGAAATGTGCCATTTTCAGGCAGGTTGGGGAATGTGTTATGCCTCAGGAAGGAATATTTGTGAAAGTTATAAAAGGCGGTAAAATCAAAGCGGGAGACAGAATCTATGTTAGACAGAGTGAATGAGGATAGAGGTTTGCTTTTGGCTATTCTGACTGTCTCTGACCGCGCAGCACGCGGAGAGAGGGCTGATCTGACCGGACCTGAACTCAAAAACTTTGTGACTCAGCGAGGCGGTGAGGTGACGGCGATGGCGATTGTACCCGATGAGAAAGAAGCCATCAAACAAAAACTTATGGAATGGTGTGACTGTCAGAACTCGCCAGAGATAATTTTAACTACCGGTGGAACCGGTCTTTCACCCCGAGATGTAACCCCGGAAGCGACACTTGAGGTAATAGAAAAGGAAGTTCCGGGCCTGGCTGAAGCCATGCGGGCCGAAAGCTTAAAAAAAACTCCGATGGCTATGCTCAGCCGGGCGGTCGGCGGTGTCAGAAAGCAAACACTCATTATCAATTTGCCGGGAAGTATCCGCGGGGCGCTCGAGAATCTGGAAGCCGTCTGGTTGGCCCTCGGCCATGCGGTAGAAATTCTTTGTCAGAAAATCTCGGACTGTCAGCAGTCTGCACATAGCCATTTTAAGGATAAAACCTGAGGGGGCGGCGAAGGAGAAAGCCATGAAAGCAGTCGCTATTGTTGGCAATTCAGACTCGGGTAAGACCAGGCTGATCATAGCTTTGATTAAGGAATTAAACCAGCGAGGGCTGAAATGTGGCGTGTTAAAAAAAGCCAATGAGGAAGTCGAGCTTGATAAAGAGGGTAAGGATTCCTGGCAGTTCATGGCGGCCGGGGCAGAAGCGGCGACGGTTTTAACGCCGGAAAAAATCTTTACCATTGAAAAAAAGAAGGCCAGTCAAACTCTGCTGAGCCTGGCTCTCGACCGATTCTCGGAGGTAGATATTCTGCTGGTTGAGGGCGGCCAAAAAGAAAGTGCTTTTAAAAAAATCTGGAGGCTTCAAAAGGCGCCTGACTTTGATGAAAAAATGGCGCCAGAAGACTTGCTGGCGGTCGTAGCCGATGAGTCATTTCCCGTTTCGCCCGGCTATCCTGTCTTCCAGGCTGAGGAGACTTCAAAACTGGCTGATTTCCTATTGAATGTCCTCGAACCGCTTGAACCACTGGCTGAACTTAAAGTTGATGGGCGGAGAGTGCCCCTAAATCCGTTTGTTCAGAGTATGCTGACTGAGACGATAAAGGGCCTGCTCCGGGCGCTCAAAGGTCTGCCCGAAAATCCTCAGAAAGTGGAAATTAAGCTTAAAACGGGCGAGAAAGATGAAAAACCAGAAAGAACTTGATTTGAGAAAGCTTAAAAAGCTTGAAAGTGAGTTTTTCTCGAGACACGATCCGGAACTTCTATCAGTGCTAAGGAAATCGGTAGTTGGGATAGCCGGAGCTGGCGGTCTCGGTTCGAATGCGGCCGTTTCTTTAGCCAGGGCAGGAGTGGGTAAGCTCATCATTGCCGATCTGGACAGAGTCTATCCTTCTAATCTTAATCGTCAGTATTATTTTCTGGATCAGATCGGGCAGCTGAAAGTAAAAGCCTTGCTTGAGAACCTTAAAAGAATAAATCCTTTTTCTCAGTATGAAGTTCATCCAGTAAGAATCACCGCCAAAAATCTTAAGAAGGTTTTTTCAGAGGCAGAGGTGATGGTAGAGGCCTTCGACCTGGCCAGTGAGAAGAGCATGTTAATCAATACCTGGCTGAGCCTTTTTCCTGACCGGCCAATTGTCGCGGCCTCGGGGATTTCAGGTTTTGGAAAAAATAATAAACTGAGGACCAGAAGGCTGGGAAGACTTTATCTCTGCGGGGACGAGGAAAGCGAGCCCGACGAGAAGGTGAGCCCCATGGCGCCGCGGGTGGGCATTGTGGCTAATATGCAGGCTAATCTGGTCATCGAACTTCTCTATAAAAAATCCATAAAAAAATAAGGCTGTCTATCTAATTGGATTAATAGGTTTAAATCCTCATTAGTGACCTATGTGTTTTGAAGAACGCCCAAAATAGGAGATTCCCGCTCTATCTTTCGTCTGAAGCAAATTTTATATTTTCCAAAAAATTGGTCGGCTGTTCAGCCAAAAGTGTGGTGCAAAATATAGGGAAATGTGGTAGGAACTCCTTGAAACAAAATAAGTTAGGAAAGGAGTTAACCTACCACAATGACCATTCAAAATTTTATAGTTAATTTATTTGAATTACAAGGGTATAGGGTAAGGGGAGTTGAGGTTAAAGGGAGGGAGATATTAGTCAAGGTAGAGTTATGGAGGAAGACAGGTAGTTGTCCTTATTGTGGGAAGAGGACGAGGCTAATACACCAGTATGGGAAGGAGCGGAAGGTTTGGCACCGGCTTATAGGGGAGTTCAGGGTATATTTAGTAGGGAGGAAGAGGCGGTGGCGATGCAAGCAGTGTAGGAAGGTGTTTACGGAGGAGTGGCCACTGGTCAGGAAGTGGTCGCGGAGTAGCTCTGAGGCGGAGGTTGAAGTGTTGAGACTGATAAGGGACAACAGTTTTCATCGGGTTGAGGAACACTATTATACTGACCCCCTGAGAAGGTGGACACCTCAAAGAGATAGAGTTTATACTGATTAAGGAGGTGTCAGGATGAAGCTAAGGAAATGGAGTTCAGAGGAGAAGATGGCCATTGTGCTGGAGGGATTAAGGGGTCAGAAGTCGGTAGCTGAGATCTGCCGGGAGCATCAGATAAGCCAGGCATTGTATTATCGGTGGCGTGACAGGTTTTTAGAGGCAGGTCAGAAGGGATTAAGCAATGGGGGCGGTGAGGACGAGAAGGCATTGCAAGCTCAGATAGAGAAGCTGGAAAAAATCATTGGACGCCAGACGATTGCGATTGAGGCCTTAAAAAAAACTCAAGAGTTAATCTCGGGGAAGCAGTAAAGCTGATGATGGAGGAAGGGATGAGCCTGAAATCAGCTTGTGAGGCTCTCGGGATAAGCCGGAGCGGGCAGTATCGGAAGGAGAACCAAAGACAAGCCTCGGATAGGGATGAGGTTTTGGTGGAGAAGCTCAAAGAGCTTAGACTAACTCATCCCTTCTGGGGATACAGGCGGATGACAGCCTGGCTGAATCATCGGGAGGGTCTTTCGGTTAATCGCAAGCGGATCTACAGGTTGATGAGGGAGAATGGCCTGGTGGTAGAACAGGTGAGGCATAAGGCACTGCGTAGCGCTCAGAGGGGGAAACCGAAGGCAGCCCGGCCTAACCAGTACTGGGGCATAGACATGACGAAGTTTCTTTTAGGCTCTTCAGGCTGGTGTTATCTCATTGTGGTGCTGGACTGGTATACCAAAGAGCTGGTAGGCTGGAAGCTATCGCTCCGGGCTAAGACCTCTGAATGGAAAGAAGCGCTGGACAGGGCACTGGGTAAGAAGTTTCCCTTTGGAGTAAGAGGCCAGGGGCTAAGTCTTATCTCAGACAATGGGTCACAGCCAACCTCGGTGGCCTTTATGATAGAGACAGCCGGGTTGGGTATTAATCAGATTTTATGTTCTTATGACAATCCACGGGGTAATGCTGAGACCGAACGGGTTATCCGAACCATCAAAGAAGAGCTGCTGTGGTTAAATGAGTTTAGCTCCTTTGAGGAAGCCGAGGCCAGAATCGGTGTCTGGATAGGTAAAGACTATAACCGGCTCTATGTCCACTCAGCTCTGGGGTATCTAAGTCCGGAAGAGTTTGCTCAGCAGTGGGTTCAATCACAGGAAGCTGCATCGGAGGGAGCTCAAATATGAACCGGGTTAAAGCCACAGCCTGTAAGCCAAACCAGATGGATTATTCTTTTGAAAAGAACTCTATCTCTCAAAGCGAGAAAAAGTGTCTTGCTTTTCGGGGTTCACTACACTATGGGATAAGCGATAAAGTAAGCCGTCGGGTGTTGAAGAAGGCAGAGGTTTTACCCAGGTGGGAAGAGGAGCAGAGGGATAGGAAGGTAAGGCTGGGGATAGACGAACATAGTTTTCGTGGCCGGGATTTAGTGATTACCGTAACCAATCTGAAGAGAAGGAAGGTGTTAGCAGTTTTGCCTGATGATCGTCAGGAGACTCTGCGCCGGTTTTTAAGTCAGATTCCAGGCTCCGTTAAGAGGAAAATAGAGGAGGTCTGTGTGGATATTAAGCCAGCCTTTATTACAGTGACAGAAGAGCAACTACCCGAGGCCGATATAATCATAGACCGTTTTCACGTAGTTCATGATGCCAACCGACGAGTGGATGAAGCCAGACGGATAGAACAGGAAGCTACTCGAAAGCCGATTCCCAAACATCTCTTCTTGAAAGCAGAGGAGAGATTAAGTGATAAACAGCGACAGTGGCTCGACCATTATCTGAGACTCTATCCATCTCTACGGGAGTGGTATTGGGCAAAAGAACAGCTGCGAAGGATCTACTGGGCTGAATCGAAAGAGAAAGCCAGAGAGCTTCTAGTCAGCCTGATCAGGTGTCAAGAAGCTTCAGATGATGTGGCTATGAATGATTGGGGCCGGATGCTGCGAAGGTGGCAGGAGTATATCCTCAACTACTTCAACCATAAAACTACTAATGCCTATACCGAAGGAGCTCATACCAAAATGAAGTTAATCAAGAGAATGAGCTATGGCTACAGAAACGTTGAAGTCTATATCAAGAAAGTCCTCTTATCCTTCATCCCAATTACCATTATCCCCCTTCTTATTTACCACACTTTTGGCTGAAGAGGCAAATTGGTCTTGACAAGAAGATGATTACTTTGATAGCTTAAAATTAAATATTAACTTGGATGGAGTCAGATGCCAGAAGGGGTTGGCTTATTTAAGAATTGTGTGATTTTTAAATTTTCCTGCAAGTGTATTCCAAGCATAAGTTATCAATAATCAATAAAATAAAGGGGGTACCCATGTGTAAGATAACATTAAGTTCAAAGAATTTCTTTTTCCTTCCTTCCTTCCTTCCTTCCTTCCTTTTAATTGTTTTCCTTTTGATAAGTTTCGGTAATAATCTATTTGCTCAATCTGGTTCTACAGGGATATTCGACCGAATTGGAATTATTTCTGAACATGGACTTCATGGTGCTGTGCCTGAAGAAAATATTGACTTATTTACGGGTAACCTAACGCTCCGTTTTCTTGATATTCGTCTTCCGGGTCCAAATGGTTTTGATTTAAACATCTGGCGTGTTTATAATTCGAAAACAGTAAAGGACCGCATTGCCGGAAATCCAGCAACTTTACAACTGGAACCTTATTCTTGGGTTGGCCTGGGCTGGTCTTTACATATGGGAAGGCTTCATAATGCCAATTTTATCCCTAACCAGACTCCAATAATTGAATTTCCTGATGGCCGGTGGGAAACTGCCTATCCAAGTCTTGACTTTTCGGGATCATTTATTACCAGAGAATTTCTTAAGCTGACGCAGGATGGAACCAATTATTATCTATACTTCAAGGATGGAACAGTCTGGACTTTTGGGACGCTGCGAACTATTACCTATCCTACTGGCAATGAGCAAGTTAGACTGGTAACAAAAATAGAAGACTCTTATGGACATCATATTGATATTACTTATAAAACCGGTTTACCTGTTATTGAGAAGATTACAGATAGCCTGGGCAGAGTAATCAATTTTATCAGCGAGGGGACTACAATCCCCAGGTTAACCAGGATTGATGTAAAGAATGCTAATGGTCAAACTGTCTCATATTATTACTCAGTCGGGACATTTACGGGCGGATATTTTAAACTACTCAGCTTTGACCCACCAGAATTACCAGCTTCTACCTTTGAATATAATTCTTCGCTTTATGAACTAACTAAAATTAATACCTGTTACGGCGGCACCATTGAGTATAGTTATGGAGACCACAACTTTTATTATTATAATACTTCTTACGTTAGTAGAGTAGTTACCCAGAAAAAAATCAAGTTTAATGCGGGTGAAACGGCGAGTATCTGGACATATTCTTATCCTTCTTATGCTAATGGTGCGGATGGAACAGTTACGGTTCAGGGGCCTCAATATACAACCAGTGTTAGCTATTCTGGCATGGGTAGCGATATCTATAATACCGGCTGGAAAGTAGGATTAATTAAACAAAAGACACATAGTGATGGAAGTTATTCAGAGACTTATACCTGGACGTCAAAGCAGATTTCTGATTCATTGTGGCTAGTGACTTCTCTTAATCTTGGCACCATAAAAGCTCCTCTTCTGGGCTCAGTTACTAGGACCCTTATTGGTGATTGTCCAAGCAATGAAACTTATGAATATAATGGTGATTTGATCAAATATGGCTTACCCAGCCGGATAAATTATTATGGCAATGGCAGTCTGCGATATTATAAATTGCTCAATTACTATTTTGAACAGAATTCTGTTTTTGCCAATAAATATATGCTCTCTTATATCAGCCGGGAACGAACCTATTCTTCCAGCGGTTCCCTTCTAAAGGAAAATAATTTTGGCTATTATGCCACAGAAGGACAGTACGGTGCTTTAGACTGGGTTAAACGTAAAAGAACAAGCTCAACTGAGCTGACCTGGGATTATACCTATAGCGAGAACATCAGCACAAAGACCATAACCATAACTATTAACCCTCCGGGAGGCAATTCAGGAACAGAAACATACACCTATAAATATGGGGTTCTGGCCAAGAAGGAGAAACCAGGATATGTTGAGTTTGACCGGACGATTTCACAATATGATAGCTCTATTATGAGTGAGACTAATCAGCACGGGGCCACCTATTATTTTTCTTATGACGATCTGGGGAGAATAACTTCAGTTAATCTGCCATCCGCCTTTAATGACATAGCAGCCTCCTGGTCGACCAATTCGGTAGCTATCACTCAGGGGAATCATACGGTAGTAAAATACTGGGACGGTATAGGAAGAGATCTTGGCTATCAGGAACAGGGCGATGGCCTGACCTTATATTATAAGAAGACTCTTGATGCAGAAGGAAGAATCTTCAAAGAAAGTAAAGGGGCGGCCAGTGCCTCTGACGAATATCTCTATTCTTATAATGCAGCTGGCCGAATAACCCAAATAAAAGATCCGCTCAACAATATTACTACATATACTTATGCTGGAACAAAAACGACGATAAAAGACCCACTTAATAAACAGACAGAGATAACGTTCACTTATCTTCCTGGCTTGATTTCAACCTTAAAAGACACCTCTGGAGCTACTGCTAATTATTCTTATGATGCTGTCGGAAGGCTGTTGTCTATCGTCTATAATAGCGGTAGGACTCAAAGTTATTCCTATGATTTTCTTGATAATGTAGTTTCGGAAACCCATCCTGAAACGGGCCAAATAACCTATACTTATAACAGCGAAAATCTGTTATCTCAGAAAAGCTTTGGCGGAGTTTCAATCAACTATGAATACAATTCGTCTAATCAATTAAAGAAAATTTCTGCTTCAGATGAAGCTATAAATTATGTTTATGATTCTTATGGAAGAATAAACAGGGTTTATAGTAATAAAGGATGGGAAAGAAATAATATTGCTTACAACCCCTTTGGCTCTGTGACCGGAGAAGTGCAGGCTATTTCAGGGCTTAGTTCAAAGGCCCTGCAGTATGAATATGATGCCAATAGCATTTTAAAGAAGGTCATCTATCCCGATGGTAAGAGTGTTGTTTATACCAATAATGGTTTAAATATGCCAGAAACAGCAGCCTTTAACGGGCTAAATTTGGTGAGCCAGATTAGCTATGGAGTTGGTAAGCAACCCACAGCCATAAACATTTCTGGAAACGGAACAGAATATAATGCCAGTTACAATTCTATTGGGCAATTAGTCACAGCCAGTCTGGTCAAAGCCGGCATATATCTTTATAAAGCTTCTTATTCATATGATGCCGTTGGAAATATTATAGGCGTTAGCGATACAATACCAAATCTGAATGTTAATTTTACCTACGATGAGCTTTATAGAGTAAAAACTGCTGGCTACACACCAGCCGGTGTGGGCCGGGTAAATAGTTTTGAGTATAACTATGACCAGTATGGAAACCTAACTCAGGTCAAAGAAAATGGGGCTCAGGTTTTTATCAAGTCTTATAACTCAAAAAACCAGCCAACTGATCTTACTTTCGAGGCAAGAGGGAATCTTATTTCTGGTTCTGGCTATCAATATCAGTGGGATAATCTCAACAGGCTATCAAGCTTGAGTTATGGGGGAGAGATAAAGGGAAGATATTTCTACAACGAGAGAGGCCTTAGAATAAAAGCTTTGCCAGCCATGGCGGAAATGAACATAAAAGTAGGCACGAATAATATTCCCGATGGTGGCCAGATTGAATTCCGGATTGCTCCTGGATCTTATATTGATAAGACTTTCACTATTGAAAACGTTGGCGATGCCATATTGACACTTTCTGGTTCACCAATTGTTATTATAACAGGACCTGATGCCAATCAATTTTCTGTGGTTCAACAGCCGACAGCTTCTGTTGCTCCGGGTGGAACAACAAATTTGATTATAAGGTTTACTCCGACATCCCCTGGCACTAAAAATGCGGTCATAAGCATCGCCAATAATGATTATGACGAAAATCCTTACGATCTTAATCTTATTGGCACGAATCCTGTCGCCGAGATTAATCTTAAATTAGATGGGGTGGACTTACCAAGCGGGCAAATGGTTGAATTTACAGCACCAATTAATGGGAGCCTGGACAAAACATTTACAATTGAAAATCTTGGCGATGCTCAACTTTCGCTTACAGGAACTCCAGCAGTAACTATATCTGGAGCTGACGCCAGCCAATTTTCAGTTACGCAGCAGCCAGTATCTCCGATTAACCCTGGTTCATCTTCCTCTTTCGTTGTCCGGTTTTCACCTACTACCAGTGGCAATAAAAATGCTATGATATCGATTGCTAATAATGATTCAGATGAGAATCCCTATGAGATTATCTTAAGCGGAATTGTCTCTGTTGGCGGTCCGGAGATAGATATACCTCAGGCACAAAATGGGGGGAACTATAATTTTGGTACAGTTAAAGGCGCCGCCTGGGTTACTTTTACTATAAATAATCTTGGTTCAGCACCACTGCTATTAACTGGCAATCCGTTGGTAGAGCTTTCGGGCGAGAATGCAGATGAGTTTTATATTGTTCAACCGTCAACTTCTTCAATTCAACCTGGAGCAAGTACAACTTTTATTATTAGGCTTTATCCAGCGGCTTCAGGACCAAAAATTGCCGAAATAAGCATAAACAATAATGATTCTGATGAAAATCCATATGTTGTTAATCTTGTTGCTTTTGTTATCCTGAAAGAAGATCCGCCTCCCAATATTATTATAACTGATCCTGATGGAAGTGGTGATATTGGGGCCAATTCTATTACTCCAATTAAATGGGAAGGAGGATTAGGAGTCCAAAATCTTAATATAGAGTATTCGTCGGACAATGGTACAACCTATCGTCAGATAAGCGACAGATATTTAAACACTGGGGAATATAGATGGCGTGTTCCTCCTGTGGTTACACCATCTGCTCTGGTCCGAATTACCTCAGCAGAGAGTCAGCCTTTTGAGCCACAAATGATATCCTTTGAGGCAAACTTCAAGATTAACAAGCACGATCAGTCAAAGGCTGCGTCTTATTCTGAGGAACAATTAAAAGTGAATATAAGCCTTCCCGATCAGAAGACCAATGGAATGTGGAGTGCTTCTGTAGCTTTTCATCAAGACATAAACGGTGAGCACCTGATAAAATGCAACTATTTAGAGGAGAAGACGCAGAATAATAATCAAAGCACAAACAGGTGGCATCATCTGAAGGTCCTATTTGACAGGGTAACAAACTCTGCTAACGTCTTTTTCGATGGGGAAGAGATAATCAGGGATGTCCCGATGGAATTAAAATTCCCGGCCAAAGAGAATCCTGAAATAGTCCTGTCAACGGCACCAACCTCTAGGTCCGAAGTGCTGGTAGATGACCTGGTAGTGAAAGTGTGGCATCCAGTATTTAATTTAGGAAGAGAAGATACGGTAGAGACGGTGTTCTTGCCAGTATGGAAGGAGAGATTTGAAAATTATTTATCAGATGAGGAGCTGGGCTATGGCGGGTGGTTGATGAGCAGACTTGATGAGGGAAAAGAGGAGTCCGTATCCATGCTTGACGTTATGGAATCGGCCTCAGGGCTAAAATCACTCAGGTTGAGTTCAGGGCAGGGGGCAAGTTATAGTTTTAGCAAGACTCTGGCCATGCCGGGTAGATATCCCTTCGATGTAAGTGACGAGAGCTTTGGTATCAGGGTGAAGAGGGTAGGAAGAGCAGAGAAGGAGGAGACGGAGAGGATATTAAAGCTTAGGTTAGGGCGGTTTATGAAAGGGGAGATAGAGGCGGCCAGCGGAAGTAGCGTTAATAAGCCTGTTCAGAGCAGGGTAAGCAGCTCAAACATTGAGATAAGCAAAGCTGGAGGAACAGCGGTCATTACCAATACAGGAGCCAGTATTCTGTCGGTAGGCTCAACCGGGACATATTATATTTATTCTTTTGACGGGAAACTTCTGGCTGAATATAATGGGCTCGGTGAATGCATGAGGGATTATATTTATTTGGGGGATAGGTTAGTGGCGGAGTATCAGCCCCAGACTGGCCAGATTTACTATTACACCTCAGACCAGGTGAACTCAACCAGGGTGGTAACAAACCAGAATGGAGTCAGGGTCTTTGCTGCTACGTATGATCCTTATGGTGGAATTCAGAAAATCTGGGAAAATTCCTACAGTCCAGCGATGAAGTTTTCGGGCAAGGAGCGGGATACGGAATCGAATCTTGACTACTTTGGAGCCCGCTACTATGGGAATTATTACTACCGCTGGCTAAGTCCTGATCCAGTAATAAACCGAGATGCTGCTCTGACCAATCCCCAGCTGTGGAATTTGTATGCATTCTGCCACAACAATCCCGTGACTTATTGGGATCCGGATGGAGCCATTGTTCGGACAGACGAGGTTGGTTATGGTGTGATTAAGGCAACGATGGGTGATGAGGTTCTGGCTAAGAATATTTCTTGGGATCCTAAAACTGGGCTAATTGATGTCAACCGGAGTATTGATACAGATAACCTCAACTATTTGAGGTTATGGTATTTGGTGGGTTCAAAGCAGGAGGTGGTGGTTTCTGTAACTGATAGAGTGTTGTATATAGATTCAAGAAACGAAATTAAAGCTTCGATAATTACTCCTTTAGGAGAGACTGGAATGCAAGCAGTGACTATCTATCCCAGGCATGGCCGCGAAGAGGCTATTCACGTTCATAACAAGGATTATATCCTGTGTGCAGTATCTTCATTTTTAGACCAATCCAAAATGGCTAAGGCCCTGGCTCATGAATTATATGGCCATGCCTATCTTTATATTCGAAACAAAGCTTTTCAGCATGAACCAGGAACGCTTGGCGGCTGGGATCCTAAAGGGGAAGTCAATACATTCATAATACGCATCGAGGAAAGGAAATATTAAGATGACAAAAAGAATATTCATATTGTTCCTATTAATTTCAATGATATTGGTGATAGGGTTCAGAGGGTATTCAGATCATGATAATAGAGGAAAGGACGAGTTTAATTTAATGAGTTGTGGCGAACGTATTGATCTCGGCATGCGAGAGGGCTCGCTTTTCAGCTCAGAAGAGCAACCGGCAGAGACTGGATATAAGTTTGATTTTGAGTTTTCATTGAACTGCATTAGACTTCCTGAAACGCTTTTTCAAGCTAATGCTAGTTTTCACATAGGATATCTTATTTTCTTAGATAAAAGTTCTCATCCCCGATCAGCATATTTGCTTACATTTGATGAGGGTATAGCAAATTTAACCAAGGGCATTCTTGATTCAGAGGAAGTAATATCATGCATAAAGAAATGGAAATTTGCCGGGCTAAATCCCGATTCGACTTATACCGTTCTTCTCAGGTGGGAACATATGAGGGGCTGGGTCACGATGATGATCTATAGCGACAAAATGAATCTCTATATAAATCTTCTGCCGGAAAGGAATTAAACTGAGATAAGAAACTGATTGTTCGCTATTTTGATATAAGGAGAACTTTATTCTTTAGACGGGAAACTTCTGGCTGAATATAATGGGCTCGGTGAATGCATGAGGGATTATATTTATTTGGGGGATAGGTTAGTGGCGGAGTATCAGCCGCAGACTGGCCAGATTTATTACTACACCTCAGACCAGGTGCACTCAACCAGAGTGGTGACGGATCAGAATGGGGTCAGGGTCTTTGCTGCGGTGTATGATCCTTATGGTGGAATTCAGAAAATCTGGGAAAATTCCTACAGTCCGGCAATGAAATTCTCGGGCAAGGAGCGGGATACGGAATCGAATCTTGACTACTTTGGAGCTCGCTACTATGGGAATTATTACTACCGCTGGCTAAGTCCTGATCCTGTTATAAACAAAGATGCTGCTCTGACCAATCCTCAGTTGTGGAATCTTTACTCCTTCTGCCAAAACAACCCCGTGACTTATTGGGATCCTGATGGAGCCATTGTTCGGACAGACGAGGTTGGTTATGGTGTGATTAAAGCAACGATGGGTGATGAGGTTTTGGCTAAGAATATTTCCTGGAACGCAGAGAGTGGGCTAATTGATGTCAACCGGAGTATCAGGACGGATAACACAAACTATATAGCGTTAAGATATTTGGTGGATTCTGCGCAGGAGGTTAGAGTAAATATTACAAACAAGGTATCCTTTTTCGATAAACAATATAATTCAGTTAATGAGACTCCTCTTGGATATGATGGCTTACAAGGGTTAACAATATATCCTCGTGAAGGAAGACCCGAGGCTGTTGGCGTCCATGATGAGAAATTTATCCTTTGTGCGGTAGGTCCAATGAATAATAAATCTAAGCAAGCCCGGGCTTTGGCTCACGAGCTTTATGGACATGTTTATCTTTATATTAGCAATAAGGCCTTTTTGCATGAGCTTAACGAATCAAAGACAGGCGCAGATCCTAACGGATTTGTAAACAAATATATAGATAAAATTGAAAAAAGGAGGTACTAAATTGATAAATAAGTATTTCCTCATGTGTTTGATGATATTTCAGATGTTTATTTTGTGTGGAAACGGGTTGGCTTATTTAAATGATATGCTGATGGATAAAAATGAAGAGTGCTATGATATAAAGGTTTCTATAAATTGTTTCAAAGCTCCAGATATTTTAACTCAAGCGAACGCAAGTTTTACAATCGGATATAATATCAGTATAAATGATGACGGTTACCCCGTAGACGTGGCTTTTCTTACCTTTAATGAATCTATAAGATCCCTTATAAGAGGAGCTTTTGATTCTGAGCAGGTAATATCTTGCATAAAGAAGTGGAAGTTTGCTGGACTAAATCCCAAATCGACATACACTGTTCTTCTCAGGTGGGAGCATATGAGGGGCTGGGTCACGATGATGATCTATAGCGACAAAATGAATCTTTGTATAAATCTTCTGCCCGAAAAGAATTAAACTGAGGTAAGAAACTGATTGTTCGCTATTTTGGTATAAGGAGAACTTTATTCTTTTGACGGGAAACTTCTGGCTGAATATAATGGGCTCGGTGAGTGCATGAGGGATTATATTTATTTAGGGGATAGGTTATTGGCGGAGTATCAGCCGCAGACTGGCCAGATTTATTACTACACCTCAGACCAGGTGAACTCAACCAGAGTGGTGACGGATCAGAATGGAGTCAGGGTCTTTGCTGCGGTGTATGATCCCTATGGTGGAATTCAGAAGATCTGGGAGAACTCCTACTCACCGGCGATGAAGTTCTCAGGTAAGGAGCGGGATGCGGAATCGAATCTTGACTACTTTGGAGCCCGCTACTATGGGAATTATTACTACCGCTGGCTAAGTCCTGATCCTGTAATTAACAAAGATGCTGCTCTGACCAGTCCTCAGTTGTGGAATCTTTACTCCTTCTGCCACAACAACCCTGTGACCTATTGGGATCCAAATGGTCTAACAGAGGCTATTTTTTATGTAGCGAGGGGCATACTCTATGTAGATCCGCAGAGACCAGGAGTAGAACCATACGAAGTTCCTGCTACATCTGGACTGGGCAAGGGGATGAACAATCCAGAGATGGAAAGAGAGAAGAATATTGGTCCCATCCCCAGAGGCGAGTATGAGATACACTCAGAGGATGTAAGCAATCCTGGCAGATTCAGAGATTGGATTAGAAACTTTAAGTGGTTACGCCAGAAATTTAATATAAGGCTTTCAGGTGACTGGGGAGACTGGAGAGTTCGTATAATTCCTTTGGAAGATACAGACACGTTTGATAGGAAAGACTTCTTTCTTCATGGAGGCGAAGAGGCAGGATCAAGGGGCTGTATTGACATAGGCGGTGGCAAGTACGGCAATGAGCTAACAAACAAAGTTCTTTTTGACATAATGATGGATCCAGATAAAATTATTCCATTATCAGTAAAATAAGGAACATCAATGAAGCCTGTTTTATCAAAATTGTTTGTAGCAGTATCATATATTAGTATCTGGATAATAATTTATTTTGGGATGATCCAGATTTTTAGTGATAGCCCAAGTAGAGTAGCCTACGGACTTCTATCAGGTTGGTGGGCAGCACTTTGTTTTAGCTTAGTTCTTGAAATTAAGATAAAAGATCTTCCTTTAATTATGGTGTTTGTGGTTTTTATTTCTTTTCTTGGTTCTATTTTCAATAAAAGTTTATCGTCTTTTCTTAGCAATATAGATGAATTAGTTTTATTTTTGAGCCCCATGATATTGAGCTCTTTTATTTATTTGATTAAATCAAAATATAAGGTTTATAGAAACAAAACAGAAAAATAGATTGATATTGTTAAGAAACATGAAGGCATTGATTAACAATAACATCAGGGCTGAATATAATGGGCTCGGTGAGTGCATGAGGGATTATATTTATTTAGGGGATAGGTTATTGGCGGAGTATCAGCCGCAGACTGGCCAGATTTATTACTACACCTCAGACCAGGTGAACTCAACGAGGGTGGTGACAGATCAGAATGGGGTCAGGGTATTTGCTGCTACATATGATCCATATGGTGGAATTCAGAAGATCTGGGAGAACTCCTATTCACCGGCGATGAAGTTCTCGGGCAAAGAGAGAGACTCAGAGTCGAATCTAGATTATTTTGGTGTCCGCTACTATGGGAATTATTATTAGCGCTGGCTAAGTCCAGATCCAGTAATAAATAAAGATGCTGCCCTGACCAATCCTCAGGTGTGGAATCTTTACTCCTTCTGCCACAACAATCCTGTGACTTATTGGGATCCAAATGGAGCCATTGTTCGGACAGACGAGGT
The DNA here is from genome assembly GCA_028749205.1 of Acidobacteriota bacterium. Classification (GTDB taxonomy): domain Bacteria; phylum Acidobacteriota; class Aminicenantia; order Aminicenantales; family Saccharicenantaceae; genus Saccharicenans. Next base: position 9,442 of record JAQULR010000003.1, on the reverse strand, counting down.
TGGTTATGGTGTGATTAAGGCAACGATGGGTGATGAGGTTCTGGCTAAGAATATTTCCTGGAACGAGAAAACTGGATTAATTGATGTCAACCGGAGTATCAGGACGGATAACACAAACTATATAGCATTAATGCAATTAGTCGATTCGCCACAGAAGATAATGGTTTCTGTGACCGATAAGGTTGTCTATGCTGACAGGCGAAACGAAATTAAAGCCGGTATCATTTTGCGACTACTAGAGGACCTAGAAGCGCCAGGCATAATGTTGCCACCAAGGCATGGTCGGAAAGATGATATTATGGTTAATGTTAAAGACTATATACTTTGTGCAGTAGCTAATATGACTGATAAGTCGTTTCAAGCACAGACTTTAGCTGAGGAACTTTATGGGCATGCCTGGTTGTACGTTCAAGGCTTGCCTTACTTGCATGAGCCGGGATCTCAGGGCAGCGGATTAGACAAAAATGGCTTCGTTAACAGGTATATTGGGTTAATTACAGAAAGGAAGTATTAAAATGTCTGGACAAACACGGAAGGTCATACTAATTATATTGTTTGCAAGCTTGTCATTGATGTTGGCGAGCTCGATTTCAGGTGATGGAAATATACAATCTTGTTCAATAGTTATGGAATGTCCAGAAGATTTTGCCTCCCGGGAAAATATGAATAAACCAGTGGATCTAAAAGATGAGAACAGTGCTGTTAAAAGAGACCAGGCCAAAGCTACGCAGAGTATGAATGGTCAAGGTAAGTTCAATATTAAGTTTTCATTAGACTGCTTTAAGACACCAGAAATCTTACGTTTAGCAAGTGCTTATTTTACGGTTTGCTATGTTATGAATATAGATGATGAAGGGCGTCCAGGGTTTGTTCAAGCTCTTTTTCCAAGTGAAAATATGAAAAAGATATTGGGGGGAGAACTTGGTTCAGAAGAGGTCTTCTCATGTATCAAGAACAACTGGAGATTTATCGGCTTCGATCCTGGTTCAGCCATTACAGTGCTTTTGAGATGGCAACATCCAAAAGGATTTGAGACGATGATGATCTATAGCGATAAATTTAGCTATGTGATGAGACTAAGCCCGACGGTTTATGAAGATGAATAATGCCGGTTGGGGAAAGACGATTTATTGAGGTTATCTATGTTGATGGGCGAAACGAAACTAATGCGGATATCATTCTCGAATTGGCGAAGCAAGGAACGCGGGGCATAATGTTAGCACCGAGGCATGGTGAGAGAAAAGATATTATAGTTAATATTAAACACTATAGCGCTAACATAAGCGATGAGTCTATACAAGCACAGACTTTAGCCCATGAGCTATATGGGCATGCCTGGTTATATATTCAAGGTTTGCCTTACTTGCATGAGCCGGGATCTCAGGGCAGAGGATTAGACCAAAATGGCTTCGTTAATAGGTATATTGGGTTAATTACAGAAAGGAAGTATTAAAATGTCTGGACAAACACGGAATGTCATACTAATTATATTGTTTGCAAGCTTGTCATTGACGCTGGCGAGCTCGATTTCAGGCGATGGAAATATACAATCTTCTTCAATAGTTATGGAATGTCCAGAAGATTTTGCTTTGCAGGGTAATATAAATGAAACAGTGGATCTAATAGATGAGAATAACAGTATTCAAAATGACCAGACCAAGGCGACGCAAAGTGTGAATGCTAAAAGTGAGTTTAATATTAAATTTTCCTTGGGATGTTTTAGGGTTCCGGTAATCTTACGTTTGGCTTCTGCTGATTTTACGATTTGCTATGTTATGAATATAGATCGTGAGGGGCACCCAAGATTTGTCCAAGCTCTTTTTCAAGACAAATCTATAAAAAAGGTGTTACAGGTAGAACTTGGTTCTGAAGAAGTTTTGTCATGCATCCAGGACGACTGGAGATTTGATGGCTTTGATTCTGGTTCAGCTATTACTGTGTTGTTGAGATGGAGACATCCGATAGGCTTTGAGACTATGATGATCTATAGTGATAAATTTAGCTATATGATGAGATTCATTCCCATATTTCATGAACATATGCTGGTAAAATAAGGAATGCTTTCTTCTTAAGAGTGCATATATGAAGGGCTCGGTGATGATGATGATTTATAGCGATAAAATGAATCTCTATGTAAATCTTTTGCCGGAAAAGAATTAAACTGAGGTAAGAAACTGATTGTTCGCTATTTTGATATAAGGAGAAGTTTATTCCTTAGACGGGAAGCTACTGGCTGAATATAATGGGCTCGGTGAATGCATGAGGGATTATATTTATTTGGGGGATAGGTTAGTGGCGGAGTATCAGCCGCAGACTGGCCAGATTTATTACTACACCTCAGACCAGGTGAACTCAACCAGAGTGGTGACGGATCAGAATGGAGTCAGGGTCTTTGCTGCGGTGTATGATCCCTATGGTGGAATTCAGAAAATCTGGGAAAATTCCTATTAACTGCCAATTTCCTTCAGGACAAAGTCGAGGCCCAGAGACTTGAGCTTTTCGGAGCTGGGCTTACTTGTTTTTATATCCCAGCCTCTTTCCTGGTAATAATTGTCCATGATTTTTGAAAACTCATCCCGGTTTAAAACAGCTCCTTTTTTAGGACCAACGGTCAGCGGTTCTTCGAAAAATCTGTCGGGTAGGTTGTCGTCCTCCCGTCTGAACCCTTCTCTGTAATTCATAGCTTTTTCCAGGTTATAAACTCGTTCTCCCGTCTTTGCGTAGTCTTCATCTGTCCACTCCTCGCCGGTTATTGAGCTCAAAAGTTCTCTAAGGAGACCAGGTCGGAAACCACCCTGAGCAAACGAGCATAGCCCGGTGCAGTCATTCATAGCCGTATTGTTCTGGGACCTCGGATTGCCGCCATTTAAATGACAGGCGCCCCGGTTGGCGGTAGCGTAACAGACTGCTCTGCTGGTTGAAACATGAACATTCCAGGCCGCCAGCTCATGACCTTTGACGTGAATGGCGAATTTACTGGAATCCTGGCCAATCTTTTCTGCCAGCGCTCTTACCCCCTTAGAAGCCAGGTCGCCCACACCTTCTCTCCTGGCAATTTTTCCTATCATTTGAATTGTTGAAGGTACGTCGCCCCATTTAAGGTCAAGTCCGTCAAGAAAAGCAGAATCAATATAGCCTTTCTCATAAGCTTCCATTAAAAAGCCGAGGACATTGCCGGTTGAGATCTGGTCAAGGCCGTAATCATCGACGTCGTAAATAGCTTTCATCAGACCTTCGAGATCCGAGATAAGCAAATTCGCACCCAGCATGGTACCTGTCTCATATTCTGGACCGTCATGCACCAGTCCGGCGTAGGGACCGCTTCTCACGGCGCCTGATTTTTTGCAGGCCAGCGGACAGCAAAAACAGGCAAAATCCCTTACCCAGATTCTTTTCTCAGCTGCTACACCGCTAATTTGAGCCGCCTCCGGAAAGGTCCCTTCCCGGTAATTCTTAACAGCCTGGCTGCCGGCATCAGACGAGGTGACAATAGAAGAAGCTGTTCCGTATCTTCTCCAGCTTTCAGTCAGAGGTGCGCCTTTAAACCCCTGCCTGGCTTCTTCAAGCAGGGTAATAAATCTTTTATGGTCAGCTACTGGCGGAACTTTGGTGCCTCTAATGGCGATGGCTTTGAGGTTCTTGGAACCCATGACGCAACCAACGCCACCCCGGCCAGCCGCTCTGGCTGCCGTATGAAGAATGGCTGCATATTCGACCAGGTTTTCTCCTGCCGGGCCGATATAGCAGGTCTTAAATCGTCTATCTCCCAGTTCTTCAGTCAATTTTCTGTCAAATTCGTCAGTCTTCATACCCCAGAACTTTTTAGCCTCCCGGAGCTCAACTCTATCATCTTCGATCACCAGATAAACTGGCGAGCTGGATTTGCCGCTGATGATTATCCCATCATAACCGGCAAATCGGATTTCAGGTCCTATAAATCCACCCACATTGGCATAGCTGATGGTGGAAGCGAATTTATATTTCGATTTAAGAGGTGAAGTATGAGGCGATTTGGTGACGACGCAGGCTCTTGAAGCTGATGGAACCGGCAAGCCAGAGAACGGGCCGCTCATAAAGATTAGGGGGTTCTCTGGCGAGAGGGGATTAAGCCGGGATTTTTTTAGCCTGTCCCAGAGAAGCTTCATTCCCAGGCCTCTACCCCCAACAAATCTCCAGGCATCTTCTGGAGAAAGCGGTTTTTTATCTACCTTTCCCGAAGTTAAATCAACTTCGAGTATGACTCCATGATAACCGGATAATTTTTCCATTTTGACTCCCTCCCTTGCCTTCCTTTACCTGGCTGGCTGGTGGTAATACCAGAGCTCAGTCAATCTCTCGGCTATCTTCTCTGGTGATAGACCATAATGCCGGCCATCTATCTGGCCAACTACATAGCTCAGAGCACCATAAGGGCAATACTTGACACACTGCGGGTCGCCGTCGCACAGCGTGCACATTCTTTCAGGATAACCTGTTCTGGGATTGGGAATAATTGCCCCCACTCTTTTTGCCCGGCAGGCATCGGCGCAGCTCTGACAGCCGATGCATCTGGCCAGATCATTTTTTATAGCCAGGGTCTTCTCATCACGATAAAGAGCTTTTCTGCCAGTTTTGGGATCAGGCTCAACCGGGCAGGCCTCGATACAGGGATTATCCCGGCACATTAAGCAGGCTACAGGAATATCAACATCAGGATTGAAGGCCAGAACTCTGATGTTCGAAAGATAGGGATTCCCCAATCCTGGCAGCTCTTCCTCACCAACTTTAACTTTGTTGTTGAAAGCAGAACAAACCGTCTCGCAAGTTCGGCAACCGGTGCATTTATTATAATCAACCAGAATCATGGCATAGCGAGGACGGCTGGCCTCCTGGGCCGAGCCTCGGCTGATGAACAAAGCACTTACTAAAATAGCAGAACCACTGACGGCTGAACTCTTGAGAAACTCTCTTCTGGTTAGAATCGGAGGGGCCAGGCTCAGGATGGTCAATTTTGAATCTTTTACTTTGCCCATTATCCTTTACCTCCTTTGAATATCTATAAAAAGATTACCACCGTCTTTTTTAAGATTCAAATTCAAAGAGTAGGTCCAGAAGCGACAAAATTGTCGGAGAGGGAACAAAGATGTCAGGGAAAGCCATCTTTATTAATCTGTATCTTATTAATTATCAATCACTTAAAGTCTGGCACGCTACTTGCATATATTAAGGGTGAAACTCATGATAAGGAGGTTAAACATGAGAATAAAAAATTTATTGACGACAGCGGCCATGGTCTTTGTAGCCCTGATGCTGGTCTTCTCCTTCAGTTATGCCCAGGAGAATACCGAGCAGGCCCAGACCGAAGAAAAGGCTAAAGTTCAGGCTAAAGTTCAGGTACAAGAGCAGGTAGTAGAACAAGTCAAAGAACAAGCTAAAGAGAAGGCAAAAGAACAGATTAAAGAGCAGGTCAGGGCAGACGTAGAAAAGACAATAGAGAACGAAGCCAGCCCGAATTCTCAATCACAAACCAGGGTGACCAATCAAATTCAAAATAGAGTTGAAGCAAAGAATGAGGAGCAGACTCAGGCCCAGCACCAGCTGCAGATTCAACATCGGATCGAAAATCAGGTCGTTCAAAATGAGGTCATCATTAATAAAGATGGGACAGGCAAACCGGAAATTGAGCATAATCTAACTAATGTCCAAAGCAATCAAGAAAAAGCCCAGATTAGAAACGAGGAAAAAGTGCAGAATCAGAACAGGGTGATGACAAAAGAAGAAGAGAGAAATGCCACTCAGGTCAGAACCAAGGAACAGTCCAGACCAGGAAACAGAGTTAAAACCGGTCCCTATTTTGTCGATGAAAACGGCGATGGGATAAATGATTTTTACCGTGACCATGATAATGACGGGATTCCTAATTGCCAGGATCCAGACTGGACAGCTCCTGAAGACGGAACTGGCTATCAGAGTTCTCCCCAAGGCAACCAGGGGAAAATGCTAGCCAATAAAAACGCGACCAGAAATATGACCGCAACCAGAAATTCCTTCCGGACTCAGAACAGCTTGACTAATCAACTCTGTGATGGTACTGGCCCAAAAGGTAAAACCAGCCGCCAGGGCAAGAAGTGAAGTCCAAATGGTAATGATTGTTGTGAGTTCAGCCAGCTTGAAAGCGACAAGAAAGCAAAGAAATTCAGGGGAGGCTTTCCCTCCTCTGAATTTCCTTTTTTATAGTTCTTTCTTATCAGCTAAAATGATAAACATCGGTAAAGCTCGCCAGCAGCGGCCAGAATTTAGCTGGGCAGTTAGGATCAGGGGAGAGGCAGCATGAAAGCAATTAGAATAAAATCAAGAATCAAGTCGAGGACAAGGCCCAAGAGCCAGCCAAAAAAATATATCTTTTGTTTGCTTTTCTGGCTGGCGTTTCTTTCTTTAGGACCGGTCTTAATACAGGCAGGGACAGTTCAATTTTCCTTAGCCCAGCACTCGACCAATAATATTTTTCAGACTTATCAACCTGTCTCTGACTGGTTAACAACCGGTAGCTTATATTTCAGCGGTGATTCCAGCCCTCTATCTCTTTATGGCAGTCTTGATTTTAACTATCTTTATAAATATTCTGGTTTGAGTTCAATCGGAGGGCAGCTCGGGGTTGATTATCTAATTCCGGCCGGGTCTAAAAGTGCATTTTATTTAGCCGTCGAAGGACAAGGAGTCCTTTTCCGTGACCTGTATAATAATTTTAATCATGCTGGTTTAAAGCTCATTGCGAGTTTTAAAAGTTATTTGACCCCGGCTATGGTTTTAAGGCTTGAATCACGAAGTGAGTACCGCAGATACAAGTTGGGAATATTCGACTATATTTCAGAGATGGCGAACCTGTCGCTTGATCATTATTTTAAAACCAGAACAACTCTAAAGGTTGAAGCCAGCTATGGTTATAAGTATTTTTATCACCCCGGTGAAATCGTCATAGTTGATGTTGGGGTAACACCATTAGCTGCGATCTCAAGCAGTGCTTCAGTTCAGAGCCTATCTTCGGTCAATCAATCAAGTGGCATTTTTATTGCTCAACAGGGGGGACCAGGTGGAGGACATGGAGACCCAGCCGATAATTATAAAAAGGGTGGAAACTATAGTCTAAGGGGAGTTCCCTATCAGACGGTTTATTATACTGAGTCCCGGAGCATCCAGATCCTTTCTATTAGCGGCCTTCTGGCTCAGGGCTTGGGCGACAAAGTGGGCCTGAGTCTGGGTGGAATGAAGCAGTGGAATCTAAAGGGTGAAAACCCATTCAGTTCAAGCGATGAATATTATGGTGTGGAAAATCCAACTTCAGACCTTTTTAGCTGGCAAGGATATAGCTTAAAAGCCAAATTAACAGCCAGTCTGACTGACCGGCTGCAAGCCGATATCCAGTATAATTATTTAAACCGGGAATTTCCTGGCCTGGAAAGCCTTGGCCTGGAAGGTCTTAGCCTGGGGGTCATAAGAGAGGACAGGCGACACCAGCTTAGTGCCCTGGTTCAACTTGACCTGGCCAGGATTTCCTTTTTTGTTTCGTATTCTTATATTAATAATGCCTCGAATGACCCCTGGTTTGACTGGTCAGGGAATTTTATCAGCGGAGGGCTTAGATGGAACCTAAATGTTTCAAAATCACAATGATACTGGCTTTGGCCATAATCATTTTTCTCCCAATAACTGGCGATCTGACAGCTGAGCTTAGACAGGAAAAGCCTGGAAGGCCCTTTTATAATGTTGACCGAGAAATCACCATTGAAGGCCAGATTGAGGACATCCGGTTTGAGCAGCGTTATGAGAAAAGAGCCAGTTTTTTAATTCTGAAGGTTAGAGACAAAAATACCGGAGAGGTTTATGAAGTGGAGACAGCTCCAGCCTGGTTTTTTCAGGTTGACCTCCATAAAGGAGAAAATATCAGACTGATTGGCTCTCTGGCCGAAGTTGATGGCGAGCAGAAAAAATTGATTATGGCCAGAGAAATGAGAGTTCAAAACCAGACAATAACTTTGAGGGATCGCCGGGGCTTCCCGGCCTGGAGCGGCGGCCAGGGACGACAGAGAAAGAGAGGCGGATAACCTTTGCTTGTGGTATCTTTTTAACCAGAGCTAAAATGTTATATACTGATTTTTGAACTTACCCGGGCTGTGGCAAATCATCATGGTAAAGCGGTTTTATTATCGAGCTGGGTTGATAATGTTCGAGGGGACTCAAGGACAAGGACCGATTAAAGAAAATCGTATCGTTCCCGATTTTAAGATAAATGATAATTGAAAATGTCGAGGCAGCTTCCGCTTTATCGATAACGCAGGCTAATAGATGAAAAAAAGGGAATTTCTGCTCTTTTTTATACTTCCATTTCTGCTGGTCGTAGGGCTTTTTACCCTGCTCTCTAATTTAAACCGCCAATATATTCAAGCCAAAATGCAAGAACTGGCCAGCGACCAGCTGTCAGCCACTGCTCTGATACTCAAGGAAAGCATTCGGGCCGGGCTCGAGAGAGGACTATCGGCTTCTGAAGTTCTGACTCCTTATCAGGCAACTGAGGACATCTATTTTATGGCTATCCTGGATGGTCAGGAGAATGTCCTCGACTGGACTTCCCGGTTTGAAGGTTATCTTCCACTTTCCAAAAAACAACGTCCACCTGGGGAGTTATGGATTATTGATTCACCGGAAGGAAAAATTTTCAATCATTACTCGGCTCTGACCACGGCTGATGGGAGAAAATATTATTTTTACCTTGGTTATTCTCTAAAAAGCCTGGATGTCCTGCTGGCCTACTCCAAACGGAACTTCTGGTATATTTTATCCGCTCTGGCTCTGGCCGGCCTGTTGATTTTTGCCGGACTTTACCGGCTGCACCGCTCTTACCAGCTGGCCGCCGCCGAAGCTGCCCGCCAGGCAGAAGAAAAAGAAAGATTTAAAGAAATCTCTGCTTATACATCAGGGGTGGCTCATGAAATTAAAAATCCGCTGAACAGCCTGGCTCTTCTTTTTGAATACTGGCAGTCCCTGAAGATACCTGAAATAACCCAGGAGATAGAGAGGGGGAAAGGTGAGGTGGAGAAAATTGCCAGTATTGTCGACCGCTTTTCCGAAGCAGTCAAACCTGTTTCTCTTTCTTTGGAGAAATTTGAGGTGGCTCAAGTAATTCAGGAAGAAATTAATGCCTTGGAAAATCTTGGCAGGGAGAAAAACCTAAAAATTGATCTCAAGGCTGAAGGTGGATTAAGACTAACTGCTGATCGCTTGCTTTTTAGCCGAGTAGTTTCCAATCTTTTGAAAAATGCCATAGAAGCCAGCCCGGGAGGAGGCCTGGTCAGTGTGAAGGCCTATGTTCGAAAGAAAAAAGTTATTCTGGAAGTAGAAGATTCTGGTTCAGGTATCGAAGAAACGCAGGCAGAAAAAATTTTTGAACCGTTTGTTACCAGTAAAA
>JAQULR010000023.1:20103-28049 GCA_028749205.1 Acidobacteriota bacterium | reverse complement strand
CATCAGAGCCTGGGAGTATACGACACACCCTTCGAGGCTTATTATCAGCTACCAGCGAGTGCAGCATGTTAAATGAAATACACCTTAAAAGAAGGCTACATTTGGTCTTGACTACTAGACCATCTCCCATGTTCTCCTCCTTAAATGTATTTTTCAAGCACAATACCAGCAAGTTTTGTGCCTAGCGTGCTAAAGGCGATCAATTATTTAAGGAAATGTGAACCATAGCCTTAAAGTTAATTTAAGATACTATATATGTGAGGAATATTCTGGAACCCGAAAGCTACATTATTCTGATATTTTTATAGATCTCTATTCTAATGAAGTGATAATCTTTGGATTTTCTATACTGACAGTATGAGTATGCCTACATCAAGGCAGATAAGCTTGGTCAGCTGTTAGAATATGAGTAGGCTCAGGCAGCTAACTAAGGTGAATATATGGAGAGTTTACGATGGCTAAATCGCGAACTAAACTTGACCTGGTTGGTTAAAGTGAGCTGACTGTAGCCTCATTGAGGGCATATTTATGAGCAGAAAAGCTGATGTCAGCGACGTTTAAAGAATTTTTATGGTATTATGATAAGAAATAAATTCTTAAGGACGAAAAATGAATAAAGAGGAAATAAAGAAGCAGGTTAGAAAAAGATATGGCCGCAGTGCAGTTACCGGCAGTTCCTGTTGCGGGACTTCGGCTTGTGGTTGCGGGCAGTCCGGGTCGGACAAAAAGGAGGTCAGTCAAAAAGTCGGTTATGAGCTTGAAGATCTGGCCAGAGTCCCTGAAGATAGCAACCTGGGTCTTGGTTGTGGCAATCCAGCTGGTCTGGCCGAATTAAAGCCAGGAGAGACAGTGCTGGATCTGGGCTCGGGCCCAGGACTGGATTGTTTTCTGGCTTCGAGACGGGTTGGCCCTGAGGGGCAGGTTATCGGCGTCGATATGACCCCGGAAATGCTTGACCGGGCGAGAGCCACCGCCCGCCAGAATAAATATTCCAATGTGGAATTCAGGCTAGGAGAAATCGAAAACCTGCCCGTAGGAGACCGGTCGGTGGATGTTATCATCTCTAACTGTGTGATTAATTTATCGCCTGATAAGCCGCGGGTGTTTAAAGAAGCTTTCCGGGTTCTTAAAGATGGCGGGCGGCTGATAGTCTCAGATCTTGTTCTGACCAGGGCTCTTCCCGAAAATTTAATCAAATCAAAAGAATTATATGCTGCCTGTGTGGCTGGAGCCGTCCTCAAAGATGATTATATTAAAATGATCAGGGGGGCCGGTTTCAAAGAGATCAAGGTGGTTGATGAAAAACCTTTCCCGGCCGAACTCATTATGGACCTGAAGAAAGTTCCTGAGGTTAGCCGCCAGCTAAAAATTACTGAGGCAAGGCTGATTGAGGCTCTCAATTCAGTGATAAGTGTCACTTTCCGGGCCGTAAAATAGGTCAGGATTTGTTCGGTTTAGAAGGAAAGGGTCAGTGAAAAGAGCATTAATCTTTATTATGTTACTAACGTTAATTCTGTCGCCTCTCCGGGGAGCGGAGGAGGTTAAAGATTACAAGGCTTCACTGTTCGGAATCAAATCTAATGGAACAACCCTCAATACCCGCTCCATTCAGAAAGCCATTGATTTTATCCATGAAAAGGGTGGAGGCAGACTGGTCTTTGATGTCGGCAGGTACCTGACCGCGACCATTTATCTTAAATCCGGCGTGACGATTCACCTTCTGGAGGGAGCAGTCCTCGTCGGCTCGCCAAACCCTTTTGATTATGATACCCAGCATAACTGGACGGCTTTGATTTTTGCCTTAGAGCAGGAAAACGTGGGAATAACAGGAGAGGGAGGCGTAATCGATGGACAGGGATTTACGGTGGCCAATAATCTGGTTGATCTCATCCATAAAGGACTGGTGGAAGATCCACTCCGCAATGACCGACCGCGAGAAGCTATCCGGCCGCAGAATATCTATTTCTGGCGATGCGCGGGAGTAAGGATCGAGGGCCTCACTTTAAAGGATCCGGCCAGCTGGAACCAGCAGTATGATCAGTGCCGGAATGTGGTTATAAAGAACCTTATCATCGACAGCAAATCCTACTGGAATAACGACGGTGTGGATATAGTAGATTGCGATACGGTCGAGGTGGCCAATTTATATATTGACGCGGCCGACGACGGCATCTGTTTAAAGTCGCATGACAAAAATGCTGTCTGCCAGAATGTCTATATCCACGACAATGTGGTGCGAACCAGTGCGAACGGGATAAAGTTCGGGACGGCTTCGCTGGGTGGATTTAAAAATGTCAGGATTATTAACAACCTGGTCTATGACACTTACCGGTCGGCCATAACTATGGCGGCGGTGGATGGTGGATTTGTCGAAGATGTGGTGGTTGATGGGCTTAAGTCGATTAATACTGGCAATGTGATTTTTTTAAGGATAGGTGAGCGCTGGCAGCCGGGTAAGAAGGGACGGATGCGAAACATCTCTATTTCTAATGTTTATGCTGAAGTGCCAGCGACCAAGCCTGATGCCGGTTATAACTATGAAGGGCCCTGGGAACATCAGCCGCGAAATATTTCGCCCTCATCTATCGTCGGATTGCCCGGAGCTCCGGTAGAAGATATTACCCTGAAAAATATTGAAATCCATCATCCTGGTGGAGGCGATCCAAACTTTGCCCGGGTTGGATTGGATGAACTTGATAAGGTTCCTGAGCTTCCGGATAGCTACCCGGAATTCTCGATGTTCAGGGAGCTGCCAGCCTGGGGGTTTTATGTTCGACACGGAAAAAACATCACCTTTGAGAACGTCAAACTGGTGGCGGAGGAAAAGGATTATCGAAGAGCCATCGTCCTAGACGATGCCCACACGGTCCGGATTATTGGTCTTATGGTTCAAGAGCCCGGACCTAAAAAGGATCCGGTCTATGCCCACCAATCAACAGACGTAAAGATAGACTAAAAAACTAGGGACACTGGAGTGTGTCCCCCTTTTCTTTTTAAAAAGAAAGCCACAGGCTTTAGCTCATGGGGACTTCACTTACCTGTGGCCCAGGAAATGAAGGCTGTTAGGTCGCTTTTTAGTTTCTTCATAGAAGGTTTATGGATGTACATCATGTGACCAGCTTCATAGTAGCCCATCCTAACTCTGTCCTTAAATGAACCATCCAGCATCATCTGAGAAAAGGTATATTCAGTTCCAAAAAATGGGGTGGCTCCATCATAATATCCGTTGCAACAAAAAATCTTCAAAGCGGTATTCTCAGCCATAGCTCGCCGCAGGGTTTCAGTCACATAAAGTGCCCCCTCCCTGGAGCTCCGGCCGGAACCTCTGGTAGTAACACCTGGCAGCATGGGCTGCCCTGCCTGGAAATTATAATTCCAGGGATAAACATTTCCATAGATAGCATAAGGGACCTCTTTTTTATAATTGAGGACTGTACCGGCATAATTGTTTAATACTGCCGAAAAAGAGCCCATCAGCAGGGCATTAGCCGGGTCATATTCATAGCTTTCTCCAGCAGCATCAGCGTCTCGGCCGGTAAAACGGCTGTCCAGTCTGCCCACCGTCAGGCGGTTTTCTCGCAGCAGTTCTTTAACAAATCGGTTATGTCGAACTCTCAGGTTGGAATTCTTGATATAAGTTACAGAAAGGCCTGTAAGGTCCGAGATTTTTCTGGCCATTGAATCTACCTCTTGAGGTTCCAGCAGATTTCCTTTCATTAATGCTGGCAGATATTCGTCAATGGCAAATCTTCTGGCTTCATCCAGAACCTTCACCAGCGGCTGACTCTGGTATTTCGAAGCTAACTTCTGATGATACCAGGCAGTGGCAGTGTAATGCGGCAGAAAGATAACGTAAGAAAGATTATTGCCCGGGTTAAAAGATAGGGTAGTAAAATCCAGGACGCTCGACAGAAGAATTATCCCATTCAGATAGATCCCATAAGTCCTATTCTGAAGAACTCCCGACAGAACAGCCGACCTGGTTGTTCCATAACTTTCACCTAGCAGAAACTTAGGTGATCCCCAGCGGTCAAACCTGGTCAAGTAAATTCTGATGAATTCAGCGAAAGCTGCGGCATCTTCGCTTACCCCATGGAATTGACTCTTCTCTTCACCGGGCAGGGGTCGGCTGTATCCTGTAGAAACAGCATCCACAAAAACCAGGTCGGTAACGTCGATAAGAGAGCAATCACTATCTTCAAAATTAGCTGGTGTTCTGAGTGGGTGACCTTCATCATCCATGGCCACTCTTTTCGGCCCGATTCCTCCAAGATGCAACCAAACTGTTGAAGAGCCTGGCCCACCATTAAAACAGAACATAATTGGCCTGTTTGACTTATCTTTGATATCGTCTCTGGTATAAGCCACAAAGAACATAGAAGCCCCGGGCTTTTCGTCCGGTTTAAGTATGGTTATCTCTCCAGCCGTAGCGGTATAAGGTATCACTTTCCCCCCAATAGTTATCTGGTGCCGGGTAATCGAAAAGGGTTTTTCCTCTAGCTGCCCAGGCTCACGGAGCTGCTGAACAGGTGGCTTGGCCGCAGGCCCCGACCTTTGCTGGGAAACCAGGGGCACTGAAACTATCATCAATAATAACCACACCGAGAGGACAACTGTCAAAATGCCTACCTTGTTTTTCATTAGACCCTCCTACTAATTAATAAAAATTTTTTCGTAATTAGGATTAAATATCACATTTAAAAAAAATATAAAATTTCTTCTCCAGCTAAGGCCTGATCGGCTTCAAAATCACCTTTTCCAGCTTAAGGGCATTATTATTGGCAATAGAGGTAATCCTGAAGCTAAGGGTATGCTTTCCAGCCTCAAGCTTGATCTGTCCCAGACTATGGGTAGCGGGAAAATATACTGAAGGAGAAGTCCCTGATTCACCGCTGACCACAGTTTGCTGGTCAATTTCCATCTTAAAGGTGCTCTTTCCACCCCATTGATAGGCATAAGAAGCCAGTAACTCGAAGGTTCCGCCTTTATCTAGCTCAAACTCCCATTCGGGATAATCATTGATGTTCTGCCAGTTAGTCAGCATGGTCGTCCGGTAGAAATAATCCAGATAAGCCCGTTGACCCATCTGTGATTTAATCTCGGCCATATAGATAGGAAGCTCCAGTGTTCCAGTCGACCCTGGTTTTAGCTGATACGGTTCAGCCTGAGGCTCACCTTCAACTTCAACCACAATCACCGTGGCTGTCTGGTCCAGGGGTTCTGTGGGCAATTTTATTACCAGGTCCTTCCCCTTTTTTGAATAACCCAACTTTTCTTTATTAGCCAGAAGATAGGCTTTTTCTACTTTATTTTTCAACCCTGGAAGCACTATTTTTTTGTCCTGAGGCCAGCCCATAAGATGAATGAATAGCCTCTGGCCTTTGACGGTACATCTTCCAAAAAACGGCAACTTCTCGAATATGCTTGGCTCTGTTCCATAAATGGCTTCCCCATTAACTTTAAGCCAGGCACCTATTTGCCTTAGCCTTTCCACAAATTCTGGCTGAATGGTGCCATCAGGGCGCGGACCAACGTTCAGCAATAAGTTCCCTCCCTTGCTGGCAATCTCGATTAGCTGCCTGATAAGCTGAGGCCCGCTCCTGAATTCAGTCTCATAATGGTTATAGCCCCAACCATTAAAATTCATGGTCATACAGACTTCCCACAACCCCAGGCTCCCATCCTGTTTTCTTAATCCGGTAGCCGGAACATAATTTTCGGGTGTGCCAAAGTCACCCAGCCCTGGAGCCCGGTTGAATAGGCGGTCGTTGATGAGAATATCAGGTTTGAGCTGGCGTAGCATCTGTCCAATTCCCAGAGCATCATAATCTTCATTCTTATGCTCCCATTCTCCGTCAAACCAGAGAATAGCCGGCTGATATTTCTGGACCAATTCTTGAAGCTGGCTTTTCATGTACTTAAGATAACGATTGAAATCGGCTCCTTTTGCTGACCGGTCTTTCTCCCAGCCTCGACGTGGCAGATAATCTGGATGATGCCAGTCCATGATAGAATAATAGAAACCTATCGGCATATTTTCTTTACGACAGGCTTCCACCAGCATTCCGAGTAAATCCTTTTTTATCCGGGCGCCCATACTGTCGTAATCTGTGAAAGCACTATCAAAAATACAGAAGCCATCGTGATGTTTGGAGGTTATAATGATGTATTTGACTCCGGCTTCTTTAGCCAATTTGACCCACTCGGTTGGATTGTAATTTACCGGATTAAAATTCTCAGCATATTTCTGATATTCAGCCAATGGAATTTGTAGTAAATCTCTGGCCCACTCTTCCCGGCCAATCTGCGAATAGACTCCCCAGTGGATTAAAAGTCCGAACTTAGCATCCCTGAGCCATTGCAGCCGGTCGGCGGTCTCTTGAGTATCTTTGGCTGGCCGGGCTTGAAGCTGACCCGGGACCATCACTATAAAAAGTCCCAAGGCTGCTAAAATCCGACAGTAGGCCAACAAAATTTCACGAAAAGATTTTTTGGCTATTTTCTTAGCCTCTCTTTTTTCGGGCCACCTGGTGTTATTTTTCATTTTGTCCTCCTGATCTTCTCAGTCTTAGATTTTTGATTGATATTATTTTTCTTAAGCTGCTTTATTCACAACCAATAGCTTATTTTTAGTAAAAATCGAAGGCTGAGAAGGGAAAATTTCGGAGAAGAAGAACCAATTTTAAAAAATCAAATCAGGCCTCAATTTCCCTTCGTATCCCTAATTTCTCAATGTCCCAAATTTCTTTTCCATGATAATTTAAAATCTCGATCGATGTCCAGTTGGATTAATAATGGAAGCTAACATGGATGGATTATATTTTCAAAAAATACCGCCAAACAATTTTACCACTGCTGACCAGAGAGAAAAATAACCGTTGTTTATTCAACCTCTTAGACTCTTTAACTTAATTAAGTGGAATCTGTCGGAAGGAAAAGTCCTTTTAAACCCCAAGCAGGAGGTTTTCAGAAGAAGAATATTATGGATTAAGGCTGGCGATGAGAAAAGCCAGCTATTGATAACGTCTCATTAAATACACCAGATAATTTCATAACCATTAGCTTTTTAGGCTTAAAAAACAGCCTTTGGATGAAGAAGGCTGGCAGTTATTTACACGGTATCTAAACACTGTTTCTAACTTTAGTTCATTATTTATGGTGGCAGAGGCATGGCTGAAAGTCAACTGATGTCAAGGATTTTTGAGGCCATCTTTGAAGCTCTTCGGGCTGATTGTTTTCAGTTGGTAGCTTTTGACTACCGTCAGCAGCCTTTTTATCAACAGTTTGGGGGCAAGAAAAAAGAATTCGGGGATAGAGACTATTCGGATTTAGTTAATCGCTCCCTGGAGAAAAAAGAACCTCAGGTAGCTCGTTCCAATAATGGACATGAAATTCTGGCCATTTGCTATCCTTTCAGTTACCAGGGGCGGCTCTATGGATTTGCTTATCTCGAAAAACATCGGAATACCGAGGCTTTTACTGGGAAAGAAATGGAGGTCCTGTCTTCAGCTCTTCCCATGGTGAAACTGCTCTCACAGGAAAGTGCTTCCGCCGAAGAAATAAGCCCCCAGGACCCAGCGGAGAATTCCAGCCTGGAGTTTTTAGGCTTCAGTAAGCCGGTTAAGCTCATCCGGGAGCTTATAGAAAAAGTTAAGGATGTGGCCTCTCCCGTGCTTATTACCGGGAAGAGTGGCACTGGTAAAGAGCTGGTAGCTCGACTCATCCATCAAAAGGGTTGCCGCCGACGGGGACAATTTGTCGCAGTCAACTGCAGTGCCATCCCGGACAATCTCCTTGAATCTGAGCTTTTTGGCTACGCTAAAGGAGCTTTTACTGGAGCCCTGAAAGATAAGCTGGGACTGGTGGAAGAAGCTAATGGTGGCACCTTTTTTCTCGATGAAATCGGTGACCTGTCACTTCCTCTCCAGGCCAAGATTCTAAGAGTC
>JAQULR010000023.1:0-20003 GCA_028749205.1 Acidobacteriota bacterium | reverse complement strand
AGTAAGAAATTTGAAGCCACAGCTGAACTCCGCCAAAAAAAGCTGGAAAAGGCCCAAGCTGAATTTGAGAAAGCCTTGAGCCACCTTGATGAGATTGATAGTGATGAGGAGCCTGACAAGAAGGACAAGGAATAGAAGCTTCCCCCGACCTTAACCGGATTTAAGATTTCTGCCGGCCCGAAAAGCTGAGCCTGGAGATTGTTGTTTTTCTATCAGCTTCCTGGTTGGGTTTCGTCTTCTCTTAGTTTTTTGGCCATGGTAAAGCCAGTAAAGCCAAAGATGGCCAAGATGACAACGGCTAAATAATTGGCGAAAGACCAGAAGATATAGGAAAAACTGGTGATCCCAAGAGTTCCCATAACATAGACTCCGGCCATGCTCCAGGGAATCAAGGGCACGATTATCCCGCCGCTTTCTTCTATGATTCGGGAAAGGTTTTTGGCGGCCAGGCCTTTTTTCTTGAAGGCATCTGAAAGCAGTTCAGCCGGAATTATCATCGCCAAGTAAGAACTTCCGGTTATCAGGGCTGTAAGGATTGCTGTGCCTATTGTGGTCAAAACCAGGCTGGAAACCTTTTTAGCAAATTTCATAATCTTTTCCAGGATGACGGCCAGCATCCCGGTCTTCTGCATAATCCCGCCAAAGCTAAAGGCGGTAAAAGCTACTAATTGGGTTTCCATCATACTCATCAACCCGCCACGGGAAATCAGCTGGTCCACCGCCTCCAGACCGGTATTACCTACATAGCCAGAATTCATGGCCTGAGCTACTTCTACTAAAGAAGTTTTTTGAAAGATAACCGCTAAGGCCGCAGCTACTGCCGAAGAAATTATCATTCCAGGAATGGTTGGCTTTTTGGTGAAGGCAAAAAAGAAGACGATGATAATCGGGATTAAAAGCAGCAGGTTAAAATTAAAGTTCTGTTTTATGGTGGAGGTTATTAGATTGATGCTTTCCTGGTCGAATTCCCTATTGCCATATTGCAATCCCACGAAAAAATAAATAACCAAACCAATCAACCAGGCAGGAATACCAGACCAGAACATGTGCTTGATGTGGTCAAACAGGTTGGAACCAGCGGCCACTACGGCTAAATTGGGGATATCTGACAGGGGAGACATCTTATCGCCGAAATAAGCCCCAGCGACAATCGCTCCAGCAGCCGGACCAAGCGGTATCCCGAGTCCCATAGCTATTCCTATAAAAGCTACTCCCAGAGTTCCAATGGTTCCCCAGGAGGTTCCACAAGCTAAGGAAGTTAAAGTACAGACAAAACAGGCGGTTACCAAAAAAAACTTCGGAGAAATCAGCTTGAGACCATAGTAGATAATCATAGGAATGGTCCCGGCAGCAATCCAGGTGGCTACCAGGACACCTACCGACAGCATTATCAGGATAGCTGGCAGGGCTTTCCTGATGCTCTCCACAATTCCTGACTCCATTTCTTTCCAGGAAAATTTTAGATAGGCTCCCAGACAGGCGGTGATGAAGGCCGCGGAAACCAGTAAAACCTGGGCTTTTATTCGGTAAACTCCGTAGCCAACTCCTAACAGCAGGGCCATGGCAATTAATGGGATTAAAGCTATGGCAAAAGATGGTTTTTTAGTTTTTGGAGTTAATTGATTGGGGTCTTGAGTTTCGTCTTTTTCTGTCATGGCATCTCCTCCAGTTCATTGTTCAAATCTAAACACTGAAAGTCCCTCTGGCTTTAACTACTCCGTTTTGAACAAGCCATTTTCCCTGGCTGAAGACCTCTTTTAGTTCAAGTGATTCATCAAATAACAGAAGATCGGCATCATAGCCGGTCAGAAGTTTTCCTTTGCCAGGTAACTTATAAAAACTGGCAGCATTGCTAGAAAACAGTTCTGAGGCTTCTTCCAGAGATAGAATATTTTTTCTGACAACCTCCTGGAAGATCTGGATAAAAGCTTTCTGACTGGCTACGGTTAAACCCACCAAACGACCTTGATCATCAAATACTGGAAGGCTTCCGTTGGAATCAGAACTAATTGTAACCCGAGATAATGGCCAGCCAAGGGATTTAATTTGCTCCAAAGCTCCGATTACGCTGACCTCACCCTCGGCTACGGGTTCCAAGCCGGCAGTCAGGTCAATCAACCCCCCGAGCTTCAACCACTCTAAGCCCTGGTCGAAAAGACTGCGGCCTCGGGTGATATGAGTTGGGATAACCTGAGTGACAGGAATTTCAGTTTCTTTAGCCATCCGGAAAAGATATTCCAGCCCGCGCCGGCCATCTCCCAAATGAAAATGAGCCACGCCGGCTTTTCCGCCCAGCATCCCTCCGACCCGGCATTCGGCGACCAGGTGGAGAAATTCTTCATAGGTGGGCTGGGAAGACCGGTGGTCAGAAAGGGCAATCTCTCCGGCCCCGATGACTTTATCTATAAGGGCAAGGTCAGAACGGACACTACCGGTGATAGTAGGAGTGGGCAGGTTGTAAGCCCCGGTAAAAATCCAGGTGCTCAGCCCCTCAATTTCTAAAGCTCGGGCTTTAGCCAGAAGGGAGCTCAGGTGTCTGGTAATGCTATCTGTGCCGAGGCAACCGATGACTGAGGTTACTCCGCAGCTCAGACAATTCTCAATCCTGATTTCCGGAGCTCTGGTGGCCGGACCTCCTTCACCACCTCCACCCAGTATATGGACATGCGGATCAACAAAACCGGGCACAGCCATTAGCCCGCAGCCGTCTATCGTTTGATATTCTAGCCCCTGTAGCTTAATCTGATCAGTCTCTTCCAGAGCTACAATTTTTTGGCCGGCTATCAGAAGGTCTTTTGGCTCAGGTATTCGGGGATTAAAGATTTTGACATTTTTTATTAGTTTAAGCATCTCAACCTCGCACTTAATAAATATGTGGAATAAATTAACCTGGATTATTCAGATAACCCAGGTCAACCTGAATTATTATCACATAGGTAAATCTTACTGCAAGGAAAATCAGAGATACAGCCAGAGAAGAAGGGCATGGGTTGATTTTCTTAGCCACCATGTCTGCCAGCCTCAGGATATTCCGGTTTTTTATGAATAGGGCAGCTTAACATTGTTCAGAACTGCTGACAAGGAAATTACTGCTGGCTAAAAATCTTCTGACCGGGGTAATATATTCATAGAAAAATATTCGATAAACATTTTGACCCTGTCAGTCGTTTAATAGGTGAAAATGAGGTCAGAGGTGAGAAGAAAAGATTTCAGGTAATCAAACCTGAATGGATAATAAAGCCCAGCTTTTGAATTTTCTTGAAAATTACGGGGGAGGCCTTATGTCTTTTGCCCTGAGTTTGCTTGGAAATAAAGCCGAAGCTGAAGATGCCTGTCAGGAAATGGTAGTGCAGATGCTCAAGCACTGGGAAAGCTTTGAGGGAGACAGAAATCTCAAAAGCTGGGCTTTTACCATACTTTACCGGAAGTGCCTGGACCAGCTTAAGAAAAGGAAAAGATTCCTGAATTTTTTCAACCGGGCGGAGGTCAATTATCAAACCAGTCTGGATGACCCGGCCGAAGAATATTTTAGGTTGGTTCTGGAGAAAAACCCTGAGCACCCCAGGGCTCTAACTGAATTGGGTGACCTGAGCTTTCTGGCCAAACAGTATGAACAAGCAGAAGATTTTCTTAGGCAGGCCCTGGCTTTAGATAGTGATATCCCCAAGGCTCATCTGATATCAGGGCTTATTTTTAAAGAAAAAGGTGATTATGAAGAAGCGCTCCTGCATTTTAAATCTATCACTTCGCGCTGCCCCGACCATGAAGAAGCAATTTATTACCAGGCTTTAATTCTGATTGAACAGGCTAATTGGCCACAGGCTCTCGAAGTTTTAAATTCACTGGTCGGACTCTATGACAGCTATGAGATTTATGGCTATTCTTTAAGAGCTTTATCGTATCTGATGTTAGATAATCTGGCTGAGGCCGAATCAGATTGCCGACGGGCTTTAGCTATCAGTCCGAACTATTATCTTCCTCATTTTATCCTGGGACTGATCAGTTTTCAAAGGGAAAATTGGTCAGAAGCTAGCCAAAATTTTCTTAAGTCGCTGAAGGTTGATAAGACTTTCGATGATGGTCATTATTACTTAGGGCAGGCTTATCTGAAATTGGGGAGGCTGAAAGAAGGGCAGAGCGAAATAAAAAGAGCTGCCCAATTGTTCGAATTTGCAGTCAGACAAACAGAGCAGTTAAGAGAGCAGGCCCTGGCCTGGGGCTGGCTCAAGAAAGCTGAACTTCTGGTCAAAAGGAAAAAAGAGATAGAATCTAAAATCAACCATTGCCAGGAACTATTGGCTTCAAAATAAGACTGCTGGCTCAGGGTTAAATTCCCCTGTCTTGACTTGGGCTTTTAGCTACCCACCTCTTGACAATAGAATCACTAAAAAAACGCTTAGATGGTGTTTTTTCTTTTTGAAATCTGGCCAATTCTGAGATAGAATATGTGAACCATGGGCAAGAATTTTGAAGAAGAGCTGATAAATTTTGAAAAAGTCATTCAGACATTAAGCAATATGGCCCTTTTTCCTAAGAAATTGGTGATCAAAGGTACTGGAAATTTTGTCCTTAAGGGACCTAATATCATTGTCGGCAATCATGTTGGCAGCTACAAGGACATTGCGGTTCTTTTTAAGATAATACCCAGGCCAATTTTTTTCACAGCTAACAAGATGATTTTTAGTAAAGAGGACTTCAGCTTTCTGGTCAGGAAACATCTTTACCGCAGTATGAAAAACTTTGGTCTGACTATCCATTTTTTGCTCAGCCCCTTTTTTAATCTTTTTATTCGTTATGTTTCAACCAACGTGGCCAAGATCGGCACTATTCCGGTTGACATCTACAAAGGCCGGGCTGAAGCCCTGAAAAAATGCCAGGAATATCTCAAGTCTGGGCGAGCGATCATCACTCTTCAGGGTCGTGGACATTTTGTCGAAACTGACTCTAACCCTTATGTGTCCAGATTTAAGTATGGAGCGGCAGCTATGGCTTATAACCTTTATGAGGAAGAAAGGTTGGACGTTCCGGTTACCCCGCTGGCCATTTTTGGAACCCATATTCCTTTGGGAGTCCCGGCCAAAATTAGGGTTAATGTAGGGAGCCCGATGTTTATTAGTGATTATTGGATTGAAGGTCATACCAGGCAGACGCTGGTTAACTTCAGTAAGGATCTGGAAAAGACAGTAAAGCGACTGTTTGTGGAAATTTTAGCCAGCTGATGATTTAAGTCTGGATGATAATAATCCAGGCTTGTTTCTTTAATCTTGATCAAAAAGGAGAAAGAACATGTTCAAAGGACACCCCAAGGGGTTATATGTAGCTTTCTTCGCCAACATGGGCGAACGTTTTGGCTTCTACACCATGATAAGTATTTTTGTGCTGTTTCTTCAGGCTAAATATGGCATGTCACCAGGTCAGAGCAGTTTTATTTACGCCACTTTTATGTTTTTTGTCTATTTCTTTCCCCTGCTTGGTGGCTTCCTGGCTGATAGGTTTCTGGGCTACGGTCGGACTATCAGTATAGGAATGGTGGTCATGTTTGCCGGCTACCTGCTCCTGGCTCTACCCACCAGGTTTCAGACAGGTTTAGCTTTAGTTATAACAGCTTTAGCTGTCATCTCTCTGGGTACCGGGTTGTTTAAGGGGAATCTCCAGGCTCTTGTGGGCAATCTTTATGATGACCCGAAATACAGTCAGTTGAGGGACAGAGCCTTTACCATTTTTTACATGGGCATAAATATTGGGGCCATGTTTGCTCCGTCGGCTTCTGAAGCTATTTCCAATTTTATTCTGAAGAAGAATAGCTTCTTCTATGATGCCAGAATCCCAGCTTTGGCCCATGATTTTCTCAGTGGTCAACTGGCTGACGTCAATCAACTACTGGGGTTGGCCCAGATGCAGGATCCTTCAATCACCCTGGCCAATCTTGGGCAATTCGCCGAAACCTATCTGGGGACACTTGGTCGGTCTTATCATTTTGGGTTTGGAGCTGCCTGCATTAGTTTAATAATTTCTATGGCTATATTCTGGGGTCTAAGAAAATATTACAAACAGGCCGATGTCACAGAAAGACAGAAAGAGAAATCAGAAGAACTCAAGTCTCAGGTAGTAGAACTTACTGCCCAAGAAACCAAAGAAAGACTGGTGGCGCTGGGTTTGGTTTTTCTGGTAGTTATTTTTTTCTGGATGGCCTTCCATCAATCAGCGGTCACTTTGACTTTCTTTGCTCGTGACTATACTGTTAAAGAAGTCGGTAAATTAACTAACCTTTGGTTTGATTTAGGCGGATTGCTATGTGTCTTTTTGTCAATTATTGGTTTGGTTTTTCTGTTGAGAAAAAAAGGGTCAAAAGCTTCGAAGATCTCTGGCGGGCTACTCTTTATCGTCTTTGCTGTTCTGGCTTATCTTCGTTATCAAGGTTATCCAGCAGTCAGTCCTTTCCAGCCTCAACGCTTCCAGCATTTTAACCCATTCTTCATAGTGGCTCTATCGCCGTTGATTATAGCTCTTTTTACTTATCTTAATAAAATTGGGAAAGAACCTTCGGCCCCGAGAAAAATCGGCATCGGAATGCTTTTGACTGCCGCGGCCTTTTCTATCCTGGTTATTGCTTCTATTGGCTTGCCCAGCCCCTCCGAGCTGGGTGGAAGAGTGGCTCCACCAGAGCACCTGGTTTCAGTTTACTGGCTTATAAGCACTTATTTTCTGTTGACCATAGCCGAGCTTTTCTTGAGTCCGATGGGAATTTCCTTTGTTTCCCGGGTGGCTCCGCCAAAATACAAAGGTTTGATGCAGGGTGGCTGGTTTGCAGCTACGGCCGTCGGCAATTACCTGGTCGCTGTTGTTGGCTATCTCTGGATGAAAGTTCCTCTCTGGGGTTTGTGGCTGATTCTGGTGGTAGCTTGCTTGCTATCTGCGGCTTTTATGTTCAGCATAATGAAAAGGTTGGAAAAGGTAGCTGCCAACTGAGTTTGAAATAAGATTAGAGCCAACCATAGCAGCTTTTAAAGTTGATGAGAGGAGCGGACATCTCTGCCGATTTAATTTTAAGGTCCAGGTCTATTGAGAAGCACTTCTGTGGCTTGATGATTTTCATAGCTGTATTTTTACTGGCCGGCTCTCCGGGGCTCAGAGCTCAATTTATGACCTCAGACCGACAGAAGGGGAGTCTGGCTTTTTCTCTGGAAAACGACGTCTGGCTAAACCAGGATGATGGTTACACTAACGGCCTCCAATTCATGTGGGTTTCACCGGTTTTGAGTTTAGAGACCGATTCCTCTTTTCTGAGATATCTTTATAAGTTGAACCTGAAATTTCTTGGTCCTGGGAGCAATTCACAAGTTGAAGATAGCAAAATCAAAAAAGACGAAAGGAGAGCTAATTTATCTCTTGCTCAGGGTATGTTTACTCCGGAATCACTAACAGAAACCGAACTGATTCCAGGTGACCGACCGTATGCGGGACTTCTTTATGTTAGCCTCGGATTGTTGCGGATGAACCAGAGGCGGCAAGATTCGATTGGCCTGGCCGCCGGGGTGGTGGGGCCTTTATCTTTAGCCGACACCTTTCAGCGCTGGCTGCACCAAACCTATGGTTGGACTTATCCTGAGGGCTGGGAAAACCAGCTTAAAAACGAACCTGTTATCCAGCTTTGGTTTAACCGGCTCTGGACTGTGAAGTCGCCAGTAGAATCTTCTTCGGGACTGAAACCAGTATTAAAAGCTGGAGTTGGGGGGAGGGTTGGTAACCTGATGACTGCAGCAGAGGCAATCATAGATTTCAGGCTCGGATTTAACCTTGAGCCACTGCGGGACGCCTATACTCCAAGCCCCCTTTTCGGTCATTTGTTTACAGATAGGACCAGTCGGACTTCTGTCCAGGCTTTTATTAGACTTGAAGGGCGGGTCTTAGGCAGGAACCTGCTTCTTGAAGGTAATACCTTTCGTAGTAGCCATGGGGTAGACATCCACCGTTTATATGGGCAGATGTCTGCTGGGTTAAGTGTTCAGACCCATCTGGCCGGGATTTTGGGCTATTTTGTCCTGCGAACCAAGGAGTTTCATGGACAGAAATACCACGATCCTTTTGTTGGCTTAACGTTTTCTTTTAACCTGTAATATTATCTTTAAAATACCAGAGGTTTGAAGGACAACTGCCATTTAAGAATAAAAAGCCAGGAGATAAGATGATTTTAAAAAATATTGCCGTCTTTTGTGGTTCCGCCAAAGGGCAGAACGAAATCTATGCTAAAAAGGCCAGAGAGTTAGCCAGGGCTCTGGCTAAGCGTAACCTGGCGCTAATTTATGGTGGTGGGGGCATTGGCCTGATGAAAGAAGTGGCTGAGGAAATGCTATCTGCTGGGGGGCAGGTTATCGGGGTCATCCCAAGAAATCTGCTGGAAAGAAACCTGGCTTTACCCGGACTTTCAGAACTCTTAGTAGTCGAAGATATGCCTGCCCGCAAGGCCACCATTATCAGGAAAGCCAGCGGCTTTATTGCCCTACCGGGCGGCTGGGGTACTCTCGAAGAGATTTTTGAAGTTCTGACCTGGGCTCAGCTGGGCTACCATGGAAAACCAGCTGCTTTTCTGAATGCCGGTGGATATTTTGATTGCCTGATGCAATTTATGGAAAAAGCGGTCAGCGAAGGTTTCCTCCTGGCCGAGCATCTGAAGATCTTCACGGTAAGTCAGGACCCGGAAGAAATTTTGAGTTTCGTGGAGAATTACCGTCCGCCTCTAATTCTGAACAGTATCTGGTATTTGAACCCTGAAGATTTTGACCAGACTGAAGTAGAAAAATAGTAATCCACCTTTTTCAATACCAGAAAACAAATGGCATTAGCCAGAAGTAGCTTGATTAAGAAACAAGTTTAATTAGAAAAAAGCTGGAAAATCTCTCTTTTTTTCCAGAGATAGAAAATTGCCCAGAGGCAGAAAATCAAGCTGGGGATGACCACACCAATCTGGAAAAAACCGGTTAGACCGGTAACCAGCAGAACGTCAAATAGCCACATGCCGACTCCGATAAGGGCACAGATGTAGCCTAATTTTTTAAACTTGAGAAGTCCGAAAAAGCTTATTATCAAGAATGCCGACATCACTAAGTCCGGCAGGGCAAAGGCCTGGTAGAGATTATCAGGTACCGGTAAGGTCTTGGCAAAACGGTTGCCCAGTAGATGGCCAGTCCAGAAAGCGATGGTCATCAAAGCTACAAATAAGTTTATAACGGCTATGATTACCATACCGAGAACAAATCTTTTTTCTTTATCCATGAACACCCCACGCCATATGATACCGCAATTAACTTGGGTTATTCAAAAATAATTCTTATTTATTTTACTTTTTTATAGCTCAACAGATTATTATCTGGAAGAAATTCTGCATAAACAGATTTGATTAACCAAGATAATTTCTATTTAAGATCATCCTTAATCACCAGAATCACTATCCAGGCCCTTGTTAAAAACGGCCGTCAGAAAACGGCAGTCGCGCTCAGAAAAAGCCAACCGACCAAAGAGATCATAAAGCAAGCTGGTAACATGTTCCCGGTTGGTCTCATGCATGAAACCTTGCTTTTCTAACTTCGTCAAAATGAGTTTAAGGCAATTTTCTTGCTCCTGTCTCGTTACTGGAGAAGTGGCCTGAGGTACTGGTTTCGGGCACGATTGGCGAAAAAGGGTGTATAGGGTAATTAAAACTGCAGCTGCTAAATTATAAGAAGGTTGTCGGCTGATTTGAGGAATAAAATAGACAAAATTAGCCCGGCGAAGTTCAGAGTCGCTCAGTCCGGTCCTTTCATTTCCAAAGACCAGCCCAATTTCAGTTTCGGCAGGAAAACTACTGATTTTTTCAACCGCCTCATCAATGGTGAAAATTTTCTGAGCTTTCCGCATCCGGGCTGTTGAAGCCAGAACCAGATGAAGATCAGTTACCGCTTCCCTCAGGCTCTGGAAAAAGGTGGCTTTTTGGAGAAGGTCATCAGAGTGAACCGCAGTTCTATAAGCTTCAGGTTTAAGCTCCCTCTGGCCGACAATTCGCAGCCTGGAAAAGCCGGTGTTCTTCATAGCTCGGGCTACCAATCCGATATTTTCCTGATTTTCTGGATTTACCAGAATTACGGAAAACCGGTTGCGGTTAAGCCAGTCTTCAGAAGCTAAATAAGGGAGCCTCATTCCAGGATTATAGCCTATTTATCAGTTCCAGGCTAACTTTCCAGTTTTTTCAAGGTTGTGGCAATTCTGCCAAAGCCTTTTCAATGCGCTGCAGAGCTTCTTCCAGAATCCGGCGAGGGCAGGCTAAGTTCATTCTTTCAAATCCCTGGAGTTCTTCTCCAAAAATGGGCCCTTGGTCAAAATAAACCTTAGCTTTTTTCAGGAAAAATTCATCGAGCTCCTTTTGAGCTAATCCTAAACCCCGGCAATCCAGGAGAGCTAAATAAGTACCTTCAGGTTTCAAAAATCTAATCTGAGGGAGGCGATCTTCAAAATATTTCCTGGCAAAGTCCAGGTTATCTTCCAGATAATCTACCAGCTCTTCCAGCCATCTGGCTCCGTGAGTGTAGGCAGCTTCTAAGGCTACTAACCCGAAGATGTTATTGACGGTAAGCCCAAGGTTTTCAAGCTGAATAGTGTAGAGGTCTAAAAGTCTGGAATTAGAGGCTATGACCACGGAAGTGGTCAATCCGGCAAGGTTAAAAGCCTTGCTGGGAGCAGTAAGGGTAACAGTTCTGTTGGAGATTTCCCTGGAAATTGAAGCCAGCGGGAGATGTTTAAATCCGCGGTAAACATGTTCAGTATGAATTTCGTCAGAGATTATTAAGAGATCATGTTTCAGGCAGATTTCAGCCAGTTGTTCCAGCTCCTCCCGTTTCCAGACCCGGCCAACCGGGTTATGAGGACTGCAGAGGATGAGCATCCTGGTTCGGCGGTCTATCTTTTTTTCCAGGTCAGCCAGATCCATTTTCCAGTAATTATTTTCAAAAATTAAAGGGTTGCGGACTATTCGACGTCCGTTATTCTCAACAGCTGAGAAGAATGGGTAATAAACAGGGCTCTGGACTATAACTTTATCGCCTGGTGCGGTATAGCTTTGAATACAGAGGTTAAGGGCCGGGACAACCCCCTGAGAGAGATATAGCCACTCTCTCTTTATCTCCCAATTATGCCTGGCTTTCATCCAGTTTATTATAGAAGTCCAGAGCGAGCGGGGTATAGAGGGATAACCATAGGCCCCGTGGGCAGCTCTTTTGTTGATCGCTTCCACCACCTCAGGCGGGGCAGCAAAGTCCATATCAGCTACCCACATTGGAATGACTTCAGGAACGCCCAGAACTTGCTGACAAAAATCCCACTTGAGAGAACAGGTGTTGCGTCTGTCTAAACCACGGTCAAAATCATATCTATTATTTTTCATTTTCTTTTACCTTTTAACCTCCAGCAGCTTAGAATTATTATTTTTATTAACCTGGATTAGTATCTGATCAGTAAAGCAATCCCGGGCCAACCTGTCGTATTTCATCATCTTGATTGTAAAAGAGATAAAATTCAGGATACGACAAGGAAAATCTTGAGACATATTTAATTTTGTAAACAATCCAGGATTGTTCGATGTTACTCCTTAAATGGGTTGTTCTATGATGACGCCTATAAGCTGGCTATTTTAATATAGACCAGGGCTAATGGCAATAGATGATGGCCTGAAAATGACCTGATCTTGACATGATTTCTTTCCTGAATTATATTACAAAATTCCTAAAAGAAATGATCTTAGAGCCTTCTAAGGCTATTATCAGATAGAAGCATTGAATAGGTCTTAACAGCTTAGGTTTAATTCGGCCTGGGTTATTTTTGAATAATCCAGGCTAATTAATTAAGGAGGGAAAACCTTGCAGGCAATTGTTTGTATTAAACAGGTCCCGGATACCACTGAGGTCAAGATCGATCCAGAAAAAGGGACCCTCATCCGGGAGGGAGTCCCCAGTATCATAAATCCTTTTGATACTTATGCTATTGAGGAAGCTCTAAGGCTACGGGAAAAATTTGGGGGCAAAGTAACGGTAATCACCATGGGGCCACCCCAGGCCCTGAGCGCTCTAAAAGAGGCAGTAGCTATGGGAGCGGATGAAGCTATTTTATTGAGCGACCAAGCTTTTGCCGGAGCTGATACCTGGGCCACTTCTTACACTTTAGCTGCCGCCATCAGAAAGATCGGCAGTTTCGACTTGATTTTTTGTGGCCGCCAGGCTATAGACGGCGATACAGGTCAGGTTGGACCAGGTGTGGCTACCCAACTCCAGATTAATCAGCTGACTTATGTTTGCCGAATCTCTAATCTTGATTTTGATCAAAAAAAGATTGAAGTGGAACGGCTGGTGGAAGAAGGAAAAGAAGTGGTTCAATCATCCCTACCTTGCCTGATTACAGTAGTCAAAGACATTAACCAGCCAAGATACCCGACCATTCTGGGAATAAGACGCTCTCAGAAAATTCAGATTCCTGTCTGGACAGCCAATGATCTGGAGGTCAACCGTGATTATCTCGGCCTGAATGGGTCACCGACTAGAGTCGTAAAGATAGAAACTCCTCCTCCCCGCCAGGGAAAAGGCCAGATTATTCAGGCTGAATCAATTGAGCAGCAGGTTGCCATTCTGGCTGAAAAACTAATTGCCGAAAAAATTATCGTCTGAGGTAACAAGATGGCTTTATTGAAAGTAGATAGAGAAACTTGTACCGGTTGTGGGCTTTGCCTCCAGGTCTGTCCTTTTGGTGCCTTAACTCTGGATAACGAAAATATCATAGTTGCCAGCGAAGCCTGCAATGGCTGCGGAGCCTGTGTTCCTGAGTGTCCCTCAGGTAGCCTGAGTCTTCCCGAGCCGGGGAAAAAGCCTGAGATTAATACTAAGGATTATAGCGGAGTTTGGGTCTGGGTAGAACAGTGTGATGGTAAGGCAGCTTCCATCTCATGGGAAATGATTGGCCAGGGGCGACGTTTAGCAGATACAAGAGGGGCTGACCTTACAGCTTGTGTTCTGGGATATCAGACAGAAGCCATAGCCCAGGAAGCTATGGCCTATGGAGCTGACCGGGTCATGGTGGTTGATGATCCGACCTTAAAAATTTATCGGACTGACCCTTATGCCCGTTGTCTGGTAGAGCTGGTTAAACAGTACAGGCCTGAGATTTTCCTCTTAGGGGCCAGTACTAGGGGTCGAGACTTAGCCGGGGCAGTGGCTACCTATCTCTATACCGGGCTGACAGCAGACTGTACCGGCCTGGAAATTGAGGAAGGTTCCAATCTTCTGCTGCAAATCAGGCCAGCTTTTGGCGGAAACATCATGGCCACCATTAAGTGCCCAGACTATCGTCCCCAGATGGCCACAGTCAGACATCATGTCTTTGAGATGCCTCAGTCGGATAAGAGCCGTCAAGGCCAGGTAATCCAGGGAAAACCGGTAATGCCAGAAGAAGAGATTGCCACTAAGGTTCTAGATCTGATCGTAGAAAAGAATGAGGTCAACATCGCTGATGCTAAAATCATTGTTTCAGGCGGTCGAGGAGTTAAAGGACCGGAAGGTTTTGGGATAATTCACGAATTGGCTGATGTTCTGGGTGGGGCGGTTGGAGCTTCCAGAGCAGCGGTTGATTCTGGCTGGATTTCCTATGCCCATCAGGTTGGTCAGACGGGGAGGACGGTCCGGCCCGACCTATATATTGCCTGCGGAATCAGCGGGGCCATTCAGCATCAGGCAGGGATGCGAACCAGTAAAATCATTGTAGCCATCAATAAAGATCCGGAAGCTCCTATTTTCCAGATAGCCGATTATGGCATTGTGGGGGATCTGTTCGCGGTGGTTCCGGCTCTGACTAAAGCTCTGAAAAAGCGTCTTAATAAATGATTTTACTTGCTTGGCGAGATTAGGTCACCTAACTACCTGAACCTGTCTCGTTTGATAGAAAACAATCTACGATAGTTGAATGGAAGAGGCGGAAATACCCCAACTACCGGTTTGCTGACAACCAGGATCAACGGTAGCCACCAGAACAGATAATTGGCTTTATAAGTTGAAAATGCCCTGGCTGTGGCTGACTTTCTTGACTTTACCAAATCTCTTTTTTAAACTCTAAATGATGATCATCCTCCCTGAAGCCAGCTGTCCTGTCTACCTGGCCAGTCACTTCATCCAACGAGTGAATCTTTTTTGAGGAGGGGCAAAAATGGCTGATAAAGCCCAAAGGGGACTATGGTTTAGTTTAATATTTATTCTCGGACTGATAATAATTTCTGTCATCTTTTATTTGCTTATGCGAACAGCTGAAATAGGGCTGCCAGTTAGCATTGTCTGGCATGATCACGACGGCGATGGCCGGGATTCCCCCGGCGATGTGATTGAGCTTGATAACGGGCAGATTTATCTTCGGCTGGATTTTGTTGATATCTGGAAAGGCCAGCCAGCAGTTAATCCTTACGAGACTCCTCCTGAAGTCCGTGACCTCGACCCTCGCTGGAATGGTTATTACTTGCAAGAACTTCGCTACTTAGATGAGGTCTGCTATAAGTATATCGGCTGGGATAAAGCTAAAGAACTTTATCCGACCTTAAGTTCCAATGATGTCATCGGCCTGGTCGGGCAACCTGAAAGTTATCCCAACAACCCTTTTCTTTCCATGTGGAATGCCAAAGAATCAGAGAAAAGCCCCTCTTACAAGTGGTATGTCTATTTTGAAAAGCATGAAATCAGAAATGATCATGAACGGGGTCAGGTCCTGGTCTTAACCTCCGACAAGGGTGAAGGATTAAGTCACCAGCTCGAAATTAGCCTTAAAGGTCATCAATTGTGTTTCGATCATCTAGTGAAAAACCATCAGAAGCAGGAAGTCCAATATATTAATTTGCTAACTCTGCCAGCCAACAAAATCATTGATACTGCTTTTGGACCACCGGAACTGCTTTGCTCCAGAGACTTAGAACCACTGGGCTATACCGATAATTTTACTTTTACTATTAGCGGTGATGGCCTGGCGGCCTCCGGGATGCTACCCTGGAAAATAAAACGGGACACTACCAGCAACTACTTCACAGGTGGCTGGTGGATTTTGCATCAGCAGGGGCTTTTTGTCTGGAAAGCTACCAAGATTGAGCCGGCTGGTGAGGCCCGATTCAACTTGACAGCTACCTTTTCCGATGAAAACATCTCTTCACGCTATGGCCGTTATTTGGAAGAAAATGATATTAAGTTTGAAAAGATTGACCTGGATGAGGTGGAGGACTACTTGGTAAAAAATGTCCCCAAGACTATTACCAAAGAAGGTTGGATTTATCATGCTTATGAGTGGCCAACTAATGATTGGCATAATGAAATGACGGGCAAAGCTTTTATGACTATGTTCTATGTCTCCGGGGATAGGACCTGGTTGGAATACACAATTAATGCCAATAAATACTACCTGGAAGAGATGCG
Organism: Acidobacteriota bacterium; assembly: GCA_028749205.1. Taxonomy (GTDB): domain Bacteria; phylum Acidobacteriota; class Aminicenantia; order Aminicenantales; family Saccharicenantaceae; genus Saccharicenans. The sequence goes on along the minus strand of JAQULR010000023.1, from coordinate 4,545 downwards.
CTGGAATTCACCCGACCATCCCTTTTTTGGCTATTTTATGGATCAGACTATAGATACCAAACAGAGACAATGCTTTCTCTGGTCTCAACCTTATAATGTAGAATCGCTGCTGGCCGAGTATCCCTTGACCGAGAATCAAACAGTTAAAGAAGCTCTCCTGATTAACTTTGAAAAAGTGTATTCAGGTCTAATGTGGAATCAAGAAGGAAAAAGATGGTACTGGAGGGCGGTGGTTGACCCAGCTTTGAGCCCGCCCCGTCTTATCTGGAAAGATGATCTTAACACTTTTGATGCTTGTGAGTTTGGAATAGATGTAATGCTTAATGCCTATTCTTTTACCGGAGAGACTAAGTATCTGGACCGGGCCGTTGAAGCTATAGAAAATCAGCTCCAGGTTCTGGAAAATTATGGTTTACTCCTGGAAGACCATGCCGGTGAACCTTCAGTTAATGTCTATGCTTTTGCGGCTAAAGCCCTTTACCGGCTATATGATTACACAGGTGATGCCAAGTGGCTCCAGGAAGCTGAAAAACTCTTAGATGCTCTTTTGATGTCTTTTGTCCATATGGATAAATTCCCCGATGAGTTTTACTGGCTAAAAGGAGGGGTGGCCAGAAAGGATGGAGACTGGACGGGACAATTCGGTGAGCCCACCACCGGTACCGATTCTTCAGTGGCTACTGCCCCCACCTACATTCCCTGGATAATGGAAGCGCTGGTAGCTGGATATAAGCATAACGGAAAGCAGATGTATCTTGATTATGCCCATCAGTTGCTCTGGCATACTCTGGAAGCTAACCAGAAGATGAAGGAAGCTACCGGAGGTAAGTATGAATTTTGCGGGCACTACAATACCTATACCAGAGAATTTTATGAGGATGATGATGGCTTGGTAATTGTCTCTAATCTTTATGAAATCCCTTACTTAAAGATATTTGAGAAAGGAATAAGAGTTGAGCACTTCGACCTTCAAGAGATCTGGGACGGAGAGGGAAGAGTCAGGCTGATAAACCCGACCAATTCCACCCTCAAAGCTGCAGTTCACCTGCCGGCGGACTGGACTGCAGTCCAGGTCCAACGCCTTGGGCAGATAAGGGAGTATTTTTCTGGGAGCCCGGTTCTATCTGGGAAGCAGGTGGAATTCCAGAAGATTGGCTCTAAAATTGAATTTCAGGCTGCACCCATGAGCCTTTATCAGATTTTGAAATAAGATTTTTAAAGTGCAAAGTGCTTTTTTGCCCTGACCCTTTTATCTCTGCTGGGTTTTATTTTGCCAGCCGATCATAAAAAGTCAGTGAGAAAGATCGGCTAGTATAGCGTGGATAATGGCTGTAAACAGAAGCAGCAGTCCCAAGCGGCGGTGCCAGATAAAATTGACTTTAAGCCACCTCTTTCCTGTGCTGACCTGGAAAAGGACCAGCAGGAGGTTAATAATTCCCAGGATTATGACCAGAGACACTCCAGCTCTTGTCATCTTATAATTCCTCCTTTAATCCATCTATCTTCATACTGACTATTAGCGGCTCGGCTCTCTTAGAAAGGTTGGTGCTTTCATCAGGTATTAGAGAACTTATTATAAGTGATTATAGATTTCGGGACGTCGGTCTTTTAAAAAATATTTTTGAGCTGGAGAGTCAATGAGCTGTCCTAAATCAATTTCAGTTAATAAAATATCTTCTTGGTCCTTATCGGCCTGAACTATCATCTGACCGAAAGGGTCAACTACAAAAGAGCCACCACCAAATTCCAGGCGATCCTCCCGACCAACTCGGTTGGCTAAAGCACAGAAATAACCATTCTGAAAGGCCGCTACCCTGAGCTCAGCCTCGAACAGGCCCCGGGGCCATTCATCTTTGGCTCCTGCCTGAGGGATAACAACCAGCTCTGCTCCCTTTAAGGCCAGGGCTCTCATGTACTCGGGGAAATGCCGGTCATAGCAGATGGCCACTCCTAACTTGCCAATTGAAGTCTCAAAGACCCCAGCCCCAAGATCTCCTGGATGGTAATAACCCTTTTCATGAAAGCTGGGGGCTTCCATTACATGCACCATCCTGTTCACCCCAACCAGCTGACCCTGGCTGTCTATAACAGGAGAAGAATCATAAGTTTTCCCCTGATAAATTTCTAGTAGGTTAATAACTATGACCAAATTTAACCTGGCAGCTTTAGAGCATAACAGTTCGGTAGTCGGTCCCGGTATGGGTTCAGCCCAGCTCTCAAAGCCAGCTGAGGCGGGATGCTGAGGCAAAAAAGGCAAAAAAGAAAGTTCGGGATAGACCACTAACTTAGCCCCGGCCGCGGCGGCCTTCTCCAGAGCCTGCAATCCTCTCTGGAGATTATGATCCCTATCAGAGGTGTTCTGCTGCTGAACCAGAGCTATCTTAATGATTTTTGAGCCGGTCATACTATTGTCCTCTCTGTTGATTGATAATAAGTTTCCGCTTATGGGTAAATAATCGGGTTGAAAAGGAATCTGAAGCTCCCATGAGCCTGGGCCCGATGGACAACATCAAAGCCCAGCAATACCACCTTGCCTTTTTCTACCTGGCAGGCAACGGCGGCTGACTTGAATTGGAGTTTTTCACCGTTCAGTAGAATTCCGCTCAATAGGGGATTGTAGGCTGGGAACTGGGCTAAGCTCCATATTTTCCCTACGTTCGAAACCTTACCCTCTTCAGCTTTATCAATCTCAAACACCGGGCTGAAATAGGAAAAAATTGCGGCTTCACCTTCAAAGCCATACCCCTCTGGCCTGAAAGAATCGACAGTAACTCTAAGAATTGACCCTGGCGAGTAAACTCTGACTCGATCGGGGGTTGAGGTGCTTTGGCTGTCAGAGCGGCGAGACCTTCTCGGTTCAATGATATTTCTTACAGGCAGGCCTAAATGTTCTATGGCAAAATCGGCTGAATTCTCTACAGCTATCAGCGTTCCGCCACTCCTGATAAATGAGTTAAGAGCGGCCACGCCTTCCTGGCCAAGGCCCTCGGCATACTCAGGTGGTACCTCTCCCTTCCCTCTGCCCTCCAGGATACTCTGACTGTTCAGACTGGGTAGGATTATATGGGTGAACTTATCTTGAAGCTGGCCGGCTCTTATCTCTGAATTATGAATAACCTTGAAATCAAACTCAAACTGCTCCAGCACCCAACGGGTCCAACCTTCATCCATACTGGCTGTCCAGGGTTGATAAATAGCCAGACGATAGGCGGTCAAGGGTTGAATCTTGGCTGGCGACATAGAACTAATGCTTTCTATGAATAGTCCAAGACCCTTGGCCAAGGCCGTCAGTCTGGATGGATCGAGCTTACTTTTGTCGATGACCAAGCTTCCTGGTTGGTAGGTTTGGCCTCCAGCTGTAATCTGACGGTCAATGAAACCAAATGGTATTTTATTCTTGAGCAGCCGGTTAGCCAGAATAACTGAGTTGTTAGAGCTGCTATTAATCAGATAATATTTCCCTCCACTTTTAATCTGGCTGTCAGGGATTTTAACCGGTGGCAATAAACTCAAGCTGGCCTCAAATTTGTTAATAACTTCGATTACCCTGACCCCCATCTGCAGAGGAAGAGTCCAACTGGCTTCATCATATGGGAGATGCTGGGCTGGGTCCTGGCCTGGCGGTAAAGGATAAGCCTTGGCCTCCATTAAGTCTTTGATGAAAGCCCGATAGGGCTGAGATAGAGGAATAACATAGGTTCCAGCTGGATAGTCGATTCCATCAGCTGTAAAGGCCTTGTTGGCTCGGTAAACTTCAGCCCCATTTTTCTGAATGACTTCGGCTAATTTCAGGGCAGTGGGCAGGTCTTTCTGGTCTTCGGGAAGAAGGTAAGCATAAGGCGGTTCGTTCAGGCCTTTTTCTATTTGGCGCTCCGCAAATAGGCAAAAATTCTCCATAAATTTTTCTTTTTTTTCAGAGATAGTTCTTAAAAAGGACAGGGCTACAATTTGTTCATATTCGACGATATCTCGCAACCGCCACCAGCCGCCTGGCCAGGGTTCAAGATAAGTAGATTGGACTTGGTTGCCCGATCCTGAGACTCGAATATCTCGAGGCCTGATAAAAATAGGTGAGGCCAGATTGACACTGGCAGCTTCAGATAGAATTCCCAAAGCATTATGACGCAGGGGAGCTGCCCGGTTAGCCATATTATACCAGGTATCAAAAATGGTGTTGGTAGCTACTCCTGTTTTACCATTTCTGGCCAGATTAATAACCGCCTCTCCGGTTAACTGATAAAGTTCTCGGAGAAGGAGGGGGTCTAAATTGGGGTTAACAGGGTCCTGGTATGGAGGAAGAAAAAGCCTCGGTCCGTTAGAACCCATCTGATGGACATCATAGACCAGAAGGGGATACCACTCTCGATAAAGGACGTTTGCCATCAATTGGGTTTCTTTCTGGGTCAGCATGAACCAGTCGCGGTTGTTATCATGTCCGGTATAATAATGATAGAGCCAGGGCATACTGCTGCCTTCATAAGGAGTGCCTAAAGTCCGGTAATACCAGTCAGTTACCAGGTCAATACCGTCAGGGTTAGCTGAAGG
>JAQULR010000022.1:21140-28089 GCA_028749205.1 Acidobacteriota bacterium | reverse complement strand
CCGCCGGTTTCAGGGAGAATCTTAGCCAGCAGCGGGTCTGGAGGAGAAGCTCTGCCCTCGCGGCGTCTGAGAAAGGCTTCTTTCATCCCGCTTTCAGTCGGTCCCGGCCTGATTAAAGCCAGAGCATGGATTAAATCGCCGAGGTTTTCCGGTTTCATCCGGCGGAGAAGATTCATCATGGCCGGGCTTTCCACCTGAAAGCAGCCGATCGTCTTTGCTTCCCGGAGAAGAGCAAAAGTTTGGCGATCAGCAGGCGGAAGATGCTCAAGATGAAGAGCTTTTCTGGTCTCGGCTATAGCCGTCAGCCCGCGGGTAGAAAGAAGGTCAAGTTTAATAAGCTGGAGTTCTTCCACCGTGTCCCGGTCATAATGGCACATGAGAAGTCCTTTGGCTGATTTTTCAAGCGGCAGGTAGCGGTCAACCGGCGCCGGAGTCAAAATTACACCTCCGACATGGAGGGAAATCTCGGCGAAAACACCGGTCAGCTCAGAAGCCAGTTTCCAGATGTCCAGGCAACCGGCCTGAGGCGGCATCTGCCGCAAATAATCAGGCTCGGCGAACATTGGCACCCGCTTGCTCATTGTCCTGGCTTCTTCCGGCGAAACGCCAAAAGCCCGGGCAGTTTCATAAAGGGCCGAGCGCGCCCGGTAATTCTTCAGGCTGCAGACATAAGCTGCACCGGTTTCTCCTGTCCCGTAACGTTTGAGCACATACTCGAGGACTTCATCCCGGCGGCTCGAGTCAAAATCAAGGTCAAAGTCAGGCGGATCAGGCCGGCCGCGGTTTAAAAAGCGTTCAAAATAAAGGCCATATTCCACCGGATTAAGACGGGAAATGCCCAGAAGATAGGCTAGATAGGAAGAAGCTCCCGAGCCACGGAGATTATGGTAAATGCCCTGGCGGCGGGCAAATTCCACCACATCACAAACAACGAGAAAATAAGGAGCAAAACCGCTCTCCTCAACCACCTGAAGCTCACGCACTGCCCGGTCTCTTTCTTCCCAGATGAGATTTTTTAGCCTGGATAACCGGTCATTAATTACCTGACGCAGGGAAACAGGGAAAAGATCAGACGGAAGAGGCGGAACAATATCTTTAAAAGAGAAATCTATTTTTTCAGTAAGCTCCTGGTGGCAGCGGAAAATCGGCTTGACCCGGTCACCATATTTTTTTAAAGCAATTTTTTCCTGCTCCGGGCCAGAATTTCTGAGAAGTGGTGAAAGCCTTTTAAGCTCAGGCGGATAAGGAATTTTTTTCTCTATTGCCCGGAGGAGAACCAGGCGCTGAGGACTGGTCAGAAATTTTAGCGGCTCAGTCCAGAGAAGAGGAAGCCTCGCCTTCGCCGAGAGCCACTCGCCGCCAGGCAGGTTGTTAAGTCCGCAGCCAAGATAAAAATCATTCGATACCCGCTCCCCAATCTGGCGAATAAAACTTACCCGCTCTTCGAGCTCTAGTTCGGATGCGGGCAGCTTTTCCGGCAGGATAAAAATGGTAGCCAGCCCATCTGGTTTCAGAAACTCCCGGCGGTTAAAAATCTCAAGCAACCGATGGTAGCCTTTTTTCTCTTTAATGAGAAAAACATAGCGGCTGCCTTTAGCTGGAAAATCCAGTTCGAGTTCGCAGCCAAAGACAGGCTTAAAGTCGCGCCCCTCGCTTAGAGCCTGCCACTTGCCCCAGCCGTAAAAAGCAGCCATATCAGTTAGGGCGACTGCCGGGAGGCGATTTCTCTCAGCAAACTGCACCAATTCTTCTATGGTAATACTGCCTTCTCCCCGGCTGAAAACCGTATGAACCCTTAAAGAGATAAACATTTCCAGCTCCGAATTCCTTCCTGACCTATTCTTATTTTTCTTCTTTTCCGGCTATCCCTCACCTTTATATCCTCAACTCTTTCTCCAGTCATAAAGTCATTACTTCAACTTCTCATCTGGTAAGTGAAGCTGTTTTCAGGATAAAGCCGCGTCCTTTATCTTCCTGATAAAGTTCACTCAGCATTTTTTCCCGAACTGTAAGCAGGGCATCGAAACCATATTTCCCGCGCACCTGGTCAAGGGCCTGAGAGAGACGCTCTTCTCGCTCTGAATAAAGCTCAAAAAGGGACAGAGGTCGCTCTCCCACCAGTTCACTCCCCTTAACACCAACCAGGCGCAGAGCTAAGCGCGAACCTTCCCAGAGGTCTAAAAACAGCTCTTCGGCCACCCGGTAAATCCGATTGGTTTCTTGCACTGGCATTGAAAGTGCCCGGCGCTTGCTGACTGTCTTAAAATCAGAATAGCGGACTTTGACCTCGATTACCCTGGCATAAAGTTTTTCCTTCCTTAAGCCAAGAGCTAAGCGATCAGAGAGATAAGCTAAATGAGCCAGCAGGAGATCCTGGTCCCAGACATCCTGAAGAAAGGTGGTCTCCCGGGAGAAAGATTCAGACTTCCCCCGGGTTTGAAGCGGACGGTAATCTATACCCCGGGAAAGCAGATAAAGTTCATCGCCCATCACGCCGAACAAAGAGCGCAGGGTAGCCAGCGGCAGCCGCCAGAGATCGGCTATCTTATGGACATTGAGCAGCCGGAGCATCACCTGGGCTTTAGGGCCAATACCTGGAATGGCAGAAATGTCCAGCTTGCGCAAAAACTCTTCTTCCTCACCCGGCTGAAGCTCAAAGAAACCGCCCGGCTTGGCTCGCCTGGTGGCTAACTTGGCTAAGATTTTGTTGGAGGCTGCTCCCGCTGAAACTCCCAGCCCCACTTCCTTCTCCACCCGGCGTTTTATATCCTTAGCCACCTCTGTAAAAGAAGAATATAGCTGGCTGCAGCGAGTAAATTCCAGGTAGGCTTCATCCAGGGAAGCTTCTTCCACGTCAGGTGTGTAATCGTGGAGAATCTGGAAGAATTTCTCGGAAAAAGCCTGATAGAGATGATAATTGCCCCGGACAAAAATCGCCTGGGGACATAGTTTATAACACTCGCGAAGGGGCATCCCGGAATGAACGCCATATTTACGGGCCTCGTAAGAACAGGTGGCAGCTACTCCCCTTTCATACGGGAGGCCTCCGACCACCAGCGGCTTACCCTTGAGGGAGGGGTTAAGCAGCACCTCAACTGAGGCAAAAAAAGCATCCAGGTCAATATGAATGATATAACGCCTTTTCTGACAACTGGAAAGTTGAGCACTTAGTAACCGCATCATTTTCCCCGAATCTTAAAGAGTTAATACTTTCGAATCACACCGGCTACCCGGCCGATGATCCGGACTTCCTTGGCTTCAATCGGCTTAAAGGCCGGGTTTTCTGGAACCAGTAGCACCCGGTCTTTTTCCCGGCGGAGGCGTTTTAGAGTTACTGTGCCATCTTCAAGAAGAGCCACCACCATCTCGCCCGAATTAGCTGTCTCAGTCCTTTCTATAACCACTAAATCACCATCATCAATGTAGGCATCAATCATGCTTTTACCGGTCACTTTCAGACAGAAAAGATTGCCACTTTTCCGCCCGGCAAACCAGGTCGGGATCTCCACACTTTCCCCAAGAGTGTCAAACATCTGGCGCGGGCTACCGGCTGGAACCAGGCCAACTAAGGGCAGTCGGACCTGATTGACTGCATCCGGCAGGTAAGAAAGTCGCAGCTCGCCGCCTTCTCTCTTTAAATAGCCTTTCTTTTCCAGGCTGAGGAGGTGCTTAAAGACAGCCGAGGGGTTGGTGAGGCCGGCCATCTGCCCTATTTCCCTCACCGTGGGAGCATAACCATGTTCGAGGATAAAATCCTGGATTTTATCCAGAATTTCCTGCTGCCTTCGAGTCAGGGTCCTTTTAATTCTGTTAACCATTTTGTTCACCCTTTATAAAATAATACCGGCCAGAGCCTTTGTCAAGAGAAAATTCTGCCGAGAGAAGATCTGGAATAATTATCTATTAAGGACAGTACTTACAGTTGCTTTAAAAACGGAGGTAGTGGACAGATAAAAGGACATCCAGCTTTTGATGATTTTGAGCTCAAGGGTCCAGAAAATATGCTTTTTGGAGATGAAACCACCAATGCCAGGCATTTTACGAATTTCAGTTTGAGACAGGTAACCGTTCAGGCCAAGGCCGATCTTAGAATGGCGACCTGGCCAAATAGCCTATCAGAAACTGGTAACGATTTTACAGGGTAAAACAGACGACCTTAGGCTCGGTTTGCTCCAGCAAGGAAAATTTGATTCCTTCGCGGCCCAAACCACTGTTTTTGACCCCGCCAAACGGCATCTGATCCAGCCGGTAATCAGTCGAATCATTGATAATAACGCTGCCAAAATCCAGCTCATGTATCGCCTTGAAGGCTTTGTTTATATCTTGGGTAAAAATAGCCGCATGAAGTCCATAGTTGACACTATTGGCCCTCTTTATCGCCTCATCGAGATGGTGATATTTATAAAGGAGCACCACCGGGCCAAAAATCTCTTCCACAGCAAGTTTTGCTGTCTCGGGCACCTCAACCATGACTGTCGGATCATAGAAATTGCCATGGCGTTGACCACCAGTCAATACCTTACCACCTTGACTTACCGCCTCGTTTACCCACTCCTCAACCCGCTTGGCTTCTCTCTCATTGATCATCGCACCCATATCCGTTTCTTCATCGAGCTGATTGCCCACCTTAATCTTCTTGGTCTTCTCTACGAATCGCTGGACATAGTCGTCGAATATTTTCTCCTGGATGAATATGCGCTGCACCCCGATGCAGTTCTGGCCTGCTGCCCAGAAGGCACCAGAAACCGAATAATCAACCGCCTTAGTCATATCGGCATCTTCACAGACAATAACCGGGCAATTTGACCCTAACTCCATAGAGATTTTCTTCAAGCCAGATACTTTCAAGATATCTAAACCTGCCTCTACTCCACCGGTCAAAGTAATCATTCGCACCGCCGGATGGGAAGCAAGAGTATCACCAATCTCTGAACCCCGACCAGTTATGATATTAAGCACCTTGGGTGGCAGACCTGCCTGGACAAAGGCTTCCCCCAGCTTTAGAGCTGAGAGAGGCGTATCAGTGGCCGGCTTCAAAACAACAGAATTTCCAGCAGCGATGGCCGGTCCCAATTTGTGGGCGACCAGGTTAAGCGGATCATTAAAAGGTGTGATAGCCAGGATAACGCCAATAGGAAACCGATAATAGTAGCCGACTCGATTCTCTCCGCCAGGGAAACTGTCAAATGGTATAGTCTCTCCAAGGATTCGGCGAGCTTCTTCGGCAGAAATGCTTAAAGTATTTAGGCAACGAGCCGTCTCTTTGCGGGCCTCCCTGATGGTCTTAACGCCTTCGGAAGCAATCGTCATAGCAAAATCATTAAAATTCTTCTTGAGATAGTCAACCACACCCCATAATATTTCCATTCGCTTGTAAACTGGCAAGCGCCGGCTGATCTGAAAGCCTTCAACCGCAGATTCAATTGCCTTTAAAGCATCTTCTTTGGTCCCAGCAGGGACCTGATCGATAAGCTGGCCATCGAATGGCCGGTACACAGGTAGCTTCTCTGCTCTGTCAACCCACTCACCGCCAATTAACATTCTCATATTTATCCTCCTCGTTCATAATTGATAGCATAATTTTATACTATCAATCCATAATACTCACCAAGCTTTTTACTTTGGCTAGGCTAAGTTTTTTGCAGGCAGCACCGAGAGCTGAATACAAATCTGCTGAAAGAAAAAAGGTAGCCTGGTCAAATAAAACCAATAAGTTATTTTTTCTGAAAAAACATATATCGCAGGTCACGACCTGAATTTAATGGAGGCTTAAAGTAGCCCCCGCGACATTGACGAATATCCTCTACAGAGTAAAAAGCTTCAGGAGCAAATTTTCCCATAAACCCTTCCAGTTCACGAAGCTTTTCTCTATCGATGATGGAGAAAAGTAGCAGGACCTTATTCTTACCTCCCCGAGCGTCAAAAACTGTCAACCCATAGCCATTTTCTCTCAGGGCAGTTATCAATTGCCCTTGATCCTCACGAATAAAGATACGCACAATTACCTTGCCTAAGGACAGCCGTTCCTCCAGCTTTAGACCAACATAGGTACCAGCACTGAAACCGAGGGCATAGGCAATATAACAGACCGGGTTGTTGAGATTTCTCATAATCTGAGTGATAGCCGTCAACCAAACCAGGACTTCAAAAAAGCCGATGACCGGAGCTAAGAGTTTGAAATTTTTTGAGATGAATACTATCCGAAGTGTTTGCAATGAGACATCAATTATACGGGCCAAAAAGATCAGAATGGGTAAAATAACCAGAGAAAAAATCTGAGATGAACCAGCCGAAGCTTCCATTTATCTTGTCCTTTCCACTTAAGACCCTGTCTTTTCTGCAGATAGCCAGGTGAATCTTCACCATTTTTTAGGGAAAATCTGGACATCAGCCGATTTCAGAATCTGACTTTAGTGCCTGATTTTCCAGGCTATCAGAGATGGTTGCTTTTTAGACCTACCTCATTATTTTTATAAAAACCCACTTGAAGGGTTATTATATCAAAATTTAAACTGGTCTCCTTGTAACTTGTAAGTCGTTTACACCAATTTACTCATTTAGCCACCAGGATCAATTACCCGGCCCATAAACAGGATGTTACCTGTATCCATATGCTGGATGATGAACACAAAAGGATGATCAGCCCGGAAGACCAATTTCTCCAGGACCATCTTAACCCCCATGATAACCCCGGTGGCGGCCGCGGCTTCAGTGCCTTCTTCATTAACCTCGACGAAAGCTTGATGGATTACTTCAGTCAGACAAAGGTCTTGCCGGCCATTAATACCAGACAGATCAGCCGACGTCCGAGAGAAGACCGTGGGCATCCCCATTCTGCCCAGGATACCTTGTTCTCCACCCATGAGATACTTGGTTTCAAACTTGAATCTGGGCAGGTAAACATCAACTTCTGCTTCCTGCAATTTATTTTTTAATTCTTCAAATTTTT
>JAQULR010000022.1:0-21040 GCA_028749205.1 Acidobacteriota bacterium | reverse complement strand
CCCAGGCTTTTCATCGGTTGGAAGAGCTTGAATCTCATGATGGCTAACTTCTCTATCATTATTTATAGAACAATTTGAACCCAACAAAACGGTCAGGGAAAAAGCCAAAAAGACAATCATAAGCCAAACTTTACTCTGATGATTCATGTTGCACTCCATTTCTATCCGAGGTTAACCTTTTTTATACCCCGATCTGATTTTCTCATTAGCTATTTTTTAATAGTACTCAAAAAAGTAATAATTTTCAATCAACCAGACGTCCGGACTCTTAACTTGAAAGCTCCTGGTTATTATCGCCAAGCTAATAGAAAAAGTTTCATTTTTCAGATATTATTCCTTTTAAGAAAAAATGACCATGAAAAAGAAGGCATTATTTTTATCATTGCTTGCCCTAATATTTCTGTCGACTCAAGGAGCTATCGCCGCTACCGGCCATCTTCAGAAAAATGATCCAACTCAGCCTATTGTCTCCATAAAACCTATTGCCCCTCAAAAAAATTTTCACCCTGGAGATAAATTTGAGTTGATTTTGGAGCTAACCATTTCTCCCGGTTTTCATATTAATTCTCAGAACCCAGAAGATGACCTGCTGGTGCCAACTTCAGTTGAATTTAAGGAAGATCCGGCTTTTGAAGTCAAGGAAATTATCTTTCCCGAAACCAAAACAAAAAAGTTCAAGTTTTCAGAAAAACCCTTATCTGTTTATGAGGGTCAGGTTGAAATTAAAGCCAGGATCGAGCTGGGAAAAGATGCCAGACCAGACAGCCTAGACCTGGCAGGACAAATCCGCTACCAAGCCTGTGACGAACAGGCCTGTCTCAAGCCGACTTCGACCTCTTTTAAGGCTAAAATTAAGGTCCTTCATGATTAGCCAGTAACTGAGGTTTAATTTTAGTCCCGGGTAGTAAAAACAGCCCATCATAAGATCCGATAACTAAATGAACGGGCCCCGAAGATCAGACAGGCCAGAGATCCCTATTTGTAAAAATCATCTTTTTCTGAGATAATAAATTGCTTGATTTATTCATAAGGCTGAACGGTCCACTGACTTTCACCTACAGAAGAAGAAAGCAAGCCGACTTTGATTATTTATGAATAATCCAGGCTAATATCTATTGAAAGGACCTTAAATGAAAAAAGCATATTCTTTAATTTTGACCTTGTTTCTGGTTTCTTTTTCTTTAGTTGTTTGTTCCGGAAAAAGCTCTTCTTCCCAGTTGACCATGTCCCCAGTTAAAGCCAAACCAGGCGATACAGTTACCTTCTCCTATATTCCGGCAGATAAAAACCTGCCCTCTGTTGACTCTTTTAGCCTTTATATTTATTCCTACTCCCAAGATCTTCCCCAGGTTCAGGTAATTGAATTAAAAAAGACCAACAAAGAATGGGCTGGGACCTACAAGATTCCACAGGGAACTTATGGACTCGTGGCCAAGGTCAAACTCGATAGAGAAAGCGAAGATAATAATCAAGGTCAGGGCTTTATCTTTGCTCTTTATACTCCTGACGGTAAAGTTATACCCGGCCACAAGGCCGGTCTGGCTTTAGCTTACACCTCTTGGGGCCAGTTAGTTGGCCTTGAACAGGACCTAACCCGAGCCCTTCGCCTGACTGAAGAAGATTTTGTTGCCAATCCTGAAATAAAAAAATATTTTGCTAATAGCTATCTTCGGATCCTCCAGGCAACCAAGACAGAAGGATGGGAAGAAAAATCAAGAACTTTTCTGGATGAGATTTCCACCGTGCCTGACCTTGATGATTCTACTCTATTCACCCTTTATATTTTCTATCTTCAGACTGGTAATCAGGAAAAGGCTTTAGCTATTCTGGAACAGGCTCAAAAAAATCCTAAGGGTGAATTTTTTCAGATGCAATCAGTAATGCAGTTTCAGTCCATCCAGGATTCTAACCAGCAAATAGAATTTCTAAAAAAATTTCAGGCAGAGTATCCAGAATCAAAATATTTTGAATCGATTATAGGTATGATAACCCAGAATCTCTTTCAGGAAAATAAACTGGAAGAAGCCAATAGTTTTTTAGAGGAAAACTGGCTGAAAACTCAGCCTCATTATTTTTATGCTATTGCCAATCAGGCCAGCCAAACCGAAGGAAGGGCTGACCTGGTCATTAAAGCCGTAGACAACGGCCTGTCTCTACTTGATGAACAGATGAGGGCTCCGGAAAAGTATAAGCCAGACTATTATTCTGAAGAAGAATGGAACCAGGAAATGGAGACTGGGCTGCGGTCGATGCTTCTCCGGCTTAAGGGGAATGCTCTGCTAAAACAGGGCCAGGCGGCTGAGGCTACTTCTTACCTTAAGCAAGCTTATGAAATCAATCAGGGAGAACAACCGGCTATTGGTGTTGATTACGCCCGAGTCCTTTTAGCCAACAACAATTTCCAGGTAGCTCAGGAAGTTTTAGAAGCCATAGCCGGTAAAGGTTTTACAAATTCTGAATTAATTAACTTGCTAAAACAGGCTTATACTGGCAGTTCCGGTTCTGAAGCTGGCTGGGAAAACTACAAAAACAGAATCGAAGCCAGGGCTACCGAATTTCTCTGCTCTCAATTGGAAAAGCGGATGGTTGAACAGCCAGCCGCTGCCTTTGAGCTTAAAGACCTGGAAGGCAAAACCGTCAAGTTAGCTAATTATAAAGGAAATGTAGTTATCCTGGATTTCTGGGCAACCTGGTGCGGACCCTGCCTAAGTTCTTTCCCCGGGATGAAGAGTTTAGTAGAGGAATTCCAGTCAGACCCTTCAGTAGCTTTTATTTTTGTCAATACTTGGCAGGAGGAAGAAAACAAAGTTCAGGTAGTAAAGGATTTTTTAGAAAAGAATCAGTATCCTTTTTATGTTCTAATAGACAGCGAAGATAAGGTAGTAGCAGACTATGGAGTTTCCGGTATTCCAACCAAATTCATCATCGACCCTAAGGGAAAAATCCGGTTTAAGTCGATAGGTTTTGAGGGAGATACGGATAAGATGGTCAAGGAAATCAAACTAATGATTGAGCTGGCCAGAAGTAAATGAAAGATCTGAACCAGACAACTGTTGGCTGACAGATCAAATATTTGGCTGAATTAAAGCTAATAACCTTGAAGACCGATTTCTTGCTCCGGCCAAGTTTTTAAGGTCAGGGGCTGAAAGGTGAGAATATGAAAGAAAAAAACAAAAGAAATCTGGAAACTGAAATCATTCATGTGGGCTATCACCCAGACCCGATAGCTCATAGTGTATCTCCTCCGATTTATCAGACTTCTACCTTTGCCTTCGAAAGTGCTGAGCAAGGAGCAGCTCTGTTCGCTGGAAAAGAAAAGGGCTTTATCTACACCAGGCTGGGTAACCCGACTATTTTGGCCCTGGAAGAAGCTCTAGCCTTTTTAGAAAAAGGATCTGCGGCCTTGGCTACGGCCACCGGAATGGCGGCTGTTTCTACGATTTATCTGACTTTTCTGGAGAAAGATAGCCACATGATAGGGACCTCGGCCCTTTATGGTCCATCAAGAAACATAATTGAGACTGAATTTGCCCGCTTTGGAGTTAGCTCTGATTTTATAGATACCTCTGACCTCAATCGAATTCAAAAGCTAATTAGAAAGAATACCAGGCTGTTGTTTATAGAAAGTCCGGCCAATCCGACCATGGCCATAACTGATATCAAGGCCTGCGCTGAACTGGCCAAAGCAAATAATTTAATCCTGGTTGTTGACAATACTTTTGCTTCACCTGTTCTTCAGAATCCTCTCGAACTCGGAGCCAAGATAGTCATTCACAGCCTGACCAAGTTTATCAACGGTCACAGCGATGTCGTCGGAGGCGTAATAATAAGTAGCACTCCTGAACTCCATCAGAGATTACAGAAAGTTCTCAGGATGCACGGGGGGACCATGGATCCACATCAGGCTTGGTTGGTGCTCCGTGGCTTGAGAACTTTAAATCTTAGAATAGAAAAGGCCCAGGGTAATGCCGAAAAATTGGCTAGCTGGCTGGAGTCACACCCGAAGGTAGCCTGGGTAAATTATCCTGGACTGGAAAGCCATCCTCAGTATGACCTGATGAAAAAACAGATGAAAGGCCCGGGCTCGATGATTTCCTTTGGGCTAAAGGGTGGTTATGAAGCCGGTCTTAAATTTATAAACAATGTTAAACTCTGCACTCTAGCCGTTTCTCTGGGTGGTATTGAAACTTTGATCCAACATCCGGCCAGCATGACCCATGCTTCAGTTCCCAAAAAAGAGAAAGACGAAGCAGGAATAACTGATGACCTGATCCGGCTTTCTGTGGGCTGTGAAGCCTATGAAGACCTTATGGCCGATCTGGAACAAGCTCTAAGCCTCTGTTGAAGATTGATTCTGAAGAACTTGAGAAGGCAAAATAATTGCTGCCAATACCCCCCCCGAGTTAGATTGCCCTCTTACCAATGGGCAGTAGGCTTATTATTCTTCTGTCG
The DNA here is from genome assembly GCA_028749205.1 of Acidobacteriota bacterium. Lineage (GTDB taxonomy): Bacteria > Acidobacteriota > Aminicenantia > Aminicenantales > Saccharicenantaceae > Saccharicenans. Next base: position 16,588 of record JAQULR010000022.1, on the reverse strand, counting down.
GACTATTCTTAATAAGGCCGGCCAGCTCTCCCTCGACTTTAAGATAAATTCCCTTGGCTTCAGTTACCACCTGGCCTTTTGAATTTATGACCTGGCCTTCGGTGAAAAAAGCCTTTCCTTTCTGACCGGTAATCCAGCCTTCGAACCTAAGCTTTTCACCAACAACAGCCGGCCTGCTGAATTTAACATCAAGCTTTGAAGTTACCACCAGGATCTCTCTACTCAGAATGGCTTTAATCATTACTTCATCCAGTACTGCTGAGACAATTCCGCCATGAATGATCCCTCGATAGCCTTCATACTGCCGGCCGGAGATAAATTCTGTCCGGGCTTTCTGGCTTTTTGGGTCAAAGTGAAAATTAAGTTTCAAGCCAGCCGGATTGTCTTGGCCACAGACAAAGCAACCTCTATAATTAATAACCTTATCAGTCAACTTCAAACTCCAGATATTGCCTTCTTAAAGTTATACCTCTGGATTGGGTTCTGAATTCATTTTTCATTACGCCCTCCAGAAAATCCAAGCTAATTAATTATTTTATAAATTTTTTTCATAATTAAGCAACAATCACCTTTGTGGTAACCTTCAGCAGCAATCGTAGGACAAAAAGATAAGAATCTTCATCAGGCCAAAGTATTGGTAAATAACGCTGACTGATAAAAATCTTACCGAACCTTGCCAGTCAGCTTTTCTGGTGGTAGATTATCTGCTTATACATAAAGATGAAAAAAAGGATCTTAATTTCGGCCTCGTTGTTTCACGCCCTAACTGATGCCTCCGGTATTATCGCCCCCACTATTTTCCCGCTTCTTTACAGCCAGGCTTTTCTTATAACAAAATATTCTCAAATTGGTCTGCTCTCTAATATCGGGCTGATTACCACCATTATCTTTCAATTCTGGATGGTCAGGTTGTCTTTCCGGTACGAATATCGCTGGTTAATGTTAGTAAGCGGCTTAGGAATCGGCCTGGCTAATTTTTTGATCCCGGTCTCCTCATCTTTTGGTCTTCTGCTTTTCATCTTTATTATTTTAAGAATTTTTACCAGCTTCTATCATCCGGTGGTCATTGCCTGGGTTTCTAAGTCACGAGCTGGCCTGGGGCAGGAACTAGATGACGCCATGGGCATCCAGAGCGGCTCAGGTAATTTCGGGGTGCTGATAGCTTTTTTAACTACAGGCTATTTAGCTCAGCATTATGGCTGGAGGAGTCCTCTTTATGTCTGGGCTGCGATCGCTATACTGATAACTACCGTCGGGGTTATGGTAATCAATAAAGTTTCTTCTCGGGAGCCAATTAAACCTGACCTTTCAGCCCAGAGATGGCTCCGAGTTCTTAGAAAGATCAGTCACCTGATTCCTGGATTTTTCTTTGCCGGAACCGGCTGGTCGCTGACAATCTTCTATGCTCCTTCCCTTCTCCATAATAACTTCAATATTCCTATGGGTAGGACTGGAGTGTATATGGCCTTATGGATAGGCCTGGGAACTATAACTGGCTATCTTTATGGAGTCTGGAGTCGGAAGTTTGGCCGGAAAAGAGTCTTCCTGACCAGCCTGACTGGAGCTACTGTCTGCCTTCTTATCGTAGGCTTTGCCCCAGGCCAGACTCTCTCTGTACTGGCCTTAATTTTATTCGGGGGTTTTCTTTTTATGAGCTATCCGTCTCTTCACACCTTTGTAGGCTCCACGGTAGCTGATGAAGATCAGACCCTGGCTTTTAGCTGGATTTCTAATATCCAGATGATTGCTGGAGCTATAATCAGTCTGATTGCTGGTTTCCTGTCAGATTGGCTCGGCATCCGCTTTCCCTTTATCCTGGCTGGTATGCTTTCTCTGGCAGTAGTTATTTTCTATTTACCTAAGGATGATCGCTATTTTGGAGCCAGAAAGATTAACCCTCCAGCAGGAGTTGGGCTCGAATCTGGAATATAGTTTTCTCATAATAAGCCTTAGTGGCCCGGGCCCTTCTTTAATCTTATCAACCTAACCTTTTCCAAATATCTGATTTAACCTCCACTTCTACCAGACCGGCAGCCTATGCTTATTAGCTGAGCTATTTTATGATATTGAGCAGGAAACCCCAAACCAACGGGTATTACTCTTCTTTCTGACATTTACGCCAGGTCAATTTCTACGATGACCCTTATAAAACCTGCTGGATGATTACTTGATAAGCGATAGAATCACCATCACCGTAGAAAGAAACGGCCGAACAAGAAAGGTGGAATTAACCTTGATCAGAGTCGATTTGTCTGAATAGCTCATATTTAGGTCTAAGACAATATTCAGTTTATTTTAGTGGCCTGAATTTCATAATCCTCCTGCCAGAGAACCAGGCCGGTAACCTGTCCTCTCTCGTCAAGATTAAATTTAATCCTGATGAAGGGGTCCACTGAAAAGAAAATGGTCTGAGTTTCTACATAAAATTTAGTTGCCGCCTGTCCGGTAGGGTGAACAGTCAAATAATAGTCCTGATAGTCAATATCCAGAAAATAATTATCATTAACCATATAGCGTCCGGTATATTGCTGATAAATTTCAGGGCTTAGACGGAATAAGGTTTTTTCCTCAGGTTTGAAATCAGGCCAATCATAGATAACCGATAGGCCACGAAAAATTTCGTCTATTAGAACCCAGCCATTTTCACTATTGGTCATGGCTACCGCCCCCTGACCTAGAGCTGGATAAATCAGCATGGCTGCCCGATAGCCCTTAGTCTTGCCCTTTAGATAGATTTTAAATCTCTCACGCTCTCCCTCCAACCTGAAGCCATAGCCACTTCTTGGGGTCTGGAATGAAAGCATTTCCCGAGCCACGGTCGGAGAAAGCAGACCACTGGTTTTACCCCTGGCACAGTCCATAAGTTCTATCATTAGTTTAAGATACTCTTCAGGTGTTGACCAAAGTCCTCTGGCCGCCTGTTCAGGATAGCAAAACCATTGGCCTTCAACTTCAGGTCCTTCTCGTAGATGACCAACGGCCAGATCTTCTGTCAAAGGAGCACCGAAGAAGGTATTTTTAAGGCTAAGCTTACCCAAAACTTTTTCTTTAGCCAGTTCTTGTAAAACCAGGCCAGTTTGCTCAGTAAGATATTTTTCCAACAGGACATAATTAAAATCAGAAAAACGAACCGGGATCTCCTGGTCAAAACCACGGTAGCTATGAAAATTGTTAGCTGGCTCTTCACCTCTTAGAACAGCTGTCAGATCCGGAACCAACCCCGAACAGGAATAACCCTCTGAAATCCAGGGATAAAAACCAGCCTGGTGACTTAAAAGATCCTTAATAAGAATTGAAAAAGGGGTCCTCGGCTGGAACCGGCGACCGGCAAAAGCTATCTCTAAATAATAATTACCCAATTGCTCATCAAGTTTTAGCTGGCCATCTTCCACCAGCCGCAAAGTTACTGCTGCTGCCACCGGCTGGCTTAATTCTCCTACCTGAAAAACCGTCTGATTAGTTAAAGGTTGGTAATTAATTATCTCCTTAAATCCATAGGTCTTGGTCCACTCTACCTGATATTTATCCATAACCGCCAGACTGAGCCCGGGAACCTTATAAAAGGACATTCTATCCGAAAGCCGCAATTTTTCAGGCTTTTCGCCCTTAAAATACACTGAGCGAAGTAAACCTTGCTCCAGTGATTTGATGCGACTGCTGGTGATAGATTCCGGCGTCTGGCAGGAAAAAACTATCAAACTCAATAAAAATAGCCAGAAAATTCCCCCTGACCATAAAGTCTTACCGCCTTCTTTTGCCTTTTTCCCTGCCTTCATGTTTGTCTTCCTACCAGGAATTTACCTTTCTGATTACATTTTCCAGGTCCCAGCCACCAGTAAATTTGCTCCAGTTATCTTAGAAGCTCTCTCTGAAGATATAAAAGCCACAGCTTCAGCCACATCTTCTGCCCGGCCAATCTGTCCTTCTTTCAGTTTTAACCCCGATGGTAATTGCCCTCCTTCCATTAAACCGGGGGAAATCATATTCACAGTGATATTATTCCCAACCTCAGCCACAGCAGCAGTTCTGGTTAAAATCAACAGGCCGGTCTTAGCTACCGCATAAGGTGTGACCCCTGGATAAGAACCCAGATGTTCAACCCGATGGAAACCGATATTAATAATTCGACCCCACTTCCTGGATCTCATAGATTTCAGAGCATGTTTTAGACAGAAATAAGAACTTTCTAAGTTAGAGCGAAAAATTTCTTCCCAATCATCTTGGTCTAACTCATCCCAGGACCGGGTCTTGATGGCTCCCGGCAGGTTGATCACAATATCCACCGAGCCGAATTTTTGGATAACTTTATCGATAAGATCGGCACAGCCTTTTTCCTCAGTCAGGTCAGCCTGAAATGTTTCTACCTCAGGACCCAGCTCGGATATCTCTTTCTTAAGAGCTTCAGCTTTGTTCAAGTTCTGGAAATAATGCAGAGCCAGTCGGCCATAATCCTGAGCCAGCCTTTTGGCGATAGTTGGGCCAAGGTGCCCGGTAGCACCTGTAACTAAGACCACCTTCTCTTCCATTTAATTTTCCATTTTTATTTTAACGAACCGATAACCTTTTCAACAACCTCAAGAATTTCGCCTTTCTGAACTACTTCTTTCAGACGGTTGATATCCGGATATAGAGGCCGGTCTTCTTCCATAAAATCAACATATTTTCTTATGGTTTCGTAAGCAGCCTGAACCCCCTGGCTGGGTTTTAAAGGTTGACGAAAATCAATCGCCTGGGCGGCGGCAATAAATTCAATAGCCAGTACTGCTTGGGCATTATCAAGAATCTGTCTGGTTTTAAGAGCAGTAGTCATACCCATACTGACAAAATCTTCCTGGTCGGCTGCCGCTGGAATAGAGCCAGTAGCTGCTGGGTGAGATAGAACCCTATTTTCACACACCAGGGCCCCGGCAGTATATTGACTCAGCATCAGACCGGAAAACATTCCTGCCCCTTTGGTCAGAAAAGCGGGCAGCCCGACATTCAAGTGGGGATTCATCAACCGGTTAACCCGGCGTTCCGAGAGGACACAGACCGTGGTAACAGCCGTTCCTAAGAGCTCCAGAGCCAGGGCCTGGGGAACCCCCTGAAAGTTGGCCCCGGTCAGGACCAGATCTTCATCAGGGAAAAAGATAGGATTATCAGCCGCTCCGTTAAGTTCTACCTCAAGCATGTATCTGGCCCATTGCCAGGCATCTCTGGCAGCCCCAATCACCTGAGGGGTACTTCTAAGGCTGTAGGCATCCTGAACCTTTTTCCCCGGTTGGGCCAGAAGCTCACTCCCCTGAGTAATCTTTCTTATGTTCTCAGCTGCAATGATAGCTCCAGGATATCCGCGGACCTGATGCACCCGGTTATCATAGGCTTCCATGTTGGCATTTAAAACTTCAAGTGTCATAGCCGAGACAATCTCTGAATGCTTTATCCATCTTAGGGTATCATGAACTTCAAGGGCTCCCAGGCCAGTAATGACATTGGAGCCGTTGATAGTAGCCAGCCCATCTCTGGCCTGGAAAACTATCGGCTGGATACCGGCTTTTTCCAGAGCTTTCCTGGCTGGCAGTCTTTCACCCTGGTAAAAGGCTTCGCCCTCGCCCATCAAAACTAAGGCAATCTGGGACATTGGCGAGAGGTCACCACAGGCTCCCACTGAACCTTTCTCACAAACAACCGGGGTTACCCCCTTATTTAGAAGTTCAGCCAACTTCTCGACAACTTCCAACCGAAGACCGGAATGACCATGGCAATGACAGCTGATCCTGGTGAGCATAGCGGCCCTGACTACCTCAACAGGTAGGGGCTGGCCATATCCAGCCGCATGGCTGTAAATGACGTATTTCTGAAACTTTTCAACCTGTTCCTGGCTTAGAACTACGTTAGCCAGTTCACCAATTCCGGTATTTACTCCGTACATGATTTGGTTATGCTTAATTTTATCTTCCAACAAATCTCGGCACCTCTTGATACGAGCCTTGGCCTCGGGATGAATCTTAACCGGGAGATTCTCTCGAGCTACTTTAACCACTTGCTCAATCGATAAATGACCATCTACCTCAATTTCCATCTTTTCCTCCTGTATTATTTTTATAGATACAAATATAAAATTTATAAGAACTCAAGATTAAAGGCAAGATTAAATAGCATTTTTCTTGATACCTGGCAGAGGCTAACCTATTATGTTGACATCAAAGCCAGGTCAAGTTATAAGAATCTTTTATCATCTTTCTATTTAATAAGGAGAAGTGATGACAGCTGAGACTATCCTGGTAACTGGGGCTGCTGGACAGATTGGCTCGGAGCTGGTTCCAGCCTTACGAAACATCCAGGGCCATGAGAAGGTTGTTGCCTCTGATGTAGTCCAACCACAATCCGGGCTTCAGAAAGCCGGGCCGTTTGAAATCCTTGATGTCACCGACCAAGAAGCTTTATCTCGCCTTATCCAAAAATACCAGATTAAAATCATCTATCATCTAGCGGCAATTCTTTCAGCCTCAGGAGAAAAATCTCCTAAAAAGGCCTGGGAAGTCAACATCTCGGGATTTTATAACGTTCTGGAAGCTTCCAGAGAATTAGGGGTTAAGCAGGTTTTTTGCCCCAGCTCGATAGCCGTTTTTGGTCCGGCTACGCCTAAAGTCCATACTCCCCAGGATACCATCCTTAACCCGACTACTATCTATGGAGTCTCCAAGGTTGCCGGAGAGCACTTAGCTGATTATTATGTTTTGAGATACGGCCTGGATGTCCGAGGCTGCCGCTTCCCAGGCATAATTAGCAACGAGACTTTGCCGGGAGGAGGAACTACTGATTATGCCGTAGCTATTTTCTATGCTGCCCTCATCCAGGGGAAATATACCTGTTTTCTCAAGCCTGAAACCAGACTCCCAATGATGTACATGCCGGATTGCCTTAAGGCTATAATCAACTTGATGTCGGCGGACTTTTCGGGGCTTAAACATCATTCCAATTTCAATGTCACAGCCATATCTTTCTCAGCTGAAGAATTGGCTGCTGAAATCAAGAAGCATCTGCCTGATTTTGAAGTTGAATACCGACCGGATTTCCGCCAGGCAATTGCTGATACCTGGCCCGAATCTATTGACGATTCAGCCGCTCGGGCTGAATGGGGCTGGCAGCCTGATTTTGATTTAGCCCGCCTGACCGAGGATATGCTCCGTGTATTGGGAGAAAAGAAAAAGCAGGGAAAACTAACCTGGGTTATTCCCGAATAATCACCGGTTAGCCTTTCTTTTATTCATGGCTTGTTAGACGATTCTCAGGGAAAATCTGGGGCCTGAGACAGTTTTTCTGAGATTGGTTCGGATCCTAAATTTTCAAGTTAAGACACCCGGGAAAAAAGGAAGAAAGATAAATCAGAAGCGTCAAAAGGAAATGGAGGTATGATATGAAAAAAATCTATGTTTTAGTCCTGATTTTGGTAATAAGTGGTCTTCCTATGCTGGCTGAGCAGGTCAATGTGACTGGGGATTGGGCCTTCACCTTGACGACTCCCCGAGGAGAAAGAACCAGTAACCTCAAATTCGTTCAGGAAGGTGACAAGCTGACCGTAACTATGGAAGGGATGAGGGGTGAAGAAATAACTGGTGAAGGTACAGTTAAAGGCAACGACCTAGAATGGTCTATAACCAGAGAAGGGCCAAGAGGCTCTTTCACCATGACTTACAAAGGCAAAATTCAGGATGCCAACAATATCACCGGAGAAGTTGAAATGGGTGATCGAGGTTCGGTTTCCTGGAAAGCTACCAGAAAAACCAGTTAAAATTCCCTTGACCAGGCGCCAGAAAGCTCTGGGCTAAAGCTCAAGCTACGAAAGAAAAAAGATCTAAAAGGTTTTCTGTATCGGTTCCCGGTTTAAAAATGCCAGAAAGCCACAGACTGAAGCCTGCGGAGTCTTCTCTATCTTGGACGGGTCAGAGCTTTCTCAAAAAAAACTGGCAGAGAAAAGCTGGAGCTGTGGATATCAGAGTTATAATATTTCAGACCAGGTGGAATTCTCAGCTTTCGGACAGTTAAGGGATCAATCTGATCAGATAGGAAAGTATAGCACCAGGTTCCAACCGGATAGGTGGGGACCGGGCTGCAATAGAAGCGGGCTATTCCAAACATTCTCTTCAGAAAAGTTGCCTTTTGCCTGTGCTCCTGAAGGTGAAGAATCTGGGAACCTGCCTGGGCTACTATCACTCCCTCAGGCTTAAGGGCCTGTTTAAGCTTCAGAAAGAATTTCCTGGCGTGAAGGATAGCTGAGGGGCCAACTGGATCTGAAGAATCAACTATAATGACGTCGAACTTTTCCGTAGTTGTCTGAATGAAATCAAAGCCATCAGCAATAGCCAGTTCTGCCCTGGGGTCGGAAAGAGCTCCATTTAGCCAGGGAAAATATTTAGCACAGGCTTTGATAACTTCCTGATCAATCTCTACTAACCAGGCTTTTTTTACCGGGTACTTCAGGACTTCTCGTAAAGCTCCTCCATCTCCCCCACCGATAATCAGAACTTTTTCGGGTCGCCGAATGCAGGCTAAAGCCGGATGAACCAGCATTTCATGATAGAAAAATTCATCTCTTTCAGTTGTCTGAACCAACCCATCCAGGAACAAAACCCGGCCAAAGAAATCATTTTCTATAATCTCTATTCTCTGAAAAGCCGATTTTTTTTCGCATAAAACGTTCTTAACCTTAAAAAACATTCCCGAAGACTCTGTCTGATATTCCTGGGCTTCTCTACGATTTGATATCAAAGCCTTTTTTCTCAACCTAACCTCCAAGAAAACTATTGGAAATTGACCTGGATTATCTACCAATATAATCTAATATAGTCTAAATGGAACTGCTGTTACCTCCCGATTTTCATACCAGTCATTATTGAAAATTTTGAGACAGGTCCTGCTTTATAAATAATCCAGCGTTAGGCAGTATTTTAGGGAAGTTGTCAGTTTCAGTCAAATAAAATAAGAACTAAAAAAAATATTTTCCTAAGATCAAAACTGCCAGTATTAACCGGTAAACTACAAAGGGCACCAGATTTTTTGTCTTAAGAAAAGCCAATAAAAATTTAATCGACAGAAAACCAAAGATCGTAGCCGATATAAAACCGGCTACAAAGGGACCGTTAATTACAGACAGAGTAATTTTGGGGACTTCCAGCAAAGCTGCGCCGACGATCAAAGGAGTCGCCAGAAGAAAAGAAAGCCGGGCTGAGTCCTGACGCCGGTAGCCAAGAAAAAGAGCCATCATTATAGTCACCCCTGAACGTGAAGCCCCGGGTATTATCGCCAGGCTCTGAGCTAAGCCAATGAGCAGGATATCAATTAGCTTTAATGATTCCAGAGTTTTTCCATTCTTAGTTAATCGGTCGGCCAGGAATATAAAGATAGAAAAGAAGATCAAACTGCTGGCGATTACCCATGGCTGCCGTAAGATGGTTTCGGCTTGTTCTTCCAGCAAATAGCCCAGCAAAGCCCCAGGTATGGTGGCCACCAGAAGATACCAGAGAAAGTGCCCTTCCTTTTCCCGAAAACGGGTAAATCCATCAACTATGATTTTAAGCCAGTCCCTCCAGAAATAGGCTATAATAGCCAACAGCGTTCCCAGATGAAGCATAACATCATACTCTAATCCCTGATAATCCCAGTTAAAAAAATATGGGGCTATGGCCAGATGGGCTGAGCTGGAAATTGGCAGAAACTCTCCCAGCCCCTGGAGAAAACCCAGAACTATCGCCTGCAGATAATTCATTATTTACAACCTTTTCTGCTTTAGGGTTGAGATTCAACTATGAAGTCTCTTCTACAACGGAAAACTTTAGTTGTCAACTTATAGCCTGAAAAAAGATACAAATGACTAAACGATGATTTCAGGGGATGGTCTCGACTTTAACGTTTTTATAATAATGTCTAAGGATTTTTTTATAGTCGGCCCCGGCCAGAGCCATTCCATAAGAACCAAACTGACAGAGACCGACTCCATGACCCCAGCCGCGTCCGTTGAAAACAAAATGGGAGAGCTGGCCATCTCGGTCAAATTCGCGGTCAATAGAGAAAAGAGTCTCTCTTAGTCCTAAGACCCATTTTATTCTTAAGCCCCTGACCACTACCCTATCTTTTTCACCAATAATCTGAAGTTCGGCTACCCGATTAGATCGACCGCGCCTGAGTACTTTAAGGTCAAGGAGTCTGCCAATCTGAGGATAAGATTTTAGAATACTTTCCTCCAACTCGCTCCTGGGCTTTCGGACATTCCAGCGGTTAAACCTTGAGCTCCGGTCCAGAACGTTAGTATTAGCTGGATAAATGACTTCCAGTAATTGAATAGAGCCTTCGTTTTCCAGCCATTTAATTCTTTCGCCTCCCTGGAGGATTACAGATCTGGCTGGAAAAGTACCTTCCTCAATATTCCTGAGGAGATAAACTTCCGAGGACAGGGATAACCGTCTTTTCTCTTTGTCCTCCATCACTTCTATCTTTCCATCTTGATAATTCAAGAAAGTCCCCTGGTGATAGAGATCTTCTAACCAGCTTAACGACTTTTTGAGGATGTACGATAGCTCCGCTCTGGTAACGGGGCGCTCAAGATTTTCATCTTTTAGATAACCAGGAAATATGCCAACCTGAAGCAGATAAGCCAGGGCTTTTCTGTCAGCTTCTTTAAGGGTCTTATTTTGGTTCTGATTTTTTAATAGGAAATTAACCTCGCTGGGCAGAATGAGAAAAGTAATGTTATCCTGCCAGCCGAAAAACTCAACCAGACCATGGGCTAATTCCACAAAGTTAATCTGATCGAAAGACTCGAAAAAATTACTGTTGCCAGGATTATTTATTTTTCTAATCTGACTGATTTTGTTTAAATATTCGGCTGCCTCTTTCCCTGAAGTCAGTTGGCTGTAAAAATCGGGAGAAACTTCATAGGGTATCATCCCGGATGCCATTAAAGGAAAAACCTCGGCCGAAATATCCCTACCTTTAAGCCTTATCCCCGGATAATTTAAAGAGGTTTCGATCCGCCATTCAGGTTGCTTTTCAAAGGTACAGGTTACACTCTTAAGATAAGGTACCGGACTGCCGGGAAAGACATTCTCTGCATCTTCGGTTAGCCCTCCACAAGTGCTGGTGTAAAGGGCATTTATCAATTGCCCTTTGTAGACAATAACCTCTCCAGTAGTTTCTTCCACAGCTCGGTTGGTCAAAGAATGTTCAGCTGACATCCCCCCGTAAACCTGGGAACTCTGATTATCAGTAAGATCGAATCCTAAATGCTTATACCGCCCCATATTCTTAAGGGCATAGGTCCTGGCCGCTACTGCCTGAGCCTTTAAAGCCTCCAGATTATTGAAGATTTCGGGCGACATTTCCAAAGGAACGACCCCTTTCAGGTAGTCCTCCAGGTTCAAAACATTGATCAAGGTAAGCCCCCGACTGGTGTTTTTCAACTGAAAAATTCCCCGATAGCTCCGACCATTCAGACTCAAAAAGCTCTGGGCAAAAGCCGGTATAAAATAAAGGTCAGCCTTTTTACTCAATGATTGCAACTTGTGGTCAACCTGGAGCCAGATGTTTTCTGGCTCAGGTAAATTAATGTCTTCTTTGATAATCCAGACATCCTGGTAACCAAGTTCTTCTAGCTGCTGGATAGAAGACAGGGCCTGACCACGAGTCAGAAACTCTCCATATTTAAGCTGGTAAACAGTCAACCCAGCCTCAGATTTTTCTTCTACCAACACCTGTCCGATTAATTTCTGACTGAGTTCAGCTGCCAACAGCTCGGCTTCCTGACTGTCCGTTGTCTGGGTTATTAAAAGAACAAATTTTTCAGTTAATTTTTCTCTTTCAACCCGAATAACAACTTCTCCAGCGTCTTCTGCCAACACCCTGTATTCCTGACCGATTTCATAAACTTTCATTCCAGAAGAGGAACTGATAGTAGTCTCTTTAATCCCGGTAATTAGACCTACTCTTATCACTGGTTGCGGAATTATATAATTCTGGAAAAAATTACTTTCCTGGCCAAACTCCGGCGGCTGGCCCGCAATAAAAAACAAGGCCAGGAAAGCACTCAAAAAATATTTAAAAGCTTTAACTTTCATTATTTGTCTTGCTTATCCCTTTTTTTTCAGCCTTCTAAATTCGGAGCCAGGAACAAGATGACTGGAAGATAAACTATCCAGAAAACTGGCTCCTTAACTCCGTAAGCCTCAATATAATCTACAGTTTTAAAAGTATACCATATATTGTGTTAAATTTGTTTTTGGTTTAGAAATTAAAAATCTAAATGTCAATTTTTCCAGAGGGCTTAATCATTTCTCACTTTTCAATTGATTAATATTGATAACGCTAAATATTTTTCTTATTTTATCAGAAAATAGGAAAAACTCCAAGCTTCAGAGATAATCTAAATTCCCTTGATTTGCTCTTAACTCTTCTCCAAGAATAAGCTATGGGGTTATGACTGAAACCGCTTGACCTGGATTAGTTATGAAAAATTCAGGTAAAACTTGATATCTTTGACTTTCTAAAATTTTTTTGTCGAGTCTTACTAAGCTAAAGCCAGCAGCTTCGTCAAATTGCAGAAGATAAAAACAGGCGTCGAGAGCTTATCAAAATTCGATAGTCATTCTTAGCTCAGGCTAAGCTCAGGGATTTCAGGGGCTCAGATAGCCAGAACCATACAATTAAGCTTTTTGGACCAAAGCCGCTCACTGGGCAGGGGTAAATATGATAGCAGCCCCTCCTCCAGGCGCCAGGTTCAGCTTGAGTAAATCTCCCGAGGCAACTCTAAAAGTTTTTCGGCTAAAATCACTGGCATAACGGGCGGCATTAACTCCATCCTGCCAGACCTCAGCTACCCAGAGGGTCCCCGATTCCAGAAAGTTTAGCTCCAGCTCAATTTCTCTTGGAGTCCAGTCAGTCATAGCTCCCAGATACCAGCTTTCCCCATTTTTCCTGGCCACAACTAAATAATCGCCCATCTTAGCTTTTGGAACCACGGTTTCGTCCCAGACTGTTGGCACTTTTGCCAAAAACTCCATTATCTCTGGTTCTCTTAAATAAGCTGATGGCGAATCACAAAGCATCTGCAGGGGTGATTCATAAACCACATACATAGCCAGTTGATGACATCTGGTTCCCTGGCTCATCGGCAAGTCGTAAACTGGTCGGAATTGCTTTTCCTGGGCATTCCGCATAGCCCCAGGAGTAAAATCCATCGGACCGACTAACATTCGTAGAAAAGGTAGTAATAAATCATGTTCAGGAGTGACCAGGTTGCTCCACTTGCTGTGTTCCAGACCCAGGACTCCTTCCTTGGTTAGAATATTAGGAAAAGCCCGCCTTAACCCTACCGGCTTGTGGGCACCGTGAAAGTCTACCAGAAGATTTCGGCGAGCGGCCGCCGCCGCGGTGCGGCGGTAGAACTTAACCATCTTTTGGTCATCACGGTTCATGAAATCTACTTTTATCCCCTTTATCCCTAATTTTTGAAAATAATCCAGGGCCCTATCCATTTGTTTGTCCAGGGTAAGCCAGACACACCAGAGAATCAGTCCAACCTTTTTCTGCTGTCCATAACGGACTAATTCTTCTAAATCTATCTCAGGATTTACCTTAAAAAGGTCGCTCGGATCAGACCAGCCTTCATCTAAAATTACGTATTCAATTCCATATTTGCTGGCAAAATCAATATAATATTTATAGGTTTCGGTATTTATTCCAGCTTTGAAATCAACTCCGTAAATGTTATTAGCATTCCACCAATCCCAGGCCACTCGGCCCGGTTTTATCCAGGAGGTGTTTTTAAGCTCAAGCGGAGGCGAGAGCCTGTAGACAATATCAGTATTGATTAAATCGGCGTCTTTCTCAGCCAGGACAATCAACCTCCAGGGATACTGTCGGCCACCTTTGGTTTCCGCAATATAATCAGCTTCCTTGACTACCTCCAGTTCTCGGTCGCTCTTGTCCCGTAGCTTCTCTTCCAAAGGGAAAGCAGCAAACTTACCAACCAGGCCAGGCTGGTCCTGGTTACTTCCAGTTAAGAACATCCCTGGATAATCATCAACCGCTACATCAGTAATGGCAACCTTAAAACCATCAGACATCTCCACTACTACTGGAGCAAAACCGAATCTTTCAATGCCAATTTCCTTTAAAGGCAGATAAGTATAATTACTCTCAAAAGAAGTATGAAGATTTTTGATAAAGGGGAAATAGACTGAATAGTTATCGGGGAAAAGAAAGGTGGCTTGTTCTGACCGGACCTTTATAGGTACTCTATATCCGGTATAAAACCTGTAAGCCACCCCATCATCATAGACCCTAAATATAACTCCAAAATTTCCACGGAATTTCAGGTTTAATTGATTATATTTGTCAATTACCACCGCCCTTTTCTCTTTGACCGGCGGGTTGATTTTTTCTTCATTGCTGGTTTTAGTGGCATTTTCCAGGACCGGGTTTCTTCCCAGAATCACATTATCGTTGATGGTCATAGAAATAGGCGAAGGTGAAATCACCTGTTTAGAGTCATAATAAACCGAGTAAGTAATTTGGCCTCTTAATTCCACTCTCACCTCTACTCTATTATCAGGCGAAGTCACTGAAAGATTTCGCCTCTGACCCCAGAGCCAGCTTCCCGAGCAGATGACCAGTGTTAAGCCGATTATAAGAGGTAAACGGTGAAGAATAACTTTTTTCATAAGGCCTCCTACAGGCAGTTTTGGTTTTTTATCAATAATCAAGGATCTAAACTGAAATATATATTTATCAGCCGCCAAAGGGCTATGACCATGGTCGCTTCATCCATGCTGTTATTATTACCCTATTCTATCTTAGTGGTCAAATAAAAACCGAACTGAGATTCTACTTGAGGAATATCAAAATTGGCTTCAGCTTAAGGCCGAGGCCAGGCATTTTTAGAAAAATTTTTCTGCTCTAGTAAAATCATAAATGATAAAATTAACCTGTTAACAACCCAGATCAATTATTGAGGTCAATAATGATAAAAAAAATTTCTCTAACTTTATTAATCACTTGTTTGCTTTTTGGGCCAAGCTTGGCTCAGAACCTAAGTCTTTCTCATTTAATGCTCCCTGGCAAGATCCTCATGGATCAAGACGGCGATGGGCTTGTTGAAAAAATAGAGCTGGCCATCATCATTCCAGACGAGCCGACAACAGAAGAATTAGTTTTAGCTTCTGAAATTGCCGCCAGAATCAATTTAGAAAGCCTGGCTCTGAATTTTGATCTGGTTTTCAAGGAGTCAGAGATCCGGGAGTTCTCTCAATTGAAAAATCCAGTTCTAATAGGTTCTCGCCTGAAATTATCAAAGGAAATACTTAAAGAAAAAAATTTTTATCGGCCAGAGTTAAAAGCCAACCAGGGGCTGGTGGCTATTTTTAGCCATCAGAGCCATCAGGGAATTCTCTGCCTTGGAGGATCCCAGGCATCTCTAATGAAAACTGGCCGGGCTTTTTTCCTTCGCTGGCCCTATCTCTGGGAAATATGGGGCCGCCAGTCAGGTTTTACTTGGGGAAGACTGGAAAACGACCTTGAAACCTTTTTTAAGAAGGAAAAAATCAACTGCCAAAGGACAATCATTTCAGGTCTGCTTTATACTTTTCCACCCGATTCAGAGCCAACAACTGGATTGAATTCCTTAAATTTTAAATCCTTAGGTGAAATTACCTCAATGACTGTCGAACTAAATTTTGCCGACGACCGTAATCTGGAAAAAGCTTGCTCTTCTCTATCCCTTCTGGCTGAACAAAGAAAGCGAGGCCAGAGAACCGATATCCTGGCCTATCCTGCCTGTGCTGGCATTGAATTCCTTTTGAAATCTGGCCAGAAACAGGAAAAACTGATATTGAAAAGGCCGGGATCCTCTAAAAGGCTGTTAACTCCAGCCTTCAAGGAAATCCCCCGAGTACCTGAAAAACCAAAACAATTTGACCTAACTGAAATATTCAGCAGTCGAGGTATCTATGTTGACCGAAACCAGGATGGAATTAATGATGGGCTTGACTCTGCAGTTATCATCCCTGCTGAATTTTCCAATCGAAACCTACCGCTTTTAACTACCAGGTTGATGCTGGAAACAGCCGGCGGAACTTTTCCCGTTATCTATCTTGATTCAGAAGTCGAAAACAAAAAAACTCTGGTGGCACCAATTCTTATCGGTCAGAACATCCTTACTGAAGAACTCATAAAAACCGGACAAATCAAGCTCCCTTCTCTGGCCCCCAGCGAGGGAATAATCAAGCTGGTATCAGCCGCTCCAGGATTTTCAGATTCAGTAGTTATAACCTCACCCACTCCAGAAGGGCTCGGGGCTATCCTTAAATATTTTAGCCAGACCTTTCCTTATCTTTCTGAGTTCAAGAAAGGTCAGCCAGAAATTTCCTGGCTCAAAGAAGATTTGGGGAAATTTTTAGCCGGTAGTTACGGGGCAGCTGAAGCTTATTTTGAGATCGAATTGAGGGACCAGTTAAAAAAACTCAGCCACCAAAAACTGGAGAAACTTGAACTGATGGTTTCTCTGCCAGAGGAAAATCCCGATTATCAACAAGACCTGGAAAGATACCTTAAGGCT
>JAQULR010000055.1 GCA_028749205.1 Acidobacteriota bacterium | reverse complement strand
AGGGTTCTTTTTACCATGGAGAGCGTATCCGGCAAATCAAAAATAATATGGCTTACGTCATTTTAGAAGATGCCGAGGGCTTTCCGATAATCAAACAATATGAAATCCATTTTTGAGCGGGGCCCCGTCCGCTGATGACCTGCTGGCTAAATCAGGGGAAGGCTACCTTTTAGCATCTCTTCATACTGCGAAAGCTCTTCCGGCCTGGCCACGATGAGGTCAAGAGACATCTTCAGCCGCTTAGAAAAGAAATAAAAATAAGGTTTTGTTCTTTCTATAGGATTCTTAATTTCAGTTTCAGCCATAATAAATATATCTACATCGCTGAGCCCTGTCTCCTGGTTTCTGGCCAGAGAGCCAAATAGCCTGCTCTCTTTTATTTCTGGAAAGGTATCTTTTGCTTCCTTAGCTGCGGTTTTTAGCTTTTTCAAAAGCCGATTTCTACCGAGCCAGATAGCCTTCGCAGAACCTGATGATGCTATTTGCCATATCTATGGCCTCCCTGGCCTGCTTTTCAGAAAAATAATCGGCCGGTTTTCCTCGAGATTTTAGACCCCGTTTAATTCTACATAATAGCTGCTTACCTGGCAAATTTCGGAGGTTCATGGCTCGAGTCAGATCAGTATAAAAACATATCATGAAAGCTAACTTGGAGCTTTCTCGGCTTGAGCAATTATTGATAAGATATCTATAAACACTAAGAAGGGCTGTGGCGTATCATAGATGAAGTGGGCTGAGAGATGGTAGCTGCGGTTGTGAATAATAAGTTTGAGCCCTGACTGGCTCTGTGGATAATGAAGGTGAATGATAACGATTAGCCTGGGCGAAAAAGTCTAAGAGGTAATAGGAGGGAAGATGAAAGATATCAAGAAGCTCTGGGTTTTTATCATAACGATCTCTGCCCTCAGCCTGGCTCTATTTACGTTATTTACCTGGGGAGAAGGCCAGACGAAAAAGGTCAATGTCCAGGTTGTAGCCCGGATTGGTCATAGCGGCGACAATTCCAGCGCCGATGATCCTTATCTATTTTCACAGATTTGGTCTGCTGCCTGTGATGCTGAAGGTAATGTCTATGTTCTTGATTATAAGGATGTCTGTGTTAAAGTCTTTGACCAATCGGGCAGGTTTTTAAGAAAAATGTTCAGAGAAGGGCGAGGACCGGAAGAAATTGGAGTCCCCTACTTAGCCGTAATAAATAAATATTCAAATCACCTGTTTGTTCTGAATATGTATGGCACCGAGCTAAAAGAATTTGATTTGTCAGGAAAATATATTAATGTTTTCCATCTTCCCCATCAGATAGGTATTTTCTTCGATTTTATTGACAAAGACCGGCTCATCTTTATTAATACCAAAACCGATGAAAGAATAAGGGTCTTAAATCTACGTTCTATGGAATTTGAAAAGGGACTGGCGAAGGTCGAACCTGTTCCCAGCGTCGTCTTTGCAAAACAAAGATTTGTAATAAAAGATGGTATTCTCTGGACCTGTCATAATGATAAGACTGAGCTAACAGGCTACGATTTTGATTCCGGGAAAGAAGTGGCCCGGGTTCCGATTCCTGAAAAGTATGAAAAAT
This sequence comes from Acidobacteriota bacterium, assembly GCA_028749205.1. Lineage (GTDB taxonomy): Bacteria > Acidobacteriota > Aminicenantia > Aminicenantales > Saccharicenantaceae > Saccharicenans. The sequence continues at coordinate 5,699 of JAQULR010000055.1, read as the reverse complement.
ATGTAATTGACAGGGGAGAAGATGGCTATGGTGCCTGGGAGGCAGCCAGAGTCAGGCAGTTTGCTCAGCCGATCATATTAAATGACAGCCTATATGTATTGTTTACCAGATGGGGATGGACCTCAGAAAAACCGGCGAAAGAAAAGAGCCGGGATCTCTCCCTCTACCGTTTAAACGGCAAAAGGCTGGAAAAGGTAACAGACTTGCCGGAGGGAAGTCTTATGTTTCTCGGAGATACCTGGCAGAACCGGCTTATTCTCTATGGTAGCGATCCATATCCACAGGTAAAAATACTAGAAATTACAGAATAAGTTTCATTGATAAATGAACATTTTGAGGCGGCTAAATTAAGAAAAATGCGAGAAGCCACTTTCGTGATGTTGGAAATAAAAATCCATTTCGTTTTAGAAATATGAGCTAAGCGGAAACAGTCTGAATCAAAATTATGGAGTAACTAAGAGCAGGAGTTATGAGCGCAGCCCTAATAACTCGCTTAAAGATTAGCTTAAATAGGGAGACGGGCATCGAGATTATTCATGAGTTTTCCAGCTAACAGACTGAAATTGCTTCTGCCTTACATTCTTTCTCATAAGAAGCAGGTTATAATTGGGTCGGTTTGTTTGATAATCGTTTCTGTTCTTGCCCTACCCACGCCCTACCTGATGAAATACATCATTGATGAGGTTCTGGCCAATAAGAATCTTAGACTGCTGAATCTCATCGTCCTTCTTCTAGTGGGCATTCAGGTGTTAAAGCTGGTATTTTCCTTCCTTACCAGCTATCTTTTCGGTATCTTTGGCCAGGAAGCTTTAACCAGCCTCAAGAAGAACCTCTTCCAGCACCTCCTTAACCTGCCCCTTTCCTTCTTTGACCGGAATCAGACAGGCTATGTCCTCTCCAGGATTGGTGAGGTGGAAGGACTTAATTTTTTCTTCTCTGATATCATGGTTCGTATACTTATCGGCATCTTTGAGTTCATCTTCTCGCTAGTTATCTTGTTTCATTTGAACTGGAAATTAACCTTGATCTCTCTCTGCATCTTGCCTCTTCTTTTCCTGGCAACCCGTTTGTATTCAAAGGGGATAAGAAGAGTCAGCCGGGAGGTGATGGAGAAAGGAGCGGTTGTGAACCGCCAGGTTCAGGAAGCACTGTCTGGGGTGGATGTGGTTAAGGTGTTTTCGGCTGAGGAGAGGGAGACAGCCAGAATTCATAATTTTCTTGAGGATTATAAACGAGCCAATATTAAACGGACTGTGACTTTTTCCCTTTCTTCCGAGCTTCTTTCACTCATCGGAGCAGCTGGAGGGTTTCTGGTTCTCTGGTATAGCGGCTGGGATATAATCAGGGGAAGTTTTACTCTGGGAAGCTACATTGCTTTTTCAGGTTATTTAGCCAAGCTTTACGGCCCGACTCAGATGCTAGCCTCAGTGGGCTTATCGTTTCAGCCTGCCTTCATTGCCCTGCAGAGGGTATCGGAGCTGATGGACCTGGAAAGAGAAGCTAAGGACTCAGGGATTAAACTTAGTAAGCTTCAAGGTGAGATAGAGTTTAGAGGAGTCTCTTTTTCCTATGATTCAAAGCCAGCCTTAAGGGAAGTGAGCTTTAAGATTAATCCGGGAGAGAAGGTTCTCATCTCCGGGCCTAATGGTTCAGGGAAAAGCACCCTGGTTAAGCTCATTCTGGGGCTTTACAGAGTATCAGAGGGGGAGATTCTAATAGATGGATATAGAGCCCAGGATATATCGCTTTCCTCTTTAAGAGAGAGAATAAGTATTGTCTCACAGAATACGTTTCTCTTTAACGACACCATCTGGAACAACATTCTTTACAGCCGGCCTGTGTATTTCAAAATGAAATGTGGAGGCGCCTCCTTAGGGTTCTGTATGAATATAAATTAAAAAGAGATAAAATAATACTTAAACAGTAATTGCGCAGCAGTACCTGAGGGAGGTAAAAAATGAAATTTAAAATAAAAGTTTTTATCATCGCCTTTTTAATCTTGTCCGGTTTTGTCTCTGCTTATGTCTTTGGAGCCAAGGCTGACCTAAAAGACCTTTATACCAAGGGGAAGATACGATTCATAAAGGAATACGAAATTTCAGATAAGTCTTTACCTCAAGGTCAATTTTTGCAGAATCCGCGCAGTGTAGCCTTAGATGGCGATGGCAATATTTATGTCTGCGATGCTGGTGCCAGCCATATAAAAAAATTTAACTCCAAAGGCGAGTTGGTAGGAACAATCGGCAGGGAGGGGTCGGGTCCTGGCGAACTGTCCTTAGCTGAGTTTATCGAGGTCGGGCAGGACCGTCTGGTCATCTGGGAGTGGGGAAATAGACGGTTATCAGTCTTTAATCTTAAAGGAGAGTTTTTAAAAGCCACCAGGTTTTCTGATGAGGGTGGGTTGCCTTGGAAAATAAGAGGACTTCCTAATGGCCAGATCGTTATCCAAAAAGAAAAAACTGATTTCAATAATTCAGAGTTTCCTCAGGAATGCCGGATTGATTTATATTCCTCTGATCTCCAATTCATAAAAACAATCTACTCCCGAAAGCTCTATCGGGCCAAACCCATCTTTAAGCCAAGAGTTAATGTTTCCCAACCTTTTAATCCCAGGGTCCATTGGGATGTTTCACCAGAAGGTAGAATTATTATTGGCTTTTCAGAAAATTATGAAATAGAAGTTTTTGACCCTACAGATGGAAAAATTTTCTCTTTTTCTCACCAATATGTTCCTGTCAAAGTCAATGAAGAAGATAAGAACAGACATTTTTCAATATATATGGTTAAAGAATTCAATCCAGATGGAACTACGAAGATTAGAAAGGGAGCTCCTGATTACATAAAGGATAATACCGGCTTCCCGAGACTAAAGCCTGCTTTTAAGAATATCTGCGTTGATGCTGAGGGGAATATCTGGGTCCAGCCTTATAATGAAAACAGGGATAAGGAGGATAGATACTTTGATGCCTTTGATAGGGAAGGTAAGTTTTTGAATCACGTCGAGATAGTGGGTCAGCCTGTTTTCTCTTACTGGAACTCAAGATTTTATCATGATTATTTCTGGCAGATTGAGACTGATGAGGATGGCTATTACCATGTGGTAAGATACCGAATATCTAATTGAATAGAAATGATAGCAAAAGTTGAAGATAAATAGAAGCGTGATATGGATAATAAAAAAGCGAGAAAAAATAATTTGTCTGAAAGTCATAAGCATAAATTTGAATTGATAGAACAGGCTGGTCTTAAGGATTGCGGTATAGCCTGTTTGAAGATGATCGTATACTGACCCCCTGAGGAGGTGGACACCTCTGAGAGATAGACTTTATATTGGATAAGGAGACAGAGAGGATGGGAAGATTCGCGACTCACCTTTAAATAGAATTTGACCGATGTATAACTTTCTTTATTATACTAAAGGGGAAAAATAATATTAATATTAGGAGGTTAAAATGGCTTCAAAGCCACAGGCCTATCCCTTGGTTATAATTTTATTCATGGGTCTTGGTATCTTCCTGCTAAACTCCTGCGGCCCGGGTAAAGAGAAAATAGAAACAATTAAAGAGGACGGAATTGAGGTCGTCATAAATCACTTAGAGCCATATAAGACTGGCGAGAAAAGCTCTTTTACCTTTGAGAAAAGATGGTCTATTGATACCGAAAATCGAGAGATTCAAAAGCTTGGCCTGATGGATATTATGGGTTTTGAAGTTAATTCAGCAGGTGAGATTTTTGTCCTGGGGAAATTAAGTGGCGAGGGGAATCTTATCTTCAAGTTTGATAAGGATAGACAGTTTATTAAATCGTTTGGACATCAAGGTCAGGGACCGGGAGAGGTAGAAGCGCCATTTCATATTTCATTGGATGGTCAGGAAAATATCATGGTCAGTGATTCTTCGAGGCAACTCGTAGTGATATATGACAGTGATGGATCATTTGTAAAAAATCAGATGATGCCAGCAGGTGGGATGATGACTGCCTCAGGGCCACAAGGGAGGCTGCTTATTATGGGCACGAGTGGCGAAACGTTCTGGCTAAAACTCGTGGATTCTGACTTTCTGGAGATCAAAACCCTGGATGAATTTATCATGAAGTTGCCCCGGACGACAAAATTAAGAGCAATTCCACCTGTCTTTGCCTGGAGTTCATCCCGGGATAATATTTATGTGGGGAAGGAAGACAGGGGGTATGAAATCCATGTCTTTGATGCTGACGGACAGCTAATCCGCAAGATCAGAAAAGACTATAAAAAGGTACCGGTTTCTGAAAGCTATAAGGAAAAAATATTAAAGATGTTCCCGCCCAGGATGAGAGAAATGGCTGTTTTCCCGGATTTTCAGCCTCCCTTTCAATCCTTGATGGCTGCGGATAATGGAATGCTCTTTGTCTGTACCTTTGAAGAAGGTCATAATCCAGGGGAATTCATGTTTGACATCTTCGATAAGGACGGTGTTTTTATCGGCAGGACGAGTTTAAATGTTTTTATCTGGGAGGGACATCTCTGGGCACGTCTTAAGGACAATAAATTCTATTATCTTAAGGAGAAGGATTCAGGTTATAAAGAGCTTCTTATTGGTGAGATCAGATGAAAACAGGGGACAAATATTTGTGATATAACACCGTTCTACTTCCCAAGACCAATGATTTTTGGGTAAAATCAGCTCAACAAGGTGGTGGATGGACTATAATGGTCTAGCCTATTCAGACCAAAAGTAGTCACAAAATAAGGTGTGTTTCCTTAGAATATGATAGGAGGAAACACAGATGAAAAAACGGAAGACTTACGATGACCAGTTCAAGGCCAGGGTGGCTTTGGAGGCGGTCAAGGGAGAGAAGACCATTTCTGAGATAGCCACTCAGTTTGAAGTTCATCCTAACCAGAGAAGCAGCTTTTAGAGAACGTAGGGGGTGTATTTTCAAGGAAGCAGGAGCCGGAGGTAGAAGAGATGAAGGAGTTGATAGATAAGCTATACAAGAAGATTGGGGAGCAGGACATAGAGCTTGAGTTTTTAAAAAAAAAGTACAGGCAACTTCAGAACCTGTAAAGAAGGATATGGTGGAGAGGGAAAACGAGGATTTGAGTATTCGGCGGCAGTGTGAGCTTCTGGCACTTAACCGTTCTTCTCTTTACTATGAGGGGGTGGGGCTGTCGGAAGAGATGGATAAGATTTGCCTTGATTTTCCAACTTATGGCAGTCGGAGGATGAGTCGGGAGCTTAGACGTCGGGGATGTAGAGTTGGACGGTTAAGGGTGAGGAGTCTGATGAGGCTTCTGGGGGTAGAGGCGATTTATCCTTATCTACTCCGAGAGGTAGATATAGATCGTCCAAATATAGTCTGGGCAGCTGATATTACCTATATCCGGTTGAAACATGGGTTGGTGAATAGTACTTGGCATTTACATGACGAGAGCTTGGGAGTATACGACACGCCCTTCGAGACTTATTATCAGCTACCAGCGAGTATGGCATGTTAGAAGAAATACACCTTAAAAGAAGGCTACATTTGATCTTGACTACTAGACCATCTTATTCATCTTGTGATTCCCCGCTGATAAACAGATAGGCTTCCGTCCGGTGCGAAATAACGGCGACCGAAAGCTAAAGCCACATTGACCAGCCCGAGCATGACTGGCACTTCAATAAGCGGACCGATGACCGCGGCCAGAGCCTGGCCGGAGTTTATCCCAAAGACAGCCA
>JAQULR010000054.1:5316-7438 GCA_028749205.1 Acidobacteriota bacterium | reverse complement strand
ACCTTCAAGCCATCGATATAAGGACGAAGAGCTTCAGGAATGACCACCGAACCGTCTTTTTGCTGATAATTCTCCAGAATAGCACTGACGGTCCGGCCAACAGCCAGTCCAGAGCCATTGAGAGTATGAACAAATTCTGGTTTGGCTTTAGGTTCTCTTTTAAATTTGATCTGAGCCCTCCGGGCCTGGAAATCGAAGCAATCAGAACAGGAAGAGATTTCCAGGTAATCATTCTTAGAAGGCATCCAGACTTCCAGATCATAGGTTTTCCCGCTGGCAAAACCCAAATCTCCGGTACATAAAGCTACTACCCGGTAAGCCAGTCCGAGGCGTTTTAATACTTTTTCGGCGCAGGAGGTCATATACTCAAGCTCATCTATGGAATTTTCTGGAAGAGAGAATATCATCATCTCTACTTTATTAAACTGATGCTGGCGGATAAGCCCCCGGATATCTTTGCCATAGGAGCCAGCTTCGCTTCGAAAACAGGGGGTATAAGCCACCAATCTCTTTGGCAAAGTCTCAGCTTCCAGAATTTCACTGCGATATATATTGGTCAGAGGCACTTCAGCAGTAGGAATCAGATACCAATCGTGGCCTTCCAGTTTGAATAAGTCTTCGGCAAATTTCGGCAGATTACCGGTACCAATAAGGCTGGCAGTATTAGCAATAAAAGGTGGCAGGACTTCCTCGAAGCCATTTTCTTTAGTCTGCAAATCAAGCATAAAATTCACTAAAGCTCTTTCCAGCCTGGCCCCGGCTTTGAAATAAAGAGCAAATCGCGAACCGGTTATCTTGGCGGCTCTCTCAAAATCTAAAATACCAAGATTTTTGCCTATATCCCAGTGAGGCTGGGGCTCAAAGTCAAAAGCTGGCGGCTGGCCCACCACTCTCACTATCACATTTTCTTCAGGGCTGCCTCCTGGCGGAGTTGATTCATGAGGAATATTAGGAATTCTCAGCAATAAAGAATAGAGTTTCTCTTCCAGTTCTTTATTTTGCTTTTCGACAACCGCAATTTCCTGGCCGATTTTCCTGGATTCCTCAATAAGACTAGAAACATCCTGACCAGAGGGCTTGAGTTTCTTTACCTCATCGGAAATCTGGTTACGCTTTTCCCTGAGAGATTGAGCCTGTTGTATCAGTGATTTCATTTCATTGGCCAGATGATAAACCTCTTCCAGATCAGTTATAACCTGGGGCTGAATCCGGCTGCCTAATTTTTGTTTAACTTCTTCAAACTTTTCCTGAATGTATTTGATGTCCAGCATGGCTTGATTATAGCATAACTAAGATTTCGATTTTTAGAACACTCTTATTCTAAAATAACCCTGTGTTGAACCAAGCTGTAAAGGAGAATAGAATTACCTCTGATGAAAAAATACTATGTGGGCACAGCCGGCTGGAGCTATCAAGACTGGAATGGTCTGGTCTATCCGCCGATAAGGCCTCGAGGCTTTCATCCGCTGGGATACCTGGCTAATTTTATTGATATGGTGGAAATTAATTCCACCTTTTACCGGCCAGCCTCAGTTTCTATGGCTTATTCCTGGCTGCACCGGGTTCAACCCTTCTCAGAGTTTTTATTCACAGTAAAATTACTTCAGATTTTTACCCACCAACGAAAGGACTTTACCAAGAAAGACGTAGACGATTTCAAAAAAGGAATAGAACCTTTAGCGGTTAAACAGAGGCTGGCAGCTATTTTAATTCAATTCCCCTGGTCATTCATAAAGACGGCTGAAAACCTGGATTATTTGGCAGAGCTTTTCCAGCTTTTTTCTGAATTTCCCTTAGCCCTGGAAGTTAGGCATTCTTCCTGGGAGAGGCCTGATTTTCACGAATTTTTAAAAGAGCATCAGGTTGTTTATTGCAACATTGACCAGCCCATTTTTCACCACTCCATAAAACCTTCAGCTATTGTTACTAATCCATCTTTTTCTTATGTCCGACTTCATGGCCGGAATTATAAGGATTGGTTTCGGGAAAACGCCGGGAGGGATGACCGCTACAATTACCTTTACCCCACCGATGAGCTGGAAGATTGGGTTGGCCGGATAAAGAAACTGGCTGAGGGCAGCAACCGAGTATTTATCATTACCAATAATCACTACCGCGGACA
>JAQULR010000054.1:0-5216 GCA_028749205.1 Acidobacteriota bacterium | reverse complement strand
CTTCCCTGAAAACAGAATAATCTTTACTGGAACTTCTATCAGTCAAAAGGATTTTGAGCAGGTCTGGCAGTATCCTGGAGTCACAGTAAACATCGATGCCCTGGAACAGATTGAGCTTATGGTAGCCGCCAGGAAAAAACTGAAGATCAAAAGGCCTCTAAGAGTATCCCTGCGGTGGAATCCTGGTCTAGGCCGGGGTTTTTGCAGCCAAACCATTACCGCAGGTAAACGGAGCCTGGATGGAACCCCGATCAAATTTGGGGTTGAAGGTCTCAAAATAGTAGAAACTTTTAGAAAACTGGAGCAATCCGGTTTTCAACCTGTCGGCCTTCATCAGCACCTGGGTTCAGGCTGGACTGAAGAAGACTTTCCAGTGGCAGTTAAAGCCGTTGACCGGATGATCAAGAAAGCCCGGGAATTGAAGCAGGCTGGTTTCACTTTAGAGTTTCTGGATTTTGGCGGGGGTTTTGCGCCTAAATACCGTTTAGAACAGAGGCTTTTTCCGCTGGCAGAATACGCTGGCTATATTCTTGATAAAGTAGAAAACTCTAAGCTGGGGATAAAGGCCATCATTGTTGAGCCCGGGAAATATCTGGTGGCCGAGGCCGGGGTCATGCTGCTTCAGGTGGAATATCTTAAAAAAAATTACCAAAATCTTTTTGCCTGTGTCAATGCTGGAACCTATAACACAGTCCCCAGAGCAGTTATTTATCCAGAAGCTTACCATGAAATAGTCAATGCCAGTCAGATTGATGGCAAGCGAAAAGATAAAATAACCATTGCTGGCCATTTGTGTGAAACTGGTGATGTCTTTGGGGTAGAACGGCTGATGCCCTGCCCACGGCGGGGACAAATTCTGGTAGTACTGATGGCCGGGGCTTACTGTCGAAGCATGGCTTCGAATTTCAACCTCCGTGAAATTCCCAAAGAGATTCTTATTTAGCCGTTTATAAAGAGAAGAACACACCCCACTTGCCAGTATTTATTAAAACCACACCCCCCATCCAGTGCTTAGCCAGGCCAATGTCTTTAGCCTCAGAATATTCAGGGCAATTTTTATTCTTGTTTTCCATCGGATTAAAAGTTATCATCATTAAAAAAGCCAAAAAAATATTAAATCAGGAGTATTTGATATGTCTGTAAAAATAATTAAGCCTGTCCCGAGTGACATCGAAATCGCTCAGGCTGCTGAATTGCAGCCGATTGCCGAGATCGCTGAGGCCCTTGGCCTCAGCCAGGACGACCTTGAGCTCTACGGCAAGTATAAGGCAAAGATTCATCTCGAGGTTCTGGAGCAGATTAAAGACCGGCCACAAGGCCGCTACATCGATATTACCGCGATTACCCCGACTCCTCTCGGTGAAGGCAAGACTACGACCACTGTAGGTCTAAGTCAGGCTCTGGGGGCCCACCTGGGCAAAAAAACTGTAGCCGTTGTCCGCCAGCCCAGTATGGGCCCGACTTTCGGGATCAAAGGGGGGGCGGCCGGAGGTGGATATTCCCAGATCGTTCCAATGGAAGATTTCAACCTTCACCTAACTGGGGATATCCATGCGGTCACCGCTGCCAATGATCTCCTGGCTGCGGCCATTGACACCCGCATTCTCCACGAGACCAATCAGGACGACACCAAGCTGTTCAACGCTTTTTGCCCGCCCAACAAGAAAGGCCAGCGCCACTTCTCCCCTATCATGTTCCGCCGGCTTAAGAAGCTGGGAATAAACAAGACTAATCCCGACGACCTAACCGAAGAAGAAAAACGCCGGATGTTCCGGTTGGATATCGACCCGGCCAGCATTACTTTCAACCGGGTCATCGATATTAACGACCGTTTTCTCCGGGGAATTAAGATCGGCCTGGGACCTGAGGAAAAGGGCCTGGTTCGGGAAACCGGCTTTGATATCTCTGTCGCTTCAGAAGTTATGGCCATCCTGGCTTTAACTACAGACCTGGCTGATATGCGGGAGCGGCTGGGAAGAATTGTTATCGGAAACAGCCGGTCGGGTGAAGCCATAACTGCTGATGACCTCGGGGTGGCCGGGGCTATGACTGTCCTGATGAAAGATGCCATCATGCCTAACCTCATGCAGACCATTGAGAACACTCCGGCCATGGTTCATGCTGGACCTTTCGCCAACATTGCCCATGGTAACTCCTCGGTCATTGCCGACCAGATCGCCCTTAGGTTGGTCGGGGAAGATGGCTATGTCATTACAGAATCAGGATTTGGGGCGGACTGTGGCATGGAAAAGTTCATGAATATTAAGTGCCGGGCCAGTGGACTTGTCCCAAGTGCTGTGGTTATCGTAGCCACAGTCCGGGCCTTGAAGATGCACGGTGGCGGTCCCAAGGTGGTGGCTGGAAAACCCTTATCTCCAGAATACACCGAAGAGAACCTCGACCTTCTGGCCAAGGGTCTTCCTAATCTTATGGTTCATATTAGAAATGCTCGCCGCTTCGGCGTTCCGGTAGTCGTAGCCATCAACAGATTCACTTCAGATACCGAGGCTGAGATCGAGATGATTCGTAAGGCCTCACGTGAAGCCGGTGCCGAAGATGCCGTCCCGGCAACCCACTGGTCGGACGGAGGAGCTGGAGCGGTCGAGTTAGCCAAGGCGGTAATCGCTGCCTGCGAAAAACCGGTCGACTTCAAATTTCTTTATCCCCTCGATTGGGACATCAAAAAGAAGATTGAAACAATTGCCACTGAAATCTACGGCGCCCATGGGGTCGAATACGCACCCGAAGCGGAGGCCAAGATCGCTCTCTACACCAGGCTCGGTTTCGATAAACTGCCAATCTGCATGGCCAAGACCCATCTCAGTTTGAGCCATAATCCGGATTGGAAAGGGGTGCCAAGCAATTACCTGCTTCCTGTCCGTGATGTCAAAGCCAGTGTCGGAGCCGGGTTTCTTTATCCGCTTTGCGGCCAGATGAGGACTATGCCAGGACTTCCCACCAGACCTGCCTTTTATGATGTTGATATAGACCTAAAAACCGGCCGGGTTATAGGTCTCTTTTGAGGTAATTAGAAAGCTTTACTTATAGAGTCTTGGCCTTATAAACCTGTTAATCAGGTAGTAAAAAGATCAGGTGTTTTTTTAAAATTTTATCCCGAATCCACAGTTTAGCCGTAGTCCACCGACGTCAACCTCATCTTCGTAGGGTTTTACTTTCAGGCTTCCATATTTAACCTCAGCCGAGATAAATACCTGCTTGATTGGATAAATCTTAAGCCCTCCCCCAAAGATCAAACCCGATTTTGTCCCATCGACCGGGTAATCACTCAGGTATTCACTTTCTACCACCTGTTTATAAGAATAGAAGCCATAGCCTATCTTAATAAAGGGTGAAACCTTACTTAATAAGTTGAATTGATATCCCAGAAAAATCTCAGGTCCTTTAACACTCAGCTCGGCTGGTTCTTCATAAATTCCCAGCAGCCCGTCTCTTTTGTATCCACCCTCATATCCGAAGCCGAGGATAATCCCCTTCCAAACAACTGACAGGTTGGGAAAATAGTTGATTCCATTACCATAAGCCTCTTTAAGGTCAGAATTAATCACCGTCCTTAACCCCAGAGAGCAGCCAATTTCGAAGTCCGGCTTGAGGTCAGCAGACAAAGGCTGAGACCAACTCAGAATTAAAATCAAGGCCAGACCAAATATTAAATAACTTGTTTTTCTCATCATATTAACCTCTTATTTTATCTCAGAAGAAGATACAGGATTTATTCGGTCACGATATGAGTTTAATCTTTTCTTTAGAACGGCAGGAACCCCTGAGGCAGGTGAGGCTGGATCACTTTCCCTTCCCAGTTCATCAAAGGACGTTACCCGGTAGGAGTAAGAATCAGGATTTCTCAAAGCCCGATCGTCATAATGAAGCCCATCAGGAAGCAATGTGGCGATTAAGGCATAATTAGTTTCACTGCTGTCTTTTCGGTAAATCCTATAGCCGGCCAGCGGAATTATATTATCGGGATTAGCCTGCCAGGAGATCCGGTTTATTTTTTCCCTAAAAAAAATAAAATTATTCTCAATAGTAGTAATTCTCAAGTTGAGCGGTGGATATATAGGTTCAATACCAGTGTAGGCCTTAAGGCAGACATCCCACCCTTGACCATCATTATCAGGGTCATAAGCTCCAAAATCAACCCAGTTCATCCCATCATGAGAAATAAAGCTTTTCCCGGGATTGGACACAGCCTGAGAACTGTAATCTTCTACCAGGCCTTCAGCACAGATTTGGTAATTAACGCCGGGTGTGGTCAATTTGAGAACAACAGAAAATAATTCGCCGGTTGAAAGAGGAACTCCCTTATCAAGGGGTATCGTAATGTAACCAGCCTGTGATAAATTGCCGGTTTTAGTAGCTGCCAACTGGCCCGACCGGGGCTGACCTTCAGTCACGTTTTTATAGATATAAATCTCAAAGCTGCTATTTAAGCTGGGATTATAAAAGCCTACAGCTTTTAGCGGATAAGCCACAGGAACTTCAAAAATGTTAGCCATCCAGCCAGTCTCAGCGCTAAATCCCCAGGTGCTTACCCAGCCCAGATCATCATAAGAGTAAATTAGTTGATAGTTACTGGGATTTTCGGCCTGAACAACGGCGTTGTAGCTATAGGCAAAATAAGCATCATAATAAGACACATAAAAATAGCCACTCTCCCCCCAGGTTGAACCCCAGCTATTTCTGACGATAAAAGCCCCGTTACCTGGCGGAGTGATGTTAAATTTACTGGCCTCGAAATTATCATCCCAACCGACAATGGCTACAGCATGAGAACCTTCCTGGTTGCTCCCATCGTTGTAATAGGATTTGTAGGTTGAATTCCAGAAGGAGCTATTCCAGTACATTGTAGTATATACTGCACCATAATCCATAACTGCTTGCTTAATTGCTTCATTATCAGTACTGCTGCTCCGGCCAGGAACTATGATAATTTCCTGAACATGTTTTACCGGTCCTTCCTGAGCATAAATATATGGGTCATCCTGTTCTCTTAATGGTCCCGCCCAGCGGGTGAGATAGGCAGCTGACATAAGAATGTTTCCACCCACACAAGGTCCGTAATCAAAACCATGGGTTACGATAAGGTTTTGCTCAGAAAAATCAAGTAACTCCAGGGGCATCAAGAAAGATTCTAAAGACCCGTAGGTAGCAAAAGCCCAGCAGGAGCCGCAACTGCCCTGATTTTTAACCGGAGTAAG
>JAQULR010000021.1:18115-29314 GCA_028749205.1 Acidobacteriota bacterium | reverse complement strand
CTGGAACGTTTGAGAATGCTCTTTGATGACGGGGAATTCGAATTGTTAGATCAGAATATTTATCCGGTGGATTTTCTTGGTTTTGAAGACCAGCAGAAATATTCTGATAGGTTGAAAGAAAGTCAGAAAAAAACTGGTCTGGCTGATGCTATGGTTACCGGCAGAGGGACTATCGGGGGTATTCCGGCAATAATTCAGGCCCTGGAATTCGGTTTTATGGGGGGGAGTATGGGCTCAGTCGTAGGCGAGAAAGTAGCCAGGGCTGCTGAAAGAGCCGTTGAGGAAAAGTTACCCCTGATAATTGTTTCCTGTTCAGGGGGAGCCAGAATGCAAGAAGGCATGATGTCTCTTATGCAGATGATCAAAACTGCGGCCTCCTTAGCCAGGCTGTCTGAGGCTAATCTGCCTTACATTTCAGTTCTGGCCGATCCAACTACAGGAGGAACCACCGCCAGCTTTGCTATGCTGGGTGATATCAACATTGCCGAACCAAATGCCCTGATCGGTTTTGCCGGCCCCAGGGTAATTGAACAGACTATCAAGCAAAAATTGCCGAAAGGATTTCAGCGCTCAGAATTCCTGCTAACTCATGGGATGCTGGATGATGTGATCGAAAGAAAATACCTCCGGAATTATCTGATAAAAGCTCTCCGTCTTTTCCTTAATAAACCTAAATGAGTGACGTTTTAGATTATCCCTACCTCCAACGAGCTTGTTTTTTCGGTATCAAGCTTGGTCTGAAAAATATCTCAGAGGTGCTTAAATCCTGTGGCCAACCTGAGCTGAGTTTTCCGTCTATTCAAGTGGCTGGAACCAATGGTAAGGGTTCAGTCTGTGCCATGCTGGATCAGATATTCCGGACCAATGGCTTCCGAACTGGTCTTTATACTTCACCTCACCTGGCAGATGTCAGAGAAAGGATCCAGGTTAATGGCCAGATGATTTCTGAACAGGACCTTAAAAGAATCTTGGCAGAGATTGAAAAAAAGGAAAAGAAATTAAAGGCCTCTGGTCTGATAGCTGGTTCGCTGACTTATTTTGAAATTCTAACCATTACGGCCCTTCTCTATTTCCAAGAAAAAAAGGTTGACTTGGCTGTGTTGGAGGTGGGAATGGGTGGAAGGTTTGATGCCACCAATGTGACAAAACCTGAAGTGGCGGTTATCACCACCATCGCTTATGACCACCAGCAATACCTGGGGAATAGTCTGGAGAAAATAGCTTTTGAGAAAGCAGGTATTATAAAAGAAAAAACGCCCTGCGTCTGCGGGGTTAAAAACCGGAGGGCTTTGAAGGTAATAAAAAATAAATGCCAGCAGGTAAAAGCAGCTTTTATCCCCGTCTGCGGACAAGGGAGGACTTTGAGCTGGACTGAAACTGGTGAGGGGCTGGTCTTTTCTTATAAAACCAGGAGTGGGTCTTATCAATTCAAGCCTTCACTGGCCGGCCGGCACCAGGGAGAAAATGCGGCCACGGCCATTGCCACAACCGAAGTTATGGGCAAGTTAGGCTGGAAACTGGAGAAAGATAAAATAATCCAGGCACTGGAAAATATTACTTGGCCCGGGCGTCTAGAAATTATTAGCTCCTATCCGCTTATCATTCTGGATGGTTGCCATAATGAGGAGGGAGCCAGAGCAGTAAGTGAGTTTTGGCAGAGCAGGATTAAGCAACCGGGGATCCTGGTTTTTGGGGTGATGAAAGATAAGGATATAGAAAAGATCGCCAGATGGCTTTTTCCCCTTGCCGCCCGTGTTATCCTGACCAAGCCTCCAATGGAAAGAGCTGCCTCTGGAGAAGAGCTAGTTGATCGTCTCAAAAGATATAGAGACAAGTGCCTTATAATAGAAGAGCAGGTGCCCTCAGCCATGAGGCAGGCCCTGGCTCTTTCCGGTGGTCAGGTTCCTGTTCTGGTAGCTGGCTCGCTTTTCCTGATAGCTGAAGTTAGAAAATTTTTAGAGTATTATAAAAAAGCTACCCGGCAGCCCTGTCAGTAAAGAGAAACTAGTGCGGGCAGAGCTGAGAGCCACCGGGCTACCCAATTTTAATAATTATTATAAGATCTAAGATCGCAGAATAACAGATGGTTTTCAGGCTAAGTCGAAGGTTGATTTTTGGCTATTTTAGTGTTAAATTTTTAGTCTTATAAATTGTGAGGCTTAAACGTTGCTGGAGATAAACCTTAATTTTATTGTTGTCTTTGTAGTTATCTGGATTCTGGTTATTGTATTAACCAAGGTATTCTTCAGACCCTATCTTGATATCCGGGAAAAACGAAAAAAAACCCTGGAAGAAAACCAGAAGGCCCAGGAGCAGGCGCTCAAGGAATATCAAGATCAGTTAGGCCAGATTGAAACCAGCCTTAAAGAGGCTAAACAGGAGTCGCAATTAATGAAAGAACAGGCAATTGCGGAGGCTATTAATGAAAAAGCCAGGTTAATTTCTGAGATCCAGGCTGAAATTAAAGAGCAAGTAGCCACTGCCCAAGAAGAACTCAGTCATCAGACTGAAAAGCTAAAGTCAGAATTAGGGGAGAAGGTAGATGTCCTGGCTGAAAAACTCGAG
Organism: Acidobacteriota bacterium; assembly: GCA_028749205.1. Taxonomy (GTDB): domain Bacteria; phylum Acidobacteriota; class Aminicenantia; order Aminicenantales; family Saccharicenantaceae; genus Saccharicenans. Next base: position 26,749 of record JAQULR010000021.1, on the reverse strand, counting down.
GAGAAATTAATTAATTGAGAAGCCGGCCGACGGTTATTTTAGTTACTGTTTTTTTGTGTCTGTTTTTTTCTTTATGCTGGCCAGCTCTGGCTCAAGAGGCTCCTGACCAGGAGGGGGGATCTATTTTTGTCGGCCAGCTTATAAATTTTGTGGTTCTTTTTGGCACCCTGGCCTATTTCTTATGGAAGCCTCTAAATAATTATCTTAAAGGAAAATCGGAAGAGATTGCGGAACTTCTAAAACAAAGTGAAGACTTAAAAGCTGATTCTTTAAGCAAACTAGAACAGACCAGAATTAGACTCGGGCAATTAGAAGAAGAAATAAAAAGTATGAAGCTGGTGGCTGAGAAGGAAGCTCTTTCGGAAAGAGAAAGGATTAAGGAGGAAGCCCGCCGGGAATCCGAAAAACTGAAAAAAATGGCCAGGGAAGAAATAGATATGCTGGCTAAAATTAGCCTCAGCGATTTAAAGGCTTATGCTATAAATTTGGGGGTAGCTCTGGCTGAAAAAAGGATGAGAGAAAAGCTAACCCCCGAGCTTCATCGGAAGCTTATCCATAAGTCTATGGACAACTTAAGGACAGCTGATGAGCAATCAGTTAACAGCTAAAAAATATGCCCGGGGATTTGTTCGGGCTATAGAAACGGAAGAAAAATTTGAGATCTGCCTGAAAGAGATTGGAGCCCTTTCTGAGCTGATGTCATCGAGTGAAGTCGTTTATTACGCTCTGACCTCGCCTTTTATTTCCAGAGGCCAGAAGAAACAGATGGCTGAGGAGATCTTGACAAGATTAGCCTTTAGCCCCTGGGTTGAAAGACTGGTCAGGCTGCTGGTAGAAAACGACCGGATGGCCTTGTTGCCTGATATCTTTAAGGTGTTGCCAGAAGTCTGGGCTGAGGAAAGGGATATAGAAACCTTTGAGGTAAGTTCAGCAGTCGAATTGACTGAGGAAGAAAAGCGCCGCCTGAAGAAGACTCTTGAAGATAAAGAAAAGAAAAAGGTCAGGTTGCTGTTCAAGCTGAATCCAGAGATCATTGGTGGGTTGGTTTTGAAAAAGGGCAACGTCTATTACGATGCTTCGGTTAAGGGAGCGCTTGAGAAATTGAAAGAAATTGTTAGCCAGGGGTAGCCAGATGCAATTAAAAGCAGACGAAATTACCAGAATAATTGAGCAGCAGATTAGAGATTTCGCTGGCAAAATTGATATTCGAGAAACCGGGACTGTCATTTCGGTCGGCGACGGGATTGCCAGAGTTTATGGCCTGGAAAACGTTATGTACAATGAACTGATCAGCTTTCCTAACAATGTCTATGGGGTGGCCCTAAACCTGGAAGAAGATTCAGTTGGGGTGATGCTTCTGGGAGAAACTGACCTGGTTAAAGAAGGAGACATTGTCAAAAGAACCAGCGAAATCCTCAGAGTCCCATCAGGTCCGGCCCTTATCGGCCGAGTAGTTGATCCATTAGGAAACCCGCTTGATGAAAAAGGTCCCATCAAAACCGATACTTTCATGTTTGTGGAGAGGCTGGCCCCAGGAGTAGTCGGCAGGATGCCAGTAAGAGAGCCGCTTCAGACTGGAATAAAAGCCATAGATGCTATGATTCCTATCGGACGTGGGCAGCGAGAATTGATTATCGGAGACCGTCAGACGGGCAAGACGACCATCGTAGTAGATACGGTTCTCAATCAGAAGAACACCGGAGTAATCTGTATCTATGTGGCAGTCGGGCAAAAAAATTCGACCGTAGCTCAGATAATAAAAAGTCTTCAAGACCATGGAGCTATGGATTACACCACGGTGGTGGTAGCTTCAGCCTCCGACCCATCGGCTCTTCAATATCTGGCTCCCTATGCTGGTTGTGCCATGGGCGAGTATTTTCGGGATAAAGGAGATCACGCTCTGGTCATCTATGATGACCTATCCAAACATGCGGCTGCCTATCGAGAAATTTCCCTGTTATTGAGGCGGCCCCCTGGAAGAGAAGCCTATCCTGGAGATGTCTTTTATCTGCATTCCCGACTTCTCGAAAGAGCGGCTAAACTCAATAAGGAACTCGGCGGAGGTTCTTTGACAGCCTTGCCGATAGTTGAGACTCAGGCTGGTGATGTTTCCGGTTATATTCCGACCAATATTATATCTATTACTGATGGCCAAATATATCTTGAACCTGGGCTGTTCAATGCTGGAGTCAGGCCAGCCATCAATGTCGGGATTTCGGTTTCCCGGGTTGGCGGCAGTGCTCAGGTCAAAGCTATGAAGCAAGTAGCTGGAAAATTGAGGCTGGACCTGGCCCAATATCGTGAATTGCTGAATTTTGCCCAGTTTGGGACTGAGCTGGATAAAGCCAGTCAGGCTCAGCTGGACAGGGGCAGGAGGCTAACTGAAGTTTTGAAACAGGAGCCTTATTCTCCTTTGCCAGTAGAAAGGCAGATCCTCATTATTTATGCTGGCAACCGCGGTTTTCTGGATGAAATCCCGCTTGATGAGTTAAAAAAGTATGAAAAAGAACTTTATAAACATTTTGAAAGTAAATATGATCACCTACTCCAAACCTTAGCTGATAAGAAACAGATAGATATGGAACTTGACGAAGAAATTAATAAGGCGCTAAAAGAGTTTAACCAGGCTTTTATGGAGGAATTGCAGGTTGCCGACAATAATTGATTTAAGGCGTCGGATTGAAAGCGTCCGTAATAGCCAGAAAGTTACCCAGGCCATGAAGACTGTGGCTACAGCCAGGTATAGAAAATACCACCGTCAAGTAGTAGCCGGCAGACCTTTTTGGCATAACTTTCCTGAATTGGCTCTAAAGCTCAGCCAATCAATGAGCTTCCCGGTCCATCCATTTTTAGAAATCAGACCTGAAAAAAAAATACTGGTCATAACTATAACTTCAGACAAAGGATTATGCGGAGTTTTTAATTCAAGCCTTTTGGCCGCAGCTCAGAGATTTCTCGACGAGAAAAAAGAGAAAACAGAGCTTAAGTTGATTACTATCGGCAAAAAGGCTACCGCTTTTTTTAAGCGATTTGATTACCAGGTGGAAAGATTCATTGCTGACGGGGTGGACAAAAAAATTCCAGAAATAAGTGAGGAATTAAACAGTTATCTTGAATATCAGTTTATTTTCAAGAAAGTTGATGCTGTCTACATAATTTACAACGAGTTCCATTCTATTATTGCCCCGAGAATCACCCTTACCCGGTTTTTGCCCCTCAGTGGAGAGCAGGCTGACTTACCGGTAGATTATCTTAAACCCGACTGGGAGCCAGAAGCCAGGAAAGTCATAGCCTATTTGCTAAAATTCTATCTAAGGTATCAACTGCAACATTTTTTGCTGGAATCTCAGGCCGCCGAGCAAGCTTCCAGGATGATGGCCATGGAAAAGGCCACCCAAAATGCCGAAGAATTGATTTCAAGCCTGGTGTTGCTTCTTAATAAAATGCGTCAGGCTTCTATTACCCGGGAGCTATTGGAAATTCAGACGGCGGTTGAAGCTCTAACCCAGCAAGGAGTTTAAGTCTATGGTTCCAAAAATCGGAAAAAAGAAAGAGTCTAAGACCGACCAGCTAACAGGCAAAGTGGTTCAGATCATAGGCCCGGTAGTAGATATTGTGTTTCCCGAATCAGATTTGCCATCTATTTATACAGCTATCAGGATCACCAGTGAAGGTTTTGATGTGCCGGTTCCGATAGATATAGTCGTTGAGGTCGAGCAGCACATTGGGGATTTTAAGGTTCGCTGTATATCCATGCAACCGACTGATGGTTTAGCCAGAGGTATGAAGGCAGTCAGCCTCGGAGAGCCAATTGAAGTTCCGGTGGGAGAAGGGACTTTGGGACGCTTAATGAATGTCATGGGCGAGCCAGTTGACAATTTAGGCCCAATTAAAGCCAGCAAAAAATATCCCATCCATCGTCAACCGCCTCCCCTCGGGGAACAGAGTACGGAACAGGAGATGTTTGAGACTGGAATAAAAGTTATTGATCTGATTCAGCCTTTTCTAAAAGGAGGAAAAATTGGGCTGTTCGGTGGAGCCGGAGTCGGCAAGACTGTTATCATCATGGAATTGATCCACAATGTGGCCAAACAACATGGAGGCTATTCAGTTTTTGCCGGTGTTGGCGAAAGAACCAGAGAAGGTAATGATCTCTGGTTGGAAATGAAAGAATCGGGAGTTATCAACAAAACTGCCCTGATATATGGGCAGATGACTGAACCTCCCGGAGCCCGGTTAAGAGTCGGGCTGACTGCTTTGTCAGTGGCTGAATATTTCCGTGATGAGCTGGGACAGGATATTTTGCTGTTCATAGATAACATTTTTCGTTTTGTCCAGGCGGGGTCTGAGGTTTCGGCTCTACTCGGCCGAATGCCTTCAGCCGTAGGTTACCAGCCGAATCTGGCTACCGAGCTGGGCGAGCTGGAGGAAAGGATAACCTCAACCAAAAAAGGCTCGATTACTTCAGTTCAGGCCATATATGTTCCAGCGGACGACTTTACTGATCCGGCCCCGGCTACTACTTTTTCTCATCTGGATGCTACCACCAATTTGAGCCGGGCGCTGACTGAGATGGGTATCTATCCTGCGGTTGATCCGTTGAGCTCCTATTCCCGCATCTTGGACCCCAGGGTGGTAGGTGAAGAGCACTATGAGGTTGCCAAAAGAGTTAAAGAAATTCTCCAGCGTTACAAAGAACTTCAGGATATCATTGCCATTTTGGGAATTGAAGAGCTATCGGAAGAGGACAGATTGATTGTGGGCCGAGCCAGAAAACTCCAGCGGTTTCTCTCTCAGCCCTTTCATGTAGCTGAGCAGTTTACTGGACGCTCGGGGAAATATGTTCCCGTGGCAGAAACCATCAAAGGTTTTAAGGAAATTTGCCAAGGCCAGCACGATGACATACCAGAGCAGGCTTTTTATATGGTCGGCACCATTGAAGAAGTGGTGCAGAGAGCAGAGGAACTGAAATAATTATGGGCCCAGACAAGAATGCCCACCTGCAGCTCAAGGTGATCTCACCGGAGATGCTGCTGGTTGAGGCCGAAGTCAACGAGGTTCAGGTTCCAGGTCTTGATGGTTATTTGGGTATCTGGCCAGGACATCGCCCGCTGAATGCCTGCCTGGGTAAGGGTGAAATTATTTTCCATTCGGTTGACGGGCGGGAAGAAAAAATTAAAATAAATGGTGGAATAATTCAGGTGGAAAATGATAAAATTCTAATCTTTACTAATTTGCATTATTCATAAAGCTGAACATGTTTCGAGATTTTCAATTAACATTGATAAGAAAATCGGGACCTGATAACGATTTTCTTAAATCGGTTCGTATGGCACATTTTTTCCAGAAAAGATCTTTCGGATCTGGAGTAAAGCAGGTTAATTTGGGAAATGATGATTGAAGTTGATTCCGAACTAAGACCGGACGAAAGTTTAGATAGCTTTTACCAAGGACGAGTCCTGGTTCTTCAGAGAAAAAATGGTTTCCGTTTTTCAGTAGAAGCTCCTCTGCTGGCTGATTTTATCAATACCAGAGAAACCGATGAATTAATAGAAATCGGTACTGGCTGTGGTATTGTCCCTCTTTTGCTCAGCATAAAACCTTTCAAACACATTGTAGCTCTGGAAGTCCAGCCTGGCTTAGCGGCCCTGGCTAAACGCAACCTTTTGCTCAATAATTTAGAAGGTCGGATTACCATTTTGCAGAAGGATTTCCGGGAATACAGCCCTTTTTGCCAATTTGATGTCATTTTTTCCAATCCTCCTTACCTCCGCAAAAACAGTGGCTATCTGAGCCCCTCAGAGGAAAAGAATATAGCCAAGCACGAACTTCTTTGTTCGATAGAGGAACTCTTGGCTTGGACCAAAAGGTGTCTTAAAGAGACCGGTAGTGCCTTCTTTATTTTTCCTGAAAACCGGCGGCAGGAATTTGAACAGGTGCTCGAAAAGCAGGGGATGAAAATGAAAACCATCAGGTTGGTCCATCCCAGAGAGAATGAAGCTCCCAGTTTCTTTTTAACTGAATGTGCTTTTAAGGCTGAGAATCCTCAGACTTTGGCCCCGCTGATTCTTTTCAGCCAGGATGGAAACTATACTCAGGAGGCTAAGCAAATCTTCGCCGGCAGGAAATGAAGATTCTACAACCTGTTTGTATCTTATACGAGAAAACATGGTTAAAGATCGTACTTTACATAGCTGCTGGCTCAGGTTCTGGAGCTTTGTAACCGGCCTGGGTATGGCCGTGTTTTCCTACCTGACTATCGACCATTTTTTCAAAGCCAACTTTCCAGAAACCATTTTTACTGGTGCCTTTTGCGATCTGAGCAGTTTTTTTAACTGCGACAGCTCGGCCTATTCTTCGATTGCCCATTTTCAGGGGATTCCTCTGGGTTACTGGGGATTGGTTCTGGGTATCTTGGTGATTATAGGCGTGGTTCTGCCCTCAGACAGGCTGGAAAAAGTCAACAAACTTCTATCCTTAGCTAATGGCCTGGGAGTTCTGGGACTTTTCTTTTATTCAGTTTTCTTTCTTAAGAGCCTCTGTCTTCTATGCACAGGATATTATGTGTTTTCCCTGCTAAATTTTTACCTTTTCTGGAAATTCGGAATAAGGGCTGACTATCCTGGATGGTATGGATTTATAAAAGATCTGGTCATTGGCTCCCTCAAACCCCTGGTGGTCATAGGAATGCTGACAATCATGGGAGCCTATGGCTTCCATCTATTTTATCAGACAAAAAAAGATGCCATGTTGGGAGGTGTGGCCACGAAAGTCGTCAAAGAATTCTACAGTCTGGAGCTGGTAGAAAATCCTAGCTTTATTTCTCCTTACTGGACAGCCAGAGCTACGGAAAATTTCGAGGAGGCTCCGATTCGAATAGTTGAATATGCAGATTTTCTCTGTCCTGATTGCCTGTTTCTGTTCAAACAACTGGAACAGTTAAAGAAGGAATATGAAGGGAAAATTAATATCGCTTTTCAGTTTTTCCCCTTGGAAGCTAAATGCAATGAGGTAGTAGAAAAAGACTTACATCCTGGTGCTTGTGAGCTTTCATATATAGCGGCTTATAATCCCTCCAAGTTTCTCCAGATTCATGATGAAATTTTCCGAAACTTCGAAAAGGCCAAAGATCCGGCCTGGCGGCTCGAGCTGGCAAAAAAATATGGAGTGGAAGCGGCTCTGACTGATGATCGGACCAAAGAACTGGTAAAGCAGATTATAGAAACTGGTAAGGAATATCAAAAAACCTCTGACCGCTATTCGTATGGCATCAGGTCTACCCCAACGATGATCATTAACAACAGGATGATCATTGGCACTTTACCCTACGCTCATCTGAAAGCCATCATTGAATCCCTCTTAGCTGAACAGGAAGAGCCAGAAACCGGACAAACCAGGTTTCTGGAAAACTGGGTCGATACCAGGCAAATAAAGAAATAAGCGAGAAATTCTTAAGCAATCTGAAGGCCCGGAAGGCTTCATCTGATCCGGTTATCATCTGCTATTAATTTTTCTGGGTGGAGATTAATCCAGGCTAAGTTTTTAAAAAACTTCAAGCTTTTCCTGTATTGATATCCCTTTATCCTTTAATCCCTCCAGAATGAAAGAGCAGACTCGTTCATCGGTGCCCAGGAATTCCGGGGCCACAATACCTTTTCTCTTGACCAGTCCGGAAGCCAGGGCCCTAACTACCATGGTGGCCGTATAACCTGTGGTTCGGGCCATACTATGAACACCGGATTTCTGATCAAAACGGTCCAGAAGATCAAAAGTGAGTCTGGCAGGTCGGCCTTCTTTTTCACCATCGACCAAAACTCGCATCACCGTCAGATCTTCTTCACCAGGCTCCAGGCTAAGTTTAGAAAACATTACTTTAGCCGTAACCTCCAGCGGCCGGATTTCCTGGCCATTGATTCTCAGTGGTTTTGAGTCAAAAAAGCCGGCTTCTCTTAGAATAAGCATTTTCTCTCGGTGTCCAGGGTAGCGAAGGGTTTTTTCTTTCATTTCCGGTATATCAAGAGTGTGGAGTAGCGTTCTCAGCCCGTCAGTGTTAAAAGCCTCCAGAGTTCCCAGGCTCTTAAATTCCAAAAACTCCGGATCTGACAGAGCTGGTCTGGTCACAATCTGTCCGTTTTCTTTTAGCCTGGCCGGCCTGAGGTATTCTTCGAGGACATCAAGAGGCGAGAAAACTGCTTTATACTCCAAAGGCCATTTTCTTTCAGTGGGCAGGCCCCCAACATAAATTACCAGTGATAATCGCTTATCCAGATAATTCTGGCTATACCCTGCTAAGATATGGCTTAGGCCAGGAGCTACTCCGCAATCCACCACGGCGGTCAAGTTATTGTGGATAGCCAGAGGTTCTAGCTCAAAAGGATCTTCAGGAAAAAAGGCGATATCAACAACGTTCTTTCCTGCCTCCAGGCAAGACCTGAGGCTCTGGTAGCCTAAATTACCAGGAAGGGCATTTAAGACCAGATCCTGATTCTTGATAGCCTGTTTTATTATTTCTGGCTGACTGAGATCAGCTTGAACCACCATAACGCCTACTGAGGCTAGTTCAGACAGAGCGTCTTTGTTCAGGTCTATGGTGGTAACCTTAAATTCTGGCTCGGAAACCAGGTCTCGAGCCAT
>JAQULR010000021.1:14236-18015 GCA_028749205.1 Acidobacteriota bacterium | reverse complement strand
GCTGGTGAAGAGGTCTCCAGCTCATAAAAAGGGCCAAGCGGTTTGGCTCCAGGTGCGGCCGGACCGTCATTATAGCTATTAATTACATCACCGGCATAGGGCTCTTCCTGGATTTCCCACATAGAATTAATATAGCTGTGCTCGGCCGGGTTTTCTGGCATACTTAGATGGACTATCGTTAATACCTGGTTTTCAGCATCGTAACTGCCGATAAAAGGCCGAGCCCTTTTTGGGGAGAGACCAATTTTGCTCCGGTACTGCCCGTCTCCCTTAAAATAAATCACTTTTTCAGTTATCCTCAGCCTGTCAGGAGGGACCTGACCGAAATAGGCATCGTTAACTATAGGACCGAGCTCTTCTTCCGGGCCTGGTCTGTAAGGCAAAACTACAGTAGTAGCAGGCGAAGGGGCAAACATTCCCAGGATCCAAATCGAAACCAGACCGGTTTCTTTCTTCCAGGGTTCGTCGCCGATATTGGTAATCTGGTTATCTGAGTGAAAAGCTACCCAGTTGAGATTGTTAGAAATATCAATTCCCAGGGCCTGGAGGTCAAGCTGGTCAAGCAATCTTATTATCCGGTCAACTTTAATCTTGAACTCGAAATTAGAATAATTAATGAGGTTCATCTCTTTTTTCAGCACCACCTGGCTATCATCATGGGATATCAGGTCGAAGCTACCTTCGTTTATCGGAGGAGGAGTGTACCAGTGGTCCAGGTCAAAGGGCGAACCTTTCTTGAAAAACAGGGAGAACTGGCCTCCTTCCGGTCCCAGCCAGAAGCGATCTTCTCCGCCAAAGGCATTCATATGAGGATTGTTTTCGCCAGAAGCAATCAGCTCACGATTTATCCAACCAAAACTGAGGCCCTCGGGCCCAGCGGCGGTACTGGTCATTACCCTCCCCTGGATATCAGGGTTAACTACTACCATAGCTTGCCCGTTTCTGGATGATAAAATGAGAGGGGAGGTATGATTTTTTAAAAATTCCAGATCATCTTTGAATTTAATTCCTTGAATTTCTGTTGGGGACTTAGAACAGGACACCAGCAAAACCAGAGAGAAAAAAGATAAGGCTATCAGTAAATCTGAAAGCAAGTAACGCATCTTAACTTAACCTCCTATCTCGAATAATATTAGGATAACTTTCAAGACTAAAATACTCAAGAGAAAAATATAGTCATCGGCGAATCAATTCTTATTTTCATTATTTATAAAACTTAAGAGGTCTTGGGATCTTAAAATATGATTTATAGAAAAAAGAGAAACATAACAGGCTAAAATGGCTAACTTTCCTTTGTCTATTTTATTTTTTGGGTTTCAAATCTTCCCCGAGCACTATCTATCTGGTAGTGATTAAAGCAGGCTAATTATGCCCATAGTTCTAAAAAAGTTAGTTATCTTTGTTTCTTCTAATTTTTTGGCCTCTGGCTATTTTCTTTCATGGCCTCACTGAACCAGGCCCAGATACTCTGGTGAAATTCAAGACTGGGTGGATTACCTGTCAGAATTTCCCAGTAGCTGAAAGGCTTATCGTCAGGATTCATTCTCACCTGGAGGGATTTGTCCCAGAGGCGGTAATGTTCTGGATGGAACTGGACCCCAAGGACCTTAGGGAATTTGGTGTGATGGATGGCCTCAATCACCTTACCGTCAGGTGAGCTGGCCACCACTTCAAAACCCTTACCAAGCTTTCCAATAGCCTGGTGATGAGAGCTTAAGATTCGTGGCTTATCGTTACTGGAAAAACCCAGAGTTTTTACAAAGAATTTGTCAGGCAGGAGTTTTATCCAGTGGAAATTATATCCGGTCAATCTCATCTCAGGACGAAGCTTGATGAATGGATTGTTATGCCAGCGGTCCGGGCCAAGGGCGATGATGTCTTCAACGAAGTTCTGGCCATAGATCTCTGACCAAATATCCTGAATCAGGGTTCCGCCGGTTGCGACGTTCAGGCTCTGGGCCCCTAAGCAGATACCAAGTACAGGCAGTAAAGGCCTGTCGTCCAGAAATGGCCTAAAGTTTTTATCCTGGTAGCCACCCAAAAGATGAAATATAGCAGACAGTTCAAGGTAATGGCGAAATGGATCATCTATCTGGGTTAGCAGGTTGGTTTTTTGACCGAAAAGGGCGGGAGGAATATCTGGTCCTCCGAAAAAAATGATCCCGTCTGAATTCTTGATGATTTCTGCCAGTTCAGGTGTCAGGTCATTGGCCTGATAAATATTTTTTTCATTCAAGTCGGCCGAGAGGGGCTTGAAGGTGAACCAGTCAATACCATTAGACTCTACAAATTTCTTGGCTTGTTCATAGTTGGTGACTTCTTTGAGGTGATAGACCCCGGTCACTTTAAGCTGAGGGAGGTCGATAAAGCCTTTTTCTCTTAAGGCCATAAGGTTTTGGACAGTTCCAGTTGATGGGTAGAAAACTGTAAGCCTTATTTCTCCGTTCTCAGAAAACAGGGGTTGGAAACCAAAAGCCAGGATGATTATTACTAAGAAAGATATGCCTGTCAGCAGGCGGCTTATTTTCATTGAAACCTCCAGTTTGGAAATTATTATATTTTTTTACCTTCAATAATACAAACTTAAACCTCGAGAATAATCTACGAGGTCCGGAATTAAGCCGGTTGGCCTGGATTATTTGAGAATAATCCGGACTAAATAGGAAGAAGAAAAATATTAATCCTGTAACCGGAAAGATTTATTATGTCCCCACTTTTCTCTCTATTAGAGGGCTATATAGTTTGCCTGAAGGGGACTGGCGGAATATTGCCATAGAGGGTAGTATTAAAATTAGCTATAAGTAGTATTAGAATATCATATATAAAGGAAGAGAATTGGGCGTGAAGTTTGACCGGGTGGAATGGCATTCAGGCTATCAGGCTGAAGAAAAACCCATAGCAGTTTATATTGATGGTAACCGGCTTGAAATAACCAGTATACTCTGGCAGAAAAGAATCCAGGAAAAGACGACTGGAAAAATTAAGGAAGTTTTTAAATGTGAGCTGGCTGATGGCCGTCAGGTCAGGATTGTGAAGACCCTGGATGATGAAACTGCTAAATAGCCGGCAGGCGATCCCTGTGGTTTCGGGGTAGGGGGGGTAGACCAAAGAGGCAGTCTCGTCTAAAATAATTCTGTGAGTCTGGAATTTCTGGCAGAGCTACCAGAGTTCAAGACCCTGGTAGCCAGTTTAAAAAAGGGGGAGGACTGTCTTTATATATCCGGGCTCATCCCGGAGGCCAGGCCGTATTTCTATTCGCTCCTGGCAAAGCAAATCGACAGGCCGGTAGTGGTTATCTACCCAGGTTCGGGCTCGCTTTCAGATATTCGGCAGACAACTGAAAATTTCTTTAGACTCCTATCCGTAAACCGAGAAATTCAGGTTTTACCCGCCTTAAGTTCTGATCCTTATCTTGAAGCTCCGATCCCGTTGGAAGTTGTGGCCTCAAGAATGAGAACCCTGTACAGCCTGCACCTCGGGCATAAGCCTATTATTTTTACCAACTTAGCTGGATTATTAAAGCCTGTTCCCAGGGCTGATGACCTCAAAAATGCTTTTATCAAGTTGAACACCGGAGACGAGCTCGACCGGGATGTTCTGCTGAGACGCCTTAAAGAATCTGGTTATGTTCTGCAGGATCTGGTAGCCTCGCCTGGGGAGTATGCCTATCGTGGAGGGCTGGTAGACATCTACTCTGTCTGGTCAGCAAATCCCTGCCGGGTGGAGTTCTCTGAAAACCGGATGGCCTCAATCAGGGAATTTGACTCCTCTACTCAGCG
>JAQULR010000021.1:3955-14136 GCA_028749205.1 Acidobacteriota bacterium | reverse complement strand
AAGGAAAAGCCAGGAGTTGAAGAAGTCAACCTGGTTGAAGGCAGGTTAGAGCGAGGTTTCAGTTACCCTGAGCAGAAAATTTTCATTTTTGCTGAGAGGGATGTTTTTACTGAAGAGAAAGTCATCGTCAGCCGCCTGCCTCGTAAGATGTTCTTTTCCCAGTTTCAAGACCTAAAGCAGGGAGATTATGTAGTTCACACTGAGTATGGAGTAGGTCTGTTTAATGGCCTGAAAAAGCTGGAACTGGAAGGGCGAGCCCATGATTTTATCGAAATCATCTACCGTGATGATGACCGATTACTGGTTCCGGTGGAAGACCTGAACTTTGTCCAGAAGTTTTCCAGTTCCTCTGGAGTTTCTCCCCAGCTGGATAAACTTGGAAGCCAGACCTGGGCCAGGACCACTGCCAGGGTCAAAAAGGCCGTGGAAGAAATTGCTGATGAACTCCTGGAGCTCTATGCTAAGAGAAAAACTGTTCAGGGAATTGCCTTCAGCCCGGAAGGCCAGTGGGAAAAGGAATTTGAAAAAATGTTTGCCTATGAAGAAACTGAAGATCAGCTCAGGGCGATAGAAGAGGTAAAGAAAGATATGGAGTTGAGCCAACCGATGGACAGGCTTCTCTGCGGCGATGTGGGTTACGGCAAGACCGAAGTCGCCTTGAGAGCCGCCTTCAAAGCAGTCATGGATGGCAAACAGGTAGCGGTTCTCTGCCCCACCACTGTCCTGGCTCTTCAACACTTAAACACCTTCCGGCAAAGGATGTTGCTTTTCCCGGTGCGAGTTGAACTTCTGACCAGGCTACAGTCGCCAAAAGAACAGCGAAAAATAGTCGAGGACCTGAAAAAAGGTTTTATTGATATTATTATCGGAACCCACCGCCTGCTGTCAGCTGATGTAGGTTTCCATGATCTCGGTTTGTTAATCATAGATGAAGAGCAGAGGTTCGGTGTCAGTCACAAAGAAAAAATCAAGCAGTTTAAGACCAATGTTGATGTCCTGACCCTGACGGCTACACCAATTCCCAGGACCCTGAATTTGGCTTTGAGCGGACTGCGCAATATCAGTCTGATAGAAACGCCTCCACGGGACCGGCTGTCGGTTCATACGGTGGTGCTGCCTTTTAACGCCCGGTTAATAGCTTCAGCCATTAAGCAAGAACTCGACCGGGAAGGGCAGGTTTACTATGTTCATAATCGGATAGAAGATATAGATCAGGTAGCTGATATGGTAAAGATGTTGGATCATAGAGTCAGAGTTATAACCATTCATGGGAAAATGAAGGCGCCTGAGCTGGAAAAAAGAATGCTCGATTTTATTAATCGGAAGTACAATATTTTAGTCTCAACCACCATCATAGAAAACGGAATTGACATTCCCCTGGTTAATACCCTAATCGTCGACCGGGCTGACCTTTGTGGTTTAGCCCAGCTTTATCAGCTAAGGGGTCGGGTAGGTCGGTCGTCAAGACAGGCCTATGCTTATTTTTTAGTCCCACCGCTTTTTGAGCTGAGCGAAGAGGCCCGGGAAAGGCTAAAAGCCCTTAAAGAGTTTACTCAGCTGGGGTCAGGTTTCCGCTTGGCAGCCCGGGACCTGGAAATCAGAGGAGCAGGAAATATTCTGGGTCACAAACAACATGGCTTTATTGAAGCAGTTGGTTACGAATATTTCCTACAGCTTTTGGATAAAGCGATTAGAGAACAAAAAGGCGAGAAAACAGAGGAAACCAAGAGCCAGCTTAACCTCAAGGTGGATTTCCGGATACCGGAAGATTATCTACCGCAGGTCAACCTCAGGCTTAATCTTTATAAGAGGCTGTCAACTCTGGAGAATCCTGAGGAGGCCTTCAGAATAAAAGAGGAGGTTGAGGACCGCTTTGGGCCTCTGCCTCCGGCGGTGGAAAATCTTTTTCTTTATGCTCAGGTTAAATTCTATGCTCAAAGTCTTGGATTGAAATCTGTTGACCGGAGTGGTTCCAGATTGCTGATAAAATTTCCTGCCGGAGCGGATTTCCAATGGAATAAAATCCAGAGGCTTCTCAGCCGCTACCGAGGAAGCTATTCTCCTCTTGGCTTGATGGCTTTAAACCTCAGAGGCGGGACTGACCGGGAATTTCTTCGGGAAACTATCCTTATCTTGAAGGAGCTCAGCAGCTATACTATAATCAATTGAGATTTTCGATGAAAAAAACTGTTCTAATAGTTTTAATAGTTTTGTTAATTGTGGCCGCCGGGCTTTATTTCGGCTATAACTATTTAAAAGAAAGAGAGAAAGAAAAAGAGGAAAATATCAGGGCCCAGCTACCGGTTTTCAGAATAGAAGAAAAGATTTATACTCTTAGTGACTTCGAAAATTATGTCAGACACCTTAACTCTGATCAGCAGGAAGTATCAGAGGAAGCCCTGAGGTTGCTCTTTGAGCAGTTTGTCGAGGACCGATTAATACTGTATTCAGCCCGCAAGCAGGGCCTGGAATTGACTGAGGAGGAAAAGCAGGCTTTTTTTAAAAGACTGATTCGCGATTATCCAGCTGAAGAAGATCTGACTGAAAAATTGGCTCAGGATCAGAGCCTGGAAGAAAGTTTGCTGATAGAAAAATATAAATATGAAAAGATTAAAGAACTGATCGTGACTGAAGATGAAATAGAAAAATACTATAACGAAAATAAGAAGGATTTTCTGGTGCCGGAAAGAGTTAAGGTCAGCCAGATTCTGGTAACCTCCAGCGACCTGGCTATAAGATTAAGAGAAAAACTCCTTAATGCTGAAGAGGAGGAATTCCGTCAGGCGGCCCGGGATTTTTCTGAGTCCCCTGATGCTTATAAAGGCGGCCTAATGGGTATTTTCAAACCCGGAGAACTGCCTTTTGATATGGAGAAAGTAATCTTTTCTCTGGAAGAAGGGAAATTATCAACGGTCTTTCAGTCTGCTTATGGTTACCACCTCTTCCGCCTGGATAAGAAATATCCTCCAGCCTTGCTAGAACTGGATGAAATAAGGCCTCAGATTAGAAACCTTTTGCTGGAAACTCGAGTTAAAGATATAGTGGCTAAAGAAGTTGAAGAATTGAAAGCTACTTATCATTGGGAACTTTATCCAGAAAATCTGCCTTTTTCCTATGAAGGGACGGACAATGAATAAAAAGGTCTGGTTACTGCTGCTAATTGCTTTTTTCTCTTTATCCCTCGGACTCTCGGCTGATGTGGTAGAAGAGATAGTGGCTATTGTTAACGACGATATCATTACCCTATCTGAATACCAAGAACAATTCGATTACATGGTTCAGATGCTACGGTCTCAACTTAGTGGAGAGCAGTATTTTCAAGAGTACGAGCGCCTAAAAAATGAGCTTCTTGATATGATGATCACTGACCTGCTACTCTTGCAGAAAGCTAAAGAATTGTCTCTGAATGTCAAGGAACAGTTAAAGGCTACTATTGATAAATTAAAGGAGGATAATCACCTTTCTTCAGATGAAGAATTGATTCAGGCTATGAGCTCTCAGGGAATTGATTACCAAACCTGGGTGGGGCAGATGGAAGAAAACCTCTTGCGACAGGCAGTAATCTGGATGGAGATTGACCGAAACATTGTTCTGGATGATGCAGAAATTGTCCGGTATTATAAAGAACACCCAGAAGAATTTATCGTCCCTCCAGAATTCCGGATTAAAGCTATCTATCTTTCTGGCCTTAACAATCCATCCTCTCTTCTCGAAGAGAGGAGAAATGAAATTTCAGCTAAACTTAAGAGTGGATCTTCTTTTGAAGACTTGGTAACAGAATATTCAGAAGGTCCTAAAGAAAATGGTGGTGACCTCGGATTTTTCAAAAAAGGTGAGTTGGAACAGAACATCGAGCAGGTTGTAGAAAAGCTTAAAGTGGGAGATATATCTGACTGGATCGAAGCCAAAAACGGCTGGTATCTGGTCAAACTGGAAGAAAAAAAAGACAGCTACCAAAAAAGTTTTGATCAGGCCAGAGCAGAAATTGAGCAGAAGCTCTATCTGCAAATAAGGAATCAAAAAATTAATGAATATGTCAAAAAATTAAAGGAAGAAAGCTTTATCAAAATCCTGAATCCTAACCCTTTAAACCTCTGATCGATTCTACAGCTTTGGCCGTCGCCTTAAGCCTTTTAATTATTTTCACCTGAATTATTCACAAGTAATCCCGGTCAGGTGACAAAAACAGCCGCCGCTATTACTGTAGTCCATAAGCCGGCGGCTCCAGGAGCTATCTGAGATATGCTCCGGGTGGCAACGGTTAGTTGTTCTGAAAGGCGGTAGTAATTTTCCTGGCCAGGCTCGAAGTTTTGGCTGGAATAAGCCTGGCCCATTTTCGTAGCCAGCATCTCAGCGGCTAATTCTTCGGCCCGGGCTCTAACTTCTTTTTCATTCTCTCCAAAGCCCTGATATTCAGCCAGATAGCCATAATGTTTTTCTTGATTATGGGGGATGGCCAGACCTATAGAGGCTGAGATAAGACGATGAGCTTCGTCAGTTTCATTTTCGCTCATCACCAGAAAAACTATCTGGCCCGGCTTTAATTTTTTGAGGGCTTCTGCCCGGCTGACCAGCCGGCAGTATGGGGGGAAAATGCTGGAAACTCTTACTAAATTAAAAGGCGAAATCCCCGCTTCCCTTAAGGCTAGTTCAAAACTGACCAGTTTTTGTTGGTGCTGTCCTTTGCCTTTGGTTAAAAAAAGCTGCTTCGGCAGAATTGCGTCCATTATTCTTGTCCTTTCTTTTTCCAGCCTTAAAGGCCAGGGGTCATTTCCCTCCTTCTTTTTTTTCCTCGATTGAAGGAATAACTGGTTCGTCTTCTTTGAAATCTATCTCCTTGGATACTTCCCATTCTCCTAACAGGACAAAGTCTGAGCCAGCAGACCTGGCAAAGAGCTGAACGACTACCGGTTTCCAGTAGGGATTGTTCTTAAAAGAATCAAGATTCTTACCCTCTACCCCATAATTGCTCTTCAAAGTAATTATCTCACTAACTTCTCCCGGCATGACAGGCTCTTTCCGGATAGCGGCCAGGAAATTATCTCCTAGGTTTTTAGTCTCACCCTTGAATTTGAAAATGGCGTTGAAATTAATATAGGTGAGAGGTTGGTCGCTGATATTTTTAACCCGGAAGGAGATGACTGGAACCAGAACCAGTTTTGGGGGCCAAGCCCGGTATTCCTTGCTTACCCACTTGGTTTCTACCTCTACTATTTCCATAGAGCTTTTAAGCTCTTCGGTAGACATTTGTTTGCAGGCTGGCAGAAAAAGAGCTGAGACTACCAGACCAGAGATCAAAACTGAGACCATAAGTTTTTTCATTTTCTCCCTCCAAGGGAAAAGTAATTTTTGACTTTAAGCACCTTAATTTAACCGCTTGGGTGATGGTCAGGGTACCTGGAGCCTAAAACGACCTTTCGCCCTGCCCCAAATAGTATAGCAAAAATTTTATAAACCTGCATTATTCATGGAAAAAAGCTGGCTAAAAAAAAGAAGATATATCTTGATAATTATAATCCAAACAAGTGTTAGCTCTAACCACAAAGGGAACTCTTGGAAATGACCTTTTTAAAGCAGGACATCTCTGGGCCAGACTGGGTTAAAAGCTGCCAGGAGGTTACCTTTTGACTAACTCTGAGACCGGCACCACCTTCAACCCATATTCTTTAGCCTTAGGAAGATAAGTTTTTAGAACCTTTAGAGTTTCAGGATAGGGATGCCCTATCCCTATGGCCTGGCCATTTTTTCGAGCTAGGTTAAAAAGCTCATTCATCCTGTCTTCTACTTTGTTTCGGTCCTCATCGGCATCAAGAAACACCTGCCTCGAGGCTGCCGGTACTTTTTTCTTTATGGCCAGATCGTAAGCCACTGTTTTAGGGCTGGTCCGGCTATCTAAAAAATACAGATTCTTGTCTTTAAGAAAGGTCATGATAATTTCCATCAGGGCTTCATCAGCAGTGGCCTTGGAGCCCATGTGATTGTTCAGACCTTTGGCTTGAGGCAGGAGGCTCAGATCTCTTTCCAGGATATAGCGGACCTCCTTCACGCTCATCGAAGTGGTTATCAGCCCATCAGCTCCAGCCGAGCTGATCTGCATATTAAAAGCTTCCAAAGGGAGGTGGATTATAACCTCGAGACCATTTTTGGCGGCCAGCTCGGCGCTTTCTTGAGCCAGAGGAGCCTCAGGGATAATGGCCACGGTCAGGGGAAGGTTAAGGGCAGCCAGTTCATTTAGAAAGTTCAGGTCTTCACCCAGATCATCGATAACCAGGGCCACTTTAGAAACTGGTTTTTCCTTTTCCGGGATGGCAGGTATTTTCTGCGGCTCATTGGCTAATGCAGGTTGAGGGCAACGAAAGACTACATAGCCTCTGAGTCTTGATTTCTGCGTTAGTTCAACTGTCACCAGGACCTCTCCGGTATCGGTGGTTTGTTCTCGCAGACTGGTCTTAATCTTTTTATCCTTCAGAGCTCTAAGAAAATCATCTTTTATTCTTCTGTATTCCTTAGCGGTGGTTCTAACTAAGATATAAGTTTGGTCTTCTTTGGTCAGCTCTTCTGAGATTGATTCGGGGGGTAAACCAGCCTGCTCCAGCTTTTGACGCAGAAAACCCGCCAGAGAATCCTGAGGGTCGGAGGCTGAAAGCTCAGTTTGACTGTCCTTCCTGGTAGTCGAGGCCCAAGGTAGGTAGGAAATATCCTGTTGGCTGAAGCTTAGGTAATCCAGCCAGACGGCTGAAATAATGGCCAGAACTGCCAGACCGGCGGATAGAAAAAAGAGCTGTTCTTTTAAAGATTTAGCTGGTTTTATTCTCAGGTTTCTCGGCTTCATCAATTTTTCGACTGGAGCAGCTCAATAGTTTTATCGGCATAAGCTTTTTCCAGGTTTTCTGAATAAGAAATTCTGGCGTCAAGAGGAAGGCTTTTTTCCCAAAGTCTGGTTCCTGACTTTAAGGTAAATATAGCTGTAGTCATAACTACCAAGCTGCCATCAGATAAGGGAAAGTTTTCCGGAATCCCAACCAGACCAGGAGTGTTCAAACCGACCGTCCTGGCCCTTTGGAAATCTTTCAACACCCCAGCGACCATCTCAGCTGGCCCACAGGTGGCTTGGTCCACCCAGATAGTAAGTCTGACCTCTGGGAAGGCCGGCTTATCGGGACAGGATAAAGCTTGTTTCTCCTCTCTTGATTCCAAATAGCCAACTTCTTCAGCTTTAAGAAAAAGGTTGATGAGCTTTCGGGCTTCCTCATAATCTCCTGTCCAGCAGCCCCTGAGGTCTAGAACAACGGCCTTTGGTTCTGGTTTCTTTCTAAGGCGGGCGGTCAAAGCCTTCTGGATTTTCGGAGTGAGCCCTTGATAGATTATCTCAGGATGAATTATGAACAGGCCTGAAGGGTTATCACTTGCCATAAAAGAATTAGGGAAAGTGAAATTCCTGCTGACCTCAACCTCGAGAGTGTCGTTTCCTCGGAGAACTCTAAGTTTAACCGGCTGCTTGGTATCTATCTCAGGGTCAGCTTCCAGTAAAAGATTAGTTTCTAACAAACTGAAATTCATAGTATTTCGATCATCGATGGCGCTGATATTATCCCCTATCTTCAGGCCGGCTTTGGAAGCTGGTGAATTTTCCATAATGGCAGTTACGATGGGGAAAAGCCCGTATTTTTTGTAGATTACCAGACCGGTTCCTTTGACTGGTTCTTGGCGGTTCAAGTATTTTGCAGCCAGGTCTTTATCCAGATAAGCACTCAGCGGATCGAGAGAATTAACCAGACCCTTAAAAGCTCCTTCAGTAATTCGAACCGGATTAGGTTCTTCTAAATAATCTGTTCGGATCAAACCCATGACTGTGCTGATTAGCTCGGCGTGGCCCGGGCTGAACTGAGAAAACTGGCTTTTAGCCGGCAGAAATTTCTTGTCGGTCAGCAAAATTGTGACCAACAACAGGCAAATGACTATAAGATAAATATTGATTCTCTTAGTTTTCATCTTAAATTCCATTTAAATTCTAATAGATTCTATCATCATCTCTTTAGCCATTTCAAGGGATCGACTGCTTGAGCTTTATGACGGATCTCAAAATAAAGGCACTCCCCATTAAGAGAATCCGAATCTCCGACTTCGGCCAGTGGTTGGCCGGGCTTGACCAGGTCTCCGTTTTGTACCAAGAAGTTGGCGCAGTGACCATATAAAGTGTGATAGGAGAGTCCATGGTCAATAATGATCAGATTTCCATAACCCTGAAAGTAATCAGCGAAGACCACCCGGCCGCCGTGGACAGCTTTGATGGTCTTATCCCGGCTGGTGGGCACAATTTCTATTCCGTTGTTTACGGTAACTGTATTAAATTTTGGGTGCCTTTCTTTTCCGAATCTACTGGTTACCTTTCCGTTCACTGGCCAGGGTAGCTGGCCCCTTCGCTCGTTCAGTGGGATAAAGGGAGAGGGCAAGGAAATCTCTTGAGCTTGCAGTCGCTTCAAAAGTTTCTGGAGCTCTTCGGAACTTTCCTGAAGCTCAGCCATCATCTTCTGGTAAGTCGATTTATTCTTTTTGATTTCGGCTAATAATTTCTGATTTTTATTTTCTTCCTCAGTCAGTCTGGCCTGTTTAGTTTTGGCCTCCTGGAGCAGGGAATTAATCACCACTATTTTTTCCTGAACTTCTTTTTCCATAGCCTCCAGCTCGGCCAGAGTTTTAAGATAATTATTGATGGCCTCTTCCTGATGGCGAGCCAGAAAAGACAGGTTTTTGCTTTCTCTAAGAAAAGTTTCCAGATTATCGGCTCTTAAGAAAAAATGCATGAAATCCAGCCGGCCAAACCGGTAGAGGGTAACTAAAATTTTATCCATGGACCCTTTTTCTTTTTGCAGGGTCTTCTGGGTAGTAGCCAGTTTCTTTTTTAGTTCATTAAGTTCCTGATTGGCTAATGATTGCCTCAGATTGATGGCGGCAATTTCATTCTGCAACAGCTTCTTGTTCAACCTGATCTTTTCTAAAGAGGATAACAAGGAGCCTTCTCTCTTTTCTTCTTCTTTCAAGCGTGATTTCAGGTTGGAAATTTGTTGGTCTATCTGGTTGATTCTTTTTTCTACATCTGAAATGGCGGAGGTCTGTTCTTGCGGAAAGAGGGCCTGTTGAAATAAAATAAATAGAAAGATGAAAAAAAGACCCCCGAAAAGAGTAAAAAAAACGCCCGACCTGGAAGGCCGATGAAGAGCAAAAAATGGCAGAGTCATCAACTGAATCCTAATAATATTTACCATAACAATAACCAAAGTGAAAGTGAAGCTTTATCTGAAAGCCTTCGAGGTAACCGGAAATGCTCTAAAACATCTTTGCTTGAAGGGTTGAAATTATTGGTCAAAAGTGATGAGATTTAAACGATGGAGATGGGAAGATGAAAGAAGAAAAGTGGCTTAAAGAACTTAATCGCTATTTTGAAGGCTTGAGGATTATCGAGAAATACCAGCAAGAAGCCAAAGACCATTTTAACCAGCTCTGTGAGTTCATCGTTGAACCGGCTTTTGAGGCGCTGGAAAATACCCTGAAGGCCAGAGCCGTCAGGATAAAGTATGACTGGAAGAAGGATAAGTTCATCCATCTCCAGATTAATTTTCCTCAGAGCCGGATTGATAACTTCCACTATACTATTCTCCTGCCTTCTAATTCTCTGGAGCTGAAGCTGGTACTCAAAACGGCTGGGCGGAAAAATCAGAAGGCTCCCCTGGTAGAGGAAGAGAAGAGCTTCCTGCCGGAAGTAAAGCCTGAAGAAGTTCTTAAGCTAACCAAGGAAGATATTATTATTGATATCATTCAAAAGCTTAAAAAATTCAACTACCAGGCCAGGACTACTCCTGATTGAGAACGGAGATAGAATTTTTTTGTCAGCCGTCGGATGATTTTCTTGAGAGCGCCAGACTTATAATTTCTTAGATAATTGCCTCCGGTTTTTGCCCTAAGGAGCTGGAAACTCAAACCTGAATATTCCTCTTAAGAAAGAGGGCTTAATGAGAGGCTAACTCTTCTGGAGGAGCCTGGGAGAGTAACTGTGGCTGAGGCTCGTCGGAAGAAAAAATTTAAACCTCAAAAAATCGGGTTGATAATGAGAATAAACCAAGGCCGCCAGCGTCTGGATTAATTGCCTTTCCTTTGGGAGTCTCAGATTTTACTCATTACTC
>JAQULR010000021.1:0-3855 GCA_028749205.1 Acidobacteriota bacterium | reverse complement strand
AGCTGCCATTAAGCTGGCTGAAGCCAGAGGGATGGATGACCTGACCTTAAAATGCCTCAGGCAATGGAGCTTTGTTTATTGGCACCAGGGGAAATTAGATTATTTCTTAGGCATTAATCAAAAAGCCCTGAGGATTGCCGAAAGTCTAAATAACCATTATGAAATATTAAGATCCCTTAATGATATTGGGTATTATTATTCATATAAAAAAGAAATATTGAAGAGCTATGATTTTTTTGATCAAGCCCTGATTGTCGCCGAGAGAGAAAATCTTCTTGAAAAAGAACCGGTGGTTCTGCTTAACCTGGCCGACACCAGTTATCGGCTTGGTCTTTATGAGATGTCTGCCTATTATATGGAAAGAGCGCTGGAACTTTACCAAAAAGGGGACGACCTGGCTACTATTATTTCTTTATCTTATGGTTTGGCGCTTTCCCTGTATAAGAATGGGGAAAATAAGAATAACTATTTAGAAAAAGACCGTCCTAAACAGTTGTTAACCACTGCCCTGAAGCTCAGCCGCCAGGCAGAATTTAAAGACCTGGAAGCCAGAGTGCTTAACAATCTGGGTTATGTTTTGCTCGAAGAAGACCCGGTCAGGGCAGAAGACTTCTGTCGGCAAGCCTGGAAGCTGGGGCTGGAACTTAAAGACGAAGAAGTCATCGTATCTTCTCTTAACAACCTGGCAACTATAAGATTAAAAAAGAATCAGGTCAACCAGGCAAAAGAATTATTCCAACAAGCTCTTGAAGCTGCCCTGAGAGCCGATTACTGGCCGGAAATCTGGAGAAACTACTCTGGCCTGGCTAAATGTTATGAAAAGCGGGGAGATTATGAAAGAGCCTTTAGGACCTACGAAAAAGCTTTAGAGGCTTTAAGCAAAATACGGGAAAATATAACTTTTGATCTTTATCGGCTGAATTTTGACCGGGGGAAAAGAGAGGTCTACGAAGGTTTGATCCGATCCTCAGTCTGCTTGAGAAAAAATCGATCCAGCCGGGAGTTAGATGAGCTGATTTTTTCTACCGCCAACCGGATAAAAGCCCGGGTCTTTCAGGAGGAAATGAACCGATACGAGATGGGCATAAAACCAACTAATTACCCTCAAGAGTTGATTGAGCTTGACCGGACGATCAACGATTTTCTAAGCAGGCCAGATAACCTCCGGGATGAATTGTCTTCCAACCGGTTTATGGAACTTGAGTACCGTTACCTGAGGCTTTTGGGGAACGGCACTGAAGGTAAGGCCAATGGAGACCGGGCTCGTAGGACTGAACTTGAAGTCATTCAGAAAGGATTTTTAAATCAGAAGCAGCTTATTCTTGATTATCATCTTGGCCCGGAGGAATCCTACTGTTTTCTTACCAGTCAGAGTGATTTCAAGATTGTTAAGTTGGCTGGAGAGAAGGAAATAGAAAGGTCAATTAAGCTATATCTGAAGCTACTTTCTGAACCCGAGGTGGCTGAGCAAGACCTGAACCTGGCTGGAAGCAGAATTGCCAGGTTGTTGCTTCCAGTGTCAGAAATGGATCTTGAGGGAACAGAGGCTTTAATCATAATCCCCGACGGGCTCCTGAATTATCTGCCTTTTGAAACTCTGATTTTA
This sequence comes from Acidobacteriota bacterium, assembly GCA_028749205.1. Lineage (GTDB taxonomy): Bacteria > Acidobacteriota > Aminicenantia > Aminicenantales > Saccharicenantaceae > Saccharicenans. The sequence goes on along the minus strand of JAQULR010000021.1, from coordinate 2,249 downwards.
ACTTTGGTTCCGGATGGCAAACAGAGCTATCTTATAGAAAACTTCAGGATTTATTATAGTCCGTCGATTGCCGCCCTTAGCCATCCACAAACCAGTCAGCCGTTGATTAGATCGGAAAAGGAATTTTTGGGTTTTGGCAATCCTTATTCAGGTTCCAGAGTCAATCAGCAGCTAAAAGCCAGACTTTATTTTATGGAGGGCCCCCTGGCCCGGGCTGACCTGAACCTTAAGGCGTTGCCTTATTCCCAGCAAGAAGTCCAACAGGTGGCCAGGCTTTTTCCTCAAAACCGCTATGACCTTTTTCTGAAAAAGAAGGCTACGGAAGACAATCTTAAAAAAATCGATCTGACCAAATACCGGATTCTTCATTTTGCCTGCCACGGGTTAATCAGCGAGGAATTTCCTCAGCGGTCTTCGCTGATTCTGGCTGCCGATAAGAGCAGCCAGGAGGATGGCTTTCTGACGGTCAGAGAAATCTACAGCTTACCGCTTAAAGCTGAACTGGTGGTGCTTTCAGCCTGCCAGAGCAGCCGGGGGAGCATAGAGAAGACTGAAGGGATTGTCGGCTTACCGAGGGTTTTTTTACTGGCTGGCAGCCAGGCCGTGATTTCTTCCTTGTGGTCAGTTAGTGACCGGGCCTCTCAAGAGCTGATGGTGGAATTCTATAAGAATCTTCTGTCTGGCCAGAGTAAAGATGAAGCTTTAAGAAGAGCTAAGCTGAAAATGATAGCCAGTTCTAAATCCCATCCGTATTACTGGGCAGGTTTCATCCTGATGGGGAACGCCCGACCAATTTACTGAACCGGCAATTTAACCTTTTTAACTGGAGATTCAATTGTTCTTTTTTCAGCCGTGAAGATAATTAGCTGCCAGAAAAAATATTGATAGTCTTTTAAGGATTCCAGCAGCCAATCAGGAAGTTCCAAACTATTTTCGCTAACTGGAGGACTCTGCCAGACGAGATACATATTCTGGTCAAAAATTTCTACCTGGTAAAAACGAGCTTTAACCGGAGATTCCCAGCCGAGTTTTATAGCTGCAGGTTGGGGCCAGCTTATCTCCTCGGTTAGAACCGGGACCTCAATGGGGTTGGCCTGTCTTTCGATTCTGAGATCGTTCCAGTGGGCCAGGCCAAGATAAATGGCCGACAGAACCGCCAGTAATAGGAAAGAAGCCGAGATAGCTTTCCACAATGGCGGGACAGAAAAAAGAAACCAGCCTTTCTTATGGGCTCGATTAGACTTTTTGGAACCAACTTTTTTTTCGAGTTTCTGGATAAACTGACGGGAGCCCCGGGCAAGTTCAAATTCTCTCTGACAAGCCGGGCAGGTGATGACATGATCTATTATTCTTTGCTTAAGTTCCTTAGGAGCTTCCGAGTTAAAAGAAAAAACCAGTTCTTCTGGCGACGGGCAGGTTCCCCGAGAGACTGCCATGGGCTGCAGGTTTTCAGAGTTAAATATCTTTTTTATTTTATTTTCGGGTCTTTTCATGGTTAAATCCCATTTCTTTCAGAATTATTTTCAGATCTGCCAGACCCCGGTAGAGAAGGTTTCGAGTTTTGGCCGAGCTATAATGGAGATAGTCCGAGATTTCAGGCAGGCTCATGTTCAGCAGATAGAGCTTGACCACCAGCTTTCGAGAATCCAGCAATTTATCGGCAGCTTTCAGGACATACTCTTTTAAGGAGCCGGTCTGATCTTGATAAGAACTGGCTTTGGGTTCAAACTCAGAAATCAACTTTTTCTTTTCAGTAATAAAGATCTCTTCTTCCTTTCTGATTCTACGGATCTGGTCGATCACTGCTGACTCCACCACCTTCCTTATATAAGACGCCGGATTGGAGATGTTTTTCTCATCATCAATAATTTTCCAGAGTTTAAGCCGGATCTCCTGAATCAAGTCCTCCGGGTCGAGTCCCAGTTTACTTAAGTTGTATTTGAAAATAAGACAGCGGATATAAGAGGAAAACTCGTCAATGATTTTCTGGAACTCCCTTTCTTTTTTCTGCCGCGCAGTCATGTTAGTTTCAATTTCCGGGTGATATCCTGAATTATCTCAAGATATTTATTATAGATGTTAGAAAGAGCAAAATTTTCTCACTTTAGTAAATTTTTTTACTCCGGCATCAGAAAATCCGGGGGTTTAGCTCAGGAATGGAGGGGAAAATATCAACCGGCTTCATTTTGCTGAGCCTCCTTAGTAGTTCAGTCTTTCTCTTGAGCTGATTATAACTGGATTAGGAAAAT
>JAQULR010000053.1 GCA_028749205.1 Acidobacteriota bacterium | reverse complement strand
TCCAGCTGAAGCCCTGAAAGAGCTGGTTACTTTTACCAGAAACCATGGCTATGAACCGTTGATCGTGGATACGGCGGGACGCCTCCACATTGATGAAGATTTAATGAAGGAACTACGCCTGGTTAGAGAAATCTTAGAGCCAACTGAGGTCATTTATGTTGGCGATTCTATGACCGGTCAGGATGCGGTTAGAAGTGCCCAAGCTTTCGATGAGAAGATCGGTCTGACTTCCATTATCCTGACTAAACTCGATGGTGATGCCCGGGGTGGGGCAGCCTTGTCGATTGCTTATGTAACCCAAAAGCCGATTAAGTTCGTCGGCCTTGGTGAAAAATTTGATAAGTTGGAGATCTTTCACCCAGACCGGATGGCTTCCCGGATCTTGGGCCTGGGCGATATTCTGAGCTTGATAGAGAAAGCTGAACAAGAAGCTGATTTGAAACAGGCAGAAGAAATCGCTAAAAAAATCAAGAAACAGCAATTCACTCTGGAAGATTTTCGCCAGCAACTTATCCAGCTGAAGAAGATGGGTAGTCTTTCGGGCTTGCTGGATCTTTTACCCAAAGCCGGTCCCTTCCGGAAAATGGGGAATCTGGAAGTGGATGATAAAAAACTGGTCTATTTCGAGGCCATCATTAATTCTATGACTCTGGAGGAACGTGACAACCCCAGAATAATAGATGGTCGGCGCCGGGCCAGAATTGCCAGAGGCAGTGGACGTCCTGTGCAGGAAGTTAACCAATTATTGAAGCAGTTTTTTGAAATGGAAAAGCTGCTCAAAAAGAACGATTTTCAGAAGCTGATAAAAGGGCTTTAAAGTCTCCATAGGACAAAGCCCGTTGCTTACCTGGATGGTAAAAGGTGGAGTTTCGGATCAAAGGTCTATCAGAATTTACCAGTCATCTTTGTACCTACGATGAGGGCTTTCTGGTGATTGATATGCTCTCACTGGTTTGTTGAGCTTTTTCTTCTGTTTGCTGGCTTGATAGCTAATTCATATTTTAGGGAGAGCGCAGGTTAGAAGAGGGTGACATACCCAAGAAGGTAAAGAACTCCTATTATGATCGGTTGGTGAAGAAGATAAATGAGCAAAGAGTGACGACCACACCAGTTAATAAAGTTTTCTGGAGGAGTCCGGGGAATAAGGCTCTTTTTTGAAGTATAAAACCAACGACCGGCAGCTACACCGGCAAGGAATACACCAAACCAGGGAATAAGGGGGAAGTAATCATACGAAGCGAAGCCCAGGCTGTGTATTCCAAGCGGCAGTAGCCAGTTAGATTCTAAGGATAGAGCCCTGTTAAGAGAAGGAAGTAGGGAGGTCAGGCCGATAATTAATATTCCTGTCAACAAGCAGAATACTGGCCGGGCTTTTTTAAAAGCCAGGCTGTAGATAATAACTGATACACCTAAACAATGGATTATTCCAAAATATATGGCAGAAGGGGGATCAAAAAGATACGTCACCAGGGTTATTATCAAAGCCACTGCCAAATACTTAAGACTGCGACGGAAGTTGTTCCGGCTCAAATTGGAGCTAATCCCCGATAAGAAAACAAACAAGCCGGCAAAGAAATGCTGGGCAACCAGCCAGGCCGGAGTTGACAGATCAGTAGAAAAACCGAGGAATTTACTTATCCCGACAAAATCCCCGAGATCATAGAGAAGATGATAGCCGACCATCAAGATAATCGCCAGGCCGCGAAGAAAATCTATTTCCCAGATTCGGGGCAAATCTTCTTTTTTCACTCCAGGGAGTATATTATGCCCTGATAATTTTAGTCAAGGTTGCCGTCTTGGTAAGAACGATTCCAGAGGAGGTCCTGGCGGCTGTCCCTTGTTATTCAATTTTGACTTTAACCTTCAATCGCTGCTTCTATTTCTTTGATTTTAGCCATTAGCCTTTTAGCACTGACCGGAAAGGCAGTTTTTATTTCTGGAGCAAAAAGAGAAATCTTAAATTCTTCAATCATCCAGCGCAGCTTGAAAAGCAGTTCTTCTGTCCTGGGATCTGGATTTTTGTCGGCCTGTTTCTTAAGCCGTTCATATCCTTCCAGGAAGGGCTCAACTTGAGCTGTCTTAGCCAGGTCTTTTTCTGCTGACAGCCTGGCCCTTTCTGCTCTTAATCCCAAAGCCTGAACGATCCGGGGCAAGCGCCTCAAAAATTCAAAAGGGTAGACCTCCAGAAAATCTCGAGGGACTAATTGTTCCAGCTCGTCCTTAAGCCGGTCAGGCAGAGATGAGCTCACTCCCAATTTTTCCCTGGTTTTCCTCATCTCCTGGATAAGGTTTCTGGTTTTCTGGTATTCTTGAAGGAGCTCCAGGACAGCAGTGAATATCTGGTGGCTTTTTTCAAAAAGCTGCTTTAGGGCACTTTCTCTCATAAAAGATTGTAGTTCCAGCAAGCTCCTGAAATTTTTCCGAAAAACTTCTTCTTTGATTCGCGCCATGATACTATTTTTTAAAGAAGATTCTCCTCCAAAAAACAGAGTTATCGGTCTGGCTGTTTCCGAGAACGAATAACTTCTCAGGATAAAATTCAAATCCTTCTGAAAATGTCTGGCCAAAATAACCTCTATAGCCTCTGAGTGAGCTTTATTAGCCTCAGCCCGGGTTTGGTAGAGCTTTAATTCAAATTTTTCTCCACAAAGAGTCAGGGCTGGGTAGACTTTTAGAAAATCATCTATAGTTATTTCTTCAGGAATTTCAGGCAGGTCTTCTTTCCAGCCGGTAAGACCCTGCCTTTCCCACCTGGCTCTGGCTTCTTTCCAGCCTGGAGAGTTTTCTTGAGCCAACTGGCCAGACCTGGAGCTAATCATTTTTTTTAGAAATCCTAGATCACGACTGCTTAGGATTTCTTCTCCAGTTTCATTCAATACAGTTATTCTCATCTTCAGGTAACGAGGAAGATCCAGCTTGCCCCAGATATCCCCAGGGATATCTACCTGTAGCTTTTCTTTTAATACCGTAGTTAGAGCCGTAAAAAAAGAGCGCGGACCCGGCTTTAACTCTCTGGCAATCAACTCAGCTTTTTCTGAAAGAGGCTGCAGGAGCTTCCGGTATTCTTTTGGCAGAGCCTTGAGACAGGCTTCCACTTTTTCCCTTATAAGTCCTGGTACCGGCCAGGTCATAAAATCTTCTGGAATATTGTTAATCAGCCCTCTTGGTACCAGAATTGTTACTCCGTCGTCCTCCTCGCCGGGAGAAAACCGGTATCTTAATTGATAGATATGCCCAAGGACTTTGATACTATCAGGAAATTTTTCCAGTAGCTCTTGTGGTGGCCTGGTAAAATAAAGGTTTTCTTCTTCCAGCCTGAGGAAGTCATCGCTACCAGCATTTTTGATTCTTTTGTCCAGCTCGGTCAAATTATAAACTCCCTGGAGCCGGTTAGAATAAAAATCAAAAAGGTGTTGTTCAGGGATAAGAATATTCCTCTGCCGAAGCTTTTCTTCAAAAAGGCGGATTCGGCCAATCAGGCGCTGGTTGTGTTCCAGAAAAGCCAATTCTCTGTTCACCTGATTTTTTACCAAAGCTTCTTCTACGAAAATCTGGTGGGCAATTTCCGGGTCCTGGCCCCCGAAGGAGACATTACGGCCGGAGATTATTACCAGATTATTAAAAATAGATACCAGCTCTTTGGCTCTAACTTCTCCGCGGTCTTTATCCCAGTAAGGGTCCTCATAGGAATAATTACAAAGGTGGGGAGCCAGTTCCTCAACCCAGGCTGGATTGACTCGTGCTACGGTTCTCAGATATAGGCGGTTAGTTTTGACCAGCTCTGCGGCTACCACCCAGGAGGCCGGCTTCTTAAAGAGTGCCGAGCCTGGCCAGAGGCTAGCTTCATGCCCGCGGGCCACCTGGTACAGTTTTTTTTCTTTCTGAACGGCTAAGTGGGAAATAAATCCGCTGAGGATTGATTGGTGGATTGCAGTGTAATGGTTGGTGGTCTCGTGAGGTGGTTTAGCTGGATAAATTTTGATTTTCTGTTCTTTCAGAATTTCCAAAATTTGTTCATGAACGAAGAGCCATTCCCTCAGGCGATTGTAAGAAAGAAAGTAATCACGGCTGAATTTTCTAAGACTCTGGCTGGAGACCTCTCCCTGGAAGGCGGTCGGCATTGCTTCCCAGAGATTGATCAGAGTTAGAAAATCAGATTCCGGGTGCCGGAAGACTGATTGAGCCCGGTCAGCCTCAGCAGCTCGGTCCAGAGGCCGAAGTCTCGGGTCTGGGATGCTGAGGGCTGCCGCAATGATGGCTACTTCTTTGAGACAATCTCTGTTCTCTGCTTCGAGCAGCATCCGGGCTAAGCGCGGGTCAAGGGGCAAGTGAGCCATTTTTCTCCCCAGGTCAGTTAACCTATAGCCAGATTCGTCTTTTTCTACAGCTCCTAGCTCGACTAAGGTTCTATAACCATCTCGGATTCCTCTGAGGGTCGGCCTGTCGAGAAAGGGAAATTTCAAGGGGTCGCCCAAATTTAGGTCCAGCAGGCGCAAGATAACTTCAGCCAGATTGCTGCGAAGTATTTCCGGCGGCGTATGTTCTGGACGGGATTGAAAATCATCTTCAGAATAGAGTCTAAGACATAGGCCCTGACTTACTCGGCCGCATCTTCCCTTTCTCTGCTCGGCACTGGCTCTGGAGATCGGCAGAATCGGCAGGCTGTGAATGCCAGATGAGGGCTGATACTGGGAGATACGGGCCAAACCGGTATCCACGACATAACGAATACCTGGAATAGTCAGAGAGGTCTCAGCCACATTAGTAGCCACCACGATTTTCCCTTCTTTGGGCTGGTAGATTTGTTTTTGCTGATGAGCCGGCAGGCGGGCGAATAATGGCAGGATAACCGAGCCTGGAAAATTTTTCCCTTTTAACCGCTGACATGTTTCCAGAATGTCCTGTTCGGTGGGCATGAAGATCAAAATATCGCCAGGCGATTTTTCCTCTTTTATAAACTCTACTGCCTGTACTGCTAAGTCGACATAGTCTGGTTCTTCTTTTTTCTGACTGGTTGGTTCTGGTTCAAAGTAGATAACTTCTACCGGGAAGAGCCGGCCGCTGACCTGAAAGACCGGCGAGTTGTTAAAAGCCTTAGCAAATTTTTCTACCTCCAGAGTAGCCGAAGTAATGATAAGTTTGAGTTCCGGACGCCTTTCGATGAGTTGGCGACACCAACCGATTAAGAAATCTATATTCAAACTGCGTTCATGAGCCTCGTCAATAATAATAGTGTCATACTCGGTGAGTAACCGGTCTGCTTGAGTTTCAGCTAAGAGCATCCCATCGGTAAGAATCTTTATGTAAGAGTCAGGTGAAGTCCTGTCCTCAAAGCGAATTTTATAGCCCACAGCTTGACCTAAGGATTGGCTAAGTTCTTCTGATATTCTGTGAGCTATAGTCATGGCCGCCAGGCGGCGGGGCTGGGTACAGGCGATTTTGCCAGCCAACCCCTGGCCTGCTTCTAGACACATTTTCGGCAGCTGGGTGCTCTTACCGCAGCCAGTTTCACCCGAGACGATTACCACCTTATTTTCCTTAATAGCTTGGATTATCTCCTGGCGGTGTCTGGTGATAGGTAACTCATAATGATATGAAAGGCGTGGTTTTTTCTTCCCTCGGATCGATTTTTTTTCTGCTGATTTCTGTAACCTTCTTTGTAGATTGAGCAGAATTCCTAAGGCTTTTTCTGGATTTTTCCGGGGTAGGCTGGAAGAGAAAAACCTGATGACTTGTTCTCGGACATAATAGGCATCTCGGAGCATGGCTTCGGAAGTTAGAGAAATGACCTTTTGGCGCAGTTCAAGAAGAGCCCTGTGGTCAGACCGGGAATACCTGGCCTGGGATGACCTGGTTTCTGCTTTTCTCATCAGCTTGTTCCTCTATCTCTTACATCTTATCATTATAATAAGCTGGCTTAATCATAAAAAGGGACAGGTCTGCAGAAAAACAATCACTGATTGGGGAAGAGTCGCGATATGATTCGCAAAAATAGGGACACAAATTTGTGTCCCCTGTTTTCATCTGGCAATGGAGCAGCGGATGATTCTGGGATATTCTTGTTCCTCTACCAGATAAAGTTTTCCCTGGTAATCTACAGCCTTCAGTTGGCCGGGAAGCTCCAGGCTTCCAACTTTCTTTCCCTTGTAGAAGATATCAGCAATGTTGGAAGTATTTTGGTACGAACTGAAGTAGACCAGAATGAATTCTCCGGCGGGCAGGATAGAGGCGGCTGTTGAAATGAAAGCCCGGCCTTTCTGGATAATCGGCTGAAAAATCTCGCTGGTTCCTCTTATGGTGGCTTCAAGCTGTCTGTCTTTGAATACCAGGAATTCATAGCGGTGAGGGTTCAGGACAAATATCCGGCCATCCTTAGAGCAGGAGAAAACGAGGGGAGCTCCGAACATCGGCATCATTTTCATCGGCTCAAAATCTTTAGGAACATCGAATACCTCTCCGAAGGAAGCCGGGATTTCACCTTCTTCGTTAAAGATATGGAGAATTTTGCCGTCGTTAGGGCCTATCCCGACTATTTCTTCTGTCCCGGGGGAGCCAATACAACTGACGTGGAAAGTTACCGGGAAAGTTCTGAGATAATTACCTTCTGAATCATAAAGGATCATTTTCCGGTTGCCGTTTATGAAAACCTTTCCAGAAGGAGTTACGGCCATTCCAGAAAATTGCGTTAGTTCCTGAGGCCCCTGGCCCGGGGAAATTATGATGCTGCGGAGAAACTGCCCTTCCTCGCTAAAAATTCTGAGCTGGCGATTTTTGGTGTCCAGAACGTGAATATTGCCTTGGGCATCGACATCGATATAGGCAATATGTGCGAACATCAAGTTTTCATCGCCGTCTTCCTGACCGATGGTTAGTTCCGGAACCATTTTCAGTTGAGGCTTCTGGCCGGCAGCCGCAACTGGTGAGGCTGAGTTGAATAATGAGATAGCAAAAATAAATAGAACAGTAATCAAACATAATGGCAATAAAATATAAAGCATTTTCTTTAAGATTAAGATGTGGCCTGACCAAGACCTCTTAATCTGTTTATGCTTATATCTCATGGATAAACCTCCCAAAGGTCTGTTTTAATTTAATCGGGCCTAAAGGCCCTTATGGAACTAAACATAGGAATTTCCCTTTAATTATTATACGACTCAGGCCCCACATCTGTTTATAAACCTGGATTATTCATAAATAATGCAGATAAAATAACCGGAACAAATAAAGGCTCCTTAGTAAAACTCTTGTTTCCTTTTTTTCGCCTATGGATTTTTGTTGAAACCAGCCATAGTTTCCGATATTTTTTGAGATTACCAGGCCGCTCCGATCATCTGATTTACAGCTTTGATGTATTTGGTACTGTTGTCTCTGACCAGCACTCTGATCACCAGATCGACCTGGCCTTCTATGGGCCATCTGGGACCTTGTCTGGCCACTATCTGAATCTGATTAAGATAGAGCTGATCTAAGGGACGAATTTCCTCTTCAAACCCTGTTTCCCAGACTTCCTCTCCGTAGATCACATACATTCTGTCTACAGTTAGGTAGTTTGGAAATCTGGAGAC